>JAZKRZ010000001.1:0-63701 GCA_036626395.1 Haloarculaceae archaeon
GCGTTCGGGGCCGCCGTTTGAAAACGTCGCGGTCGGCGTCATACGGACCGTTGTACTTCGTTACCGCCGTCGCGAAACACGGTGAACGCATCGGGCCGTAACTCGCCCATCCGTCGGCGGTATCGCCCAAAATGGGTACAACGGTCCGTATCAGGCATCGCGCCGTGTCGGTCTGCCATCTAATACTGTCGGACACAAGTACGTGAACACGCTTGCCAGGAACACGCTATCGAAACGCCCGTTCCCGGTCGAACGAGCCACCGACGGTGGCCTCACTTGTGTCCGACAGTATAAGAGTGCTACTACGAAGAGCGTGAAAGCCCCGAGTCGTTCGAGGGGTGCGACTCGCCCCTTTCACGCTGTCTGCGGTTGATCTAATGGAGTTCGACCTAGCCACCATTCCGTCGTCTCTCTAACTCACGAGACGAGAAAGCGAGCGAGCGGCCGATTACAGCCCGACCGCGCGCAAGACGAGGATGAGGAAACCGAAGAAGGCGCCGAAGGCGATGATCGTCCGCGGGTCGACCCGTATCGCGTTGTTGTCTTCGGCGTCGAAGTACCGGACGAGACCGGCACTGGACATCAGTCCGCTGCCGTCGTTACTGCTCATATCCCCCAGTGTGCGCGCCGCCTGCCTAAGCCTTTCGCCCTGGGCTCGTCCCGGCCGCGAGACGCCCGTTCCGGACCCGTCGACCCCGCGTTCGCGGCCGGGAGAGTCGTCGCCGATGCGCGGTCCGCGCGCGTAGTGAAAACGCTTATCGGGTCCGATCCACTACGAGCCACACGTATGACTGTCACACTCAAGGACTTCTACGCCGACTGGTGTGGGCCGTGCAAGACCCAGGACCCGATCCTCGAGGACCTCTCCGAGGAGTGGACCGACGTGGAGTTCGAGAAGGTCAACGTCGACGAACAGCAGGACGTCGCCAACGAGTACCAGGTGCGCTCGCTCCCGACGCTCGTCGTCGAGAACGAGGACGGCATCGTCGAACGGTTTATCGGCGTCACGCAGGCCGAGGACATCGAGGCCGCCTTCGAGAAAGCCGGCGCCTGAAGGTCCCCCTTTTCGCGTCTCGCTCTCCCCGCCAGCCGCGGCTCTCGTCGCTGCGATCTCCCCGCTCGTCTCGGTCCCCGTTGAGGGACACGACATCACGTTTCTGTAAATCATATCGCTTTTCAAATGGCGGGTCGACGGGTCGATTATGCCGACGCTCGGGCTCGTCGTCGCGGAGTACTACCCGGAACTGGCAGCGGAGATGCTCGAACTGGCGCGCGAGCGCGTCGCGGCGCGTGACGGGACGGTCGCGGAGGTGTGTCGCGTTCCCGGCGTGCTGGACGCGTCGCTCCCGGCGGACCGACTCGCGCGCCGCGATGACGTCGACGCGGTGGTCGTAATCGGTGCGGTGGTGGCCGGCGGCACCGACCACGACCAGGTGGTCGCCCACACCGCCGCCCGGACGCTCGACGAGGTGAGCCTCCGGCGGGACACCTCGGTCGCGTTCGGCGTCACCGGGCCGGACATGAGCGCCGCCGAGGCCCGCGAGCGCGTCGACGCGGGCGCCGAGGCCGTCGAAGCCGTCTTCGAGACGCTGGCCGCGCTCCCGGCGGCGTAACCGTTTTCGGCACGTCCCGCTTCCCTCGGAGTATGGAGACGGTCCGCTCGGGCGACGGCGTCGCCATCGCCGTCGAGCGGTGGGGCGCGGGACCCCCTGTCGTCGCCGTGCACGGTTCGGACACGACGCGGCGGTCCTGGCGGGGGGTCGCCGCGCATCTCGACGGCTTCCAGGTGTGCGCGATGGACCGGCGGGGCCGCGGGGCAAGTGGCGACGGCGACGGCTACACGATGGCACGCGAGGTGGCCGACGTCCGCGCGGTCGTCGAGGCCGTCGCGGCGGACGAGGGGTCGGCTGCGAGTCGAACCGGCGGCGTCGCGCTCGTCGGCCACTCCTTCGGGGCGCTCCCGGCCTTCGAGACCGCTCGACGGTCCGACGCTGTCTCACGACTCGTCCTCTACGAACCGCCCGCACTGCGCGAGAGACACCGCGCCTGGCATCTGGAACTCGTGGCGGAGGTCGAGCGCCGCGTCAGCGAGGGTGACGTCCTCGGTGCGGTCCGGCACTTCGAGCGGGAGGCCGCCGGGGCTTGTGAGGCGACGCTGGACGGCGTCGACCCCGCGGACCACCTCGCGCTGGCCGACCAGACCCGCCGGGAGATCGCCGCCGTCGGCGGCTATCGCGCCCCCGCCGGATCGGGGATCGCGGTGCCGACGCTCTGTCTCGTCGGCGAGGAGAGTCCCGTATACCTCCACGAGACGACGCGTGCGCTGGCCGACGGCATCCCGGACAGCCGCGTCGAGATGCTCGCGGGCGAGGGGCACCTCGCGACGCTGACCGGCCCGGCAGTGCTGGCTGAAGCCATCGACGCCTTCCTCCGTGAGTGACCCCGATCCGGCCGCGCCCGCGAGTGGCCGGATCCACCCGCGACCGCCCGCGCCGGCGTGCGGTCAGCCGAACGAGATCCAGACGTCGTCGAGGTCGTCGTCGTACTCGCCGACGTTGATCAGGAGCGGTGCGAGCGCCTCGACCTCGGCGGCGTTGGCGAGGCCGCCGGCCCGACGGGCCTGCAATCCCTCCACGGCGTTCGTGAGGTCGACGACCCGCTCGACGGCCGTCTCGTCGTCGCCGACGACGGGCGTCTCCGCCTCGACGTCGGTGTCGAGGTCGGCCAGCGGCGCCGCGGGCAGGTTGTGGTAGGCGCCGACGACGGGCGTGTCCGCGGGCGCTGCGCGGTCGGCCAGCGCCGCGACGCTCCCCGCGGCCGGGCGGTTGTAGTGCGCGCCGTCCTCGTCGTGTTTCATCCCGACGGCCGGCGAGACGAGCACGGTGTCGGCGTCCAGCACGTCCGAGACGCTCTCGATGGTGTCGGTGAGGTGGTAGGGCGGGACAGTACAGACGACGACGTCGCCGCGGTCGGCGGCCTCGCGGTTGCCACAGCCGGTCACGTCGCCGGCGGCGCCGCGGGCGGCCAGTTCGCGCTCGTAGTCGGCGGCACGCTCGCGGGCGCGCCCGGCGTCGCGCGAGCCCACGACGACCGTGTGGTCGGTGTCGCGCGCCCAGCGCAGCGCCAGCGCCGCGCCGATGTCTCCGGTCCCTCCGAGCAGTGAGACGTCCATACCGGTCACACGGCAGACCGCGAAAAAACGCTGGTGGCTCCGCGGGACCCCGCGCTCGCGGGGTCATTCCCCGTCGAGCAACCCGGGGAGGTCGTTCACCGAGTCGAGGACAGCGGCGGCGCCGGCCCGCTCGAACTTCCGGCGGCCGGACTCGCCCTCCAGCCCGCCGGTGAGGACGCCGACGCCGTGATAGTCGCGGTTGGGGTCCGCCGCGGTCGCGTTCGCCGCGGTCTCGACGTCGTCGAGCGTGTCGCCGACGAAGACGACCGTATCGGCGTCGAAGCGCCCGGCCAGGCGCACGAGCGCGTCGGGGGCGGGTTTGCCCGCCTCCCAGTCGTCCATGGTAAAGCGGTGGTCGGCGGGCAGGTCCAGACCCACGCGGTCCAGCGCGATGTCGGCCTCGGCGGCGGGGCGACCGGTGAGCACGCCCACGTCGTATCGCTCCCGGAGCGTCTCGAGCGTCCCGGCGTCGACGATGACGGGCTCGTCGTGGATGTACCCGCCCGCGACGTCGGCGTCGGGCTCACCCCCTTCCAACTCGCGGTACAGGTCGGCGCCGAGGTAGAGCTGCTGGAAGACGTCACGCAGTCGCTCGGGGTCCCAGGCGCTCATGACGCGTTCGCGTTCGGCGGGTCCGAGACTGTCCAGTACGACGGTCTCGGCACCCGAGAGGCCGCCGCCGGTCGCGGCGACGTCGTCGGTGAACGCCTCGACCGAGCGGTCGAGTCCCTCGCCGCGAGCGAGGACGAAAAGCGCCGCCGCGTGGGTCAGTTCCCAGTCGTTGTTGAACCCGCTGGCGTCCTTGAACTGCTGGACGTCTCCTCTCTCGATGGTGTCTTCGTAACAGTGGGCGACCGATTCGACGATGGCCCGGCGGTAGGAGTCGGCGACGTCGACGAGCACGCCGTCGATGTCCAACACGACCGCGTCCGCGTTCATTACTGGCCTCGAGGTAGCCGACCGAAAAACACCTTCCGAATCGGCTCGCGGCGGTCGCCGGTGTCGACGGGACCAGCGGCGCCGGCCGTGTCCGGGCCGCGTCGCCGGTCGGGATTTTTATGCTCCCGGGTCCGCTAAGTGACGTATATGCACGCCGACATCGTGCCGGTGGGCGACGTCCCCGCGCGGGTCAAGCGCGAGGCGTCCGCGAGCCTGCGTGCCGTCTACGACGCTGACGTCACGATGCACGACACACAGTCGATCCCCTCCGGCGCGTACGACCGCGGTCGCGACCAGTACAGCGCAGAGTCGTTCATCAAACTCGCCACGCGCGTCGGGTCGGGCGACAAGAACATCGCCGTCACCAGCGAGGACCTGTTCTATCACCGCCGCAACTACGTCTTCGGCCTCGCGTACCTCGACGGCAAGGGGTCGGTCATCTCCACTCACCGGCTGAACACCTCCTCGGACGGCGGCGTCACCCGCCGCCCCGACGAGGACGTCTTCGCCGACCGCGTCCGCAAGGAAGTCATCCACGAGATCGGCCACACGCTCGGCCTCGAACACTGTGACAACAAACGTTGCGTGATGAGCTTCTCCCCCACCGTCCGCGAGGTCGACATCAAAGACGAGGCCCTCTGTGGCTCCTGCCAGCGCGACGTCCTGTGAACTACCCCGCCCTCCTCGCCCGCCGACACTCGCGTCCCGAGAACGGGTGTCCCGTGCCGGATTCACATCTCCGTCAGTCTCGAGCCCGCAGGCGGAACAGAGTGTTCGCGTACTCACAGCGGTCTGTCGGCTCCGGCGCCGCGGGATGCACACTCCTGTGCTCCGGATCCGACCGCCACGACGTGTCCCGTCACGCTCGCAGTCGCATTCGAGCAGCCGCCTGAACACGTACCGTGCTGGCGCCCCCGTGTTCGGGCTGTGTTTCGGGGATCCGACCCTCCGCTCTACGGGCGTCTGCGCCGTCGCCGTCAGTTCAGGTGGCGACCAGGACCGGTCTCCCCGCGTTCTGGACGACACGGTCGGTCACACTGCCGATCTGGTCCGTATCGGTGTGGGAGTGTCCGTGGTAGCCGAGCACGATCAGGTCGGCGTCGATCTCGTCGGCATAGTTAACGATCTCCAGATACGGCTTCCCGTGACAACACAGAGTCGTAACCGCAACACCGAGTCCTTCGCCCCGGTCGGCGATCTTCGAGAGTTCCTGGTTGCCCCAGTCTTCGATCTCGTTGGTTTCCAGTTCCGTGCTACTCAGCGCTGGTTCGGCGTATCGGTCGGTGTCGACCACGAACACTGCATGGAGTTCACCGTCGTGCTGTTCGGCCTGTTCGAGGGCGTGTGTCACCGCGCGGTTCGCGTCGGCGCTTCCATCGGTCGCGACCAGAATCGTCTCGTACATACTGTCCGAGACGTGGCGAGTCGCTTTGTAGTCGCTGGCAATTCCCAGGTACTGATAGAGTCGTCGTTCGTCCCGGAGCTCCCCTCATCCGCGTATTCGGGGAAAAGCCGCAGTCACAGACTCGATACCTCTGGTCGTCCCGCGTCCCGTTGTCGATCTCCTTGCTGTCACGATAGCATCGCGCCACGCTCCCGAGAACACAGACTGTCCCCTCGAACCCTCGAATAGACACCGACCGACCCCCAACGCAGTTAGGTATCACGGCTATACCTGCGGGGGGCTTACCCGGAAGTACGATGAGCCAGCACGAACGGCCGGACCGGACGAGCGAACTGGGAGAGCTGTTCGTCACCGTCACCGGTGACGACACCGTCACGGAAGACCAGGTCGAGGGGGCGTCGAAGGAACCGGCCGACGAGGAGGCCGACGAGGACATCGAATCGGCCGTCGACGACGGCCTCGAAGGCGCCGTCGGTGCGGACCTGGACGCCAAGGCCTGAACTCCCGCGACGGCAGCCCTCGCTCTCTCCGCTCGCGCCCGGTGTATCGCTACACCGACAGTTCGACACTCTCGACGGGCGCGTCGGCCAGCCGGTCGCGGAGTCGCGGGACTCGCTCGTGGAGCGCCCCGGGCGAGTGGGCGTCAGACCCCAGCGTCACGCGGACGTCGTACTCGGCGAGGACGGCGAGAAACGCCGGGTTCGGGTGGAACTCGCCGTACTCGCGGTCGACGCGACCGGCGTTGATCTCCGGGACGGTCGCGGAGTCGGCCAGCGCCTCGGCGACTGCGCGGTAGTGGTCCTCGGTGGCGTAGCCACGCAGTGCGGGGTTGCGCTCGACGATGTCCGGGTGAGCGACGATATCGAACAGCCCGGATTCGACCAGCGCGACGAGGTGCTCGAAGTACTCCTCGACTGCACCGCGTCGCTCGCGTTCGTCGAGGTCGGCGAAGTAGTCCCAGTGGACGTTCGCCTCCCGTATCTCGTGGACGCTGCCGACGGCGTACTCGAAGTCGGCCTCGGCGAGGAACGCACTGATCTCGTCCTCGTCGGCGGGATGGTAGTCCATCTCGACGGCGTCGAACACGCGCAGGTCGTGGTCGGCCGCGTACTCGCGGATGCCCGCGCGACGGCGCTCGTAGGTCACGTCGAGGTTGAACCCGAAGCGGTTGCGGTACCGGCGCGGGTGTTCGCGCTCGGAGACGTTGCAGTGGTCGGCAAAGCCCACGCCGTCCAGCCCGGCGTCGGCGGCCGCCCGGACCATCCGTCCCATGAACTCCCCGTCGGAGTAGTTCGAGTGGACGTGATAATCGTACACGCCCTCCCGTCGGTGTGCCGGCGGCATGTGTGTTTCGCGCCCGGGTGAGCGGTTCACAGGCGGCCGCGGTCGGGGAGTCACGTCGCCGAACGGTCGGAACCGGCAACGAGCGGGGGGAAGCCAATACCGATTGTGCCCGATTCCTAACGGGGTCGTGTGACAGCGTCGCCACCCCCATCGGAGTTGCACTTCGCGGACGCGCCGGCCGTCGAGGAGGTACCCGGCCCGACGTCTCGTCGCATGCGCGAGCGCCAGCAGGCCGTCGAGAGTTCGGCCGTCCTCTACCCGACGGAGGTCCCCCTCGCGTTCCGGGAGGGACGGGGCGCCACCATCGAGGACGTCGACGGCAACCGCTACCTCGACTTCTTCGCCGGGATCAGCGTCCTCAACGTCGGCCACGCCAACCCCTACGTCACCGAGGCCGTCACCGAACAGGCCGAGCGACTCCCTCACACGCTCGATTTCCCCACCGAGGCTCGCCTCGACCTCGTCGAGAAACTCGAGGAGATCGCCCCCGGCGGCCTCGCCGGCAACAGTCGCGTCGTCTTCGGCGGGCCCACCGGTAGCGACGCCGTCGAGGGCTCGATCAAACTCGCGAAACAGTACACCGGAAATCGAGGACTGATCGCCTTCTACGGCGGCTTTCACGGCGAGACCGCCGGCGCGTTCTCGCTGTCGGCGGACGGCAAGTACAAGCGCGACTACACACCCCTGCTCGCGGAGGTCGAACACGCGCCCTATCCCTACCCGTTCCGGCAGGACTGTGGCCCCCAGGAGGCAGTCGAGCGCTCCCTGGAGACGGTCAAGACGCTGCTGGGCGACCGCTACGGCGCGATGCCCAACCCCGCGGGCGTGTGGGTCGAACCTATCCAGGGCGAGGGCGGCATCGTCGTCCCGCCCGCTGGCTTCCTCTCGGGACTGCGGGACCTCTGTGACGAGTACGACGTGCCCCTGATCGTCGACGAGATCCAGGCCGGGATGGGGCGGACTGGCGAGTGGTGGGCCAGCGACCACTACGACGTGACGCCCGACGCGATCACCGTCGCGAAGGGGATCGGTAACGGTCACCCGCTCTCTGCGACGGTCTACCGCGAGGAACTCGACACCTGGGGGCCGGGCGGCCACACCGGCACGTTCCGCGGGTACAACGTCGCCATGCGGGCCGCGCTCCGGAGCATCGAGTACATCGAGGCCCACGACCTCCTGGACCACGCCACCGACCTGGGTGTCTACATCCGCAAACGCCTCTGTGCCGTCGAGAGCCCGCTCGTCGCGCAGGTCCGCGGGATGGGCCTGTTCGTCGGCGCCGAGATGGTCGACGAGGACGGCGCTCCGTCGGGGGAGGTCGCCTCGGCCGTCCGCCAGCGGTGTCTGGAGCGCGGTGTCCTCGTGTGGGGCGGCGGCCGCGACGACAACGTCGTCCGCCTGCTCCCGCCGCTCGTGATGACCCGCGAACAGGCCGAAACCGGTCTCGACATCGTCTGCGAGGCCATCGAGACCGTCACTGCCGAACGGGTCGACTGACGGTCAGTCCTCGATCGCGTCACCGGCGGCGATGAAGAACCCGACGACGGCGGTGATGAAGGCGACGGTGCCGATGGCGACGAAGCCGACCTGGACGAGGTCGCCGCTGAGTCGGTTTGCCGTCAACAGGATAAACACCGCAGTGACGAAGCCGATGAGCGCGAGCGTCCGGCCCAGTCGTCCCACGTCGATGCCCGCGTCGGACTGGGTCTCGGCCTCCGTCTCGACAGCTGTCCCCGTCGGGACGCCGGATTCGGTTTCATCCGGCACGTCTGAGGACCTCCATCAGGACGCCCTCGTAGTCGCTGTCCATGCCCGCGTTCCCCAGCGAGTGTATCGACTGACAGATCCACATCCCGGCGGTGAAGTTGATGAACGCCACCATCGAGATGGTCCCGACCTCTCCCTCGACGAACAGGCCGGAGACGACGGCACCCGCGAACCCCACTGCCATGATGGCGTGTGTGAGAAGTGACCGGGTCCCGAAGTCGACGAGCGATCCTGCCACGCGCGACGCAGTTGACATACCGGTCGTAGGGCCAGACGCCGTATATATGCACCGAGCGTCGCCGCTGTCGAGACTGCGGCGTTGTTGCGGGGTCCCGACTCCCGGAGTGTCGTAGCGGACGACGTCCGGGGCCACCACAGGCAGGTAGCGCCGGGCGAACGGTGTTCGCGTTCTCTCCGTCGACGTCGACTCGCTCCTGTCCCACCGCGACGCACCCGCCCGACTGTACGCTTATGGGTGTCGGCTGCCAACTCGCTGCATGGTCGACCGACAGCGCGACTACACCGTCGACGAAAGACTGAGCGACGCCGACGAGAACGTCCACAGCGCCTGGGACAACTCCCTGGACCCGGCGCTGACGGTCGAACCCGGGTCGGTGGTGCGCTTCGAGTGCCGGGACGCCGTCGACCGGCAGATCGACGTCGAGTCGACGCCCGAGGACGTCCTCGACGTGAGTTTCGACCCGGTGCACCCGCTCACCGGGCCCGTCGCCGTCGAGGGTGCCGAACCCGGGGACGTCCTGGAAGTGGAACTGCTGGACCTGCAGCACAAGGGCTGGGGGTACAACCTGTTCATGCCCGGCGAGATGGGGTTGGGGTTGCTCCCCGAGGAGTTCCCGGACCCCGGGCTGTACGTCTGGGACCTCGAGGGCGACGTTGGACACTTCGTCGACGGTATCGAGGTACCGCTGGACCCGTTCCCCGGCGTCGCCGGCGTCGCGCCGGCCGCCGATGGCGAACACGACACGCTGCCGCCCCGGAGCGTCGGCGGGAACATGGACGTCAAGCACCTCACCGCGGGGTCGACGCTCTATCTCCCGGTCGAAGTCGAGGGCGCGCTGTTCTCGACTGGCGACTGTCACGCCGCCCAGGGCGACGGCGAGGTCTGTGTCACGGGTATCGAGGCGCCGATGTTCGTGACCGCACGCTTCGACGTCCGCTCGGACATGAACGTCGAACAGCCCCAGTTCGAGACGACGGGGCCGTTCACGCCGACGGGCGCCGACGAACCGATGTACGGCACTACTGGCATCGACCCGGACCTGATGGAGGCGACCAAGAAAGCGGTCTCGCACATGATCACGCACCTCCACGAGGAACGCGGCCTCTCGCGGGCCCACGCGTACATCCTCAGTTCGGCGGCCGTCGACCTGAAGGTCAACGAGGTGGTCGACGCGCCCAACTGGACGGTGTCGGCGTACCTCCCCGAGAGCGTCTTCCCCACGAGCGTCGGTTACCAGCCAGAGTGAACCGCCGGACAGGACGCCACGCAGTGCCGGCGGCATCGCTGTCACGGCAGTCGTCGGCTCGTTTTCCGCGGTCTGTCACTGGTCTCGTCGGTCGCTCCGGTGGTGAGCCGCCCCCGATCAGATGTGGCTGCCGCCGTCGACCCACAGCGTCTCGCCGGTGACGTAGTCGGCGCCGTCGCTCGCCAGATAGCGGTAGGCGTCCGTGAGGTCCTCGGGGCGACCGGCCCGCGTCGGCGGTTCGCGGCCCTCGCCGACGGCGTCCTCGGCCCGCCGGGACCACCCTTCCGTGATCTCGGTGGCGATGGGGCCGGGCGCGACGGCGTTGACCCGGACCCCGTGTTCGGCGAGTTCCAGCGCCGCGCTCTGTGTGAGCATCTTGACCGCGCCCTTCGTCGTCGCGTAGTGGGAGTGCTCCCAGGCGGCGTGGGCCGACGTCGTCGAGGCGGTGTTGACGATGGCGCCCGGGACGCCGCGTTCTATCATGTCCCGCGCGGCGAGCTGGGTCCCGAAGAAGGCGCCCCGGGCGTTTATCGCGTGGAGGCGGTCGTACTCCTCGGGGTCGACGTCGAGGAACTCGCGGCTGACGTGGACGCCGGCGTTGTTGACCATCACGTCCACGCCGCCGAACTCGCGGGTGCCCTTGACGACCGAGTCGAGGTCACCGACGTCCGCGACGTCGGTCTCGACGAACACCCCCCGACCCGGGGTCTCCTCGGCGATGTACTCGTCCGTCGGGACCGCGGCGTCGACGTCCTTCGGGTCGGCGCGCACGTCGGCGTTGACGACGGTGGCGCCGGCCTCGCCGAAGCCGACGGCGACCGCGCGGCCGATGCCCGAACTCGCGCCCGTCACGACGACCGTCTCGTCGGCAAAGTCCGCTGTGATCGTTCCCATGACCGGTGGTCGGGAGCCCCGCGCAACGGTCTTTCGATTGCGGTCCGGTTCGCTCCGTGGGAGGGGCGTCCGGCGGAACGTATTTCACCGGCGCGCGTGTCGTCGGGGTATCATGACCGACGACACGCTGGCGTCGCTCGAACCGCTCGACCTGGAGGGCGACGTCCGCCGCGACGAGGGGGACAGCGACCCGCCGCTCGGCGACGGGACCCGGTACGTCGCCGACTCGCAGGGGGCGACGCTCGTCTACGACGTCCCCGACGGCGCGCTCGCCGACGCCGCGTATCTCGCGACGGATTTCCTCGTGGAGGGGACGCACTCGCCGGTGTTCCGACTGGGACTGAGCGACGGCGACGACACGTTCACTCTCCTGTACGGGACGGTCCCCGAGTGCGAGGGACGGGTCCGCCTTCCGGTGGGCGCCCTCGACGGGAGTCGGGCCTCGCTGGACCGCGAGGGTGCCTGGTGCAAACCGGTGGTCCGTGGCGACCCAGTCGACCCCGCCGCGGTCGAGCGAATCGCGCTCGGACTCGTCTCCAGTCCGGCCGGTGAACTCCGCTGGTCACAGTCGCCGGTCCGCGTGACCGCCGACGAACCGCCGCGCGTGACCGACCCCGCGCTTCCCGAGGGGCCGTTGCTCGACGAGTTCGGCCAGTTCACGCTCCGCGAGTGGACGGGACGCACCGTGGACGAATCCGAACTCGACGGTCGCTTCCGCGAGCAGCGCGCGGCGGCCGCGGACCGCTCGTCGGCTGGCGGCAACACGTCGTCCGAGGAACGCTCGCTGTCCGGCGACGCAAGGGCGTCCCCGGGCGCTGCGGACCGCGCCGGCGACGACGTCGACCGCTGGGGCGGCTGGACCGGACGAGAGTTCGCCGCGACGGGCTTTTTCCGCACGCACTACGACGGCGACCGGTGGTGGCTGGTGACGCCCGACGGGCACCCGTTCTGGTCGGCGGGCCTGGACGGCGTCAGTCCGCAACTCGCCACCCGCTACGACGGGCTCGACGACGCGCTCTCGTGGCTGCCCGACCCGGACGGGCGGTTCGCCGATGCCCTCGACCACCGGGACGAGGAGGGCGACTACGTCGACTACCTCACCGCGAACCTGGTCCGGACCTTCGGCGACGACTGGCGGGAGGCCTGGACCGATATCGCGTTCGACCAGCTCCGCGAGCTGGGGTTCAACACCGTCGGCAACTGGTCGGACTGGGAGGCCGCCAGCGAGGCGGGTGTCCCGTACACTCGACCCCTCTACATCGAGTTCCCGGAGACGCCGCTCGTCTACCGCGACTTCCCCGACGTGTACCACGACTCGTTCCCCGAGGACGCCGCCGATATCGCCGCCCCGCTGGAGGAGACTGCCGGCGACCCGGCGATGATAGGCTACTTCCTCGGGGACGAACCGGACTGGCGGGCCGGGACCGAGTCGGTCGCGGTCGCGATGCTCCGGACCGGCGAGGGGTCGGCCACTCGCCGAGAACTGGCCGACTGGCTCGCCGACCGCTACGGTCTCGACGGGACCGGCGACGGGCAGGCGGAGACGCCGGACCGCGGCGCGGGAGGCGAGGGAGACGCCGACTCGCTCGCCGACGCCTGGGACATGAACGTGACGCTCGCCGACGTCCGCGACGGGTCGTGGGACCACGAACTCACGGGGGTGGCGCGTTCGGACCTCGAACTGTTCAGTTCGCGGATGGTCGAGCGCCTCTATCGGGTGCTCGGCGAGGCCTGTCGCGAGGTCGACCCCGACCATCTCAACCTCGGGAATCGCCTCGTCGACGTCCCGGCCGACTGGGTACTGGAGGGGATGGTCGGCGTCGACGCGCTGACCTGCAACTGCTACCGGCGGCGCCTCCCCTCGGAGTACGCCGCGGTGAGCCGGACGGTCGGCGCGCCGATACTGGTCGGCGAGTTCCACTTCGGGGCGCCCGACGTCGGACTCCCCCATCCGGGGGTCCAGGCCGTCCCCGGCCAGGCCGCGCGCGGCGCCGCGTACCGCTACTACGTCGAACACGCGGCGGCCCGACCGTGGTGTGTCGGCGCCCACTACTTCGCGATGTACGACGAGTCGGCGCTCGGCCGCTTCGACGGCGAGAACATGAACGTCGGTCTCTTCGACGTCTGTCACCGTCGCTACGGGCCACTGGCGGAGGCCGCCCGCGAGACGCACGAGCGTCTCTACGCGCTCGCGGACCGCGAGGTCGACCCGTACGGCGACGCGCCGACGTATCTGAGCAACCGGTAGTCGGGACGGGCCGAACTCCCTGAACGGTCTCGCCGGCTTTTTGCCGACGGTCGGTCAACTGCGGGCATGCCCTGTCTCGTCGTCGTCTGTGGCCTGCCGGGGGTCGGCAAGTCGACGGTCGCCGCCGAAGTCGTCGACCGCCTCGGCGGGCGACTCCGCCGGACGGACGCGGTCCGCAAGGAGATCCGCGCCGAACCGCGCTACGACCGCGCCGAGTCCCGTCGCGTCTACGCCCGCATCTTCGACGAGGCCCGCGACGACCTCACCGCCGGCCGGAACGCCGTCCTCGACGGCACGTTCCAGCGCGCGCGCCACCGCGAGTGGGGCCGCACCCTCGCGGACGCGGTCGACTGCCGGTTCGAACTGGTCCGTGTCACCTGCGACGAGTCTGCGGCCGTCGAACGGGTCGCCGACCGCGACCTCGACGGCGAGTTGAGCGACGCCTCGCTCGATACCTACTACCAGATCATGAAGTCCTTCGAGGAGGTGTCGCTCCCCCACGTCCGCATCGACAACTCCCGGTCGATGGCGTCGACGGAACTGCAGGTCGAGCGCTGGTGTGACCAGCTCCGGTAGCGGTGGGTCGTGGTGCTGTCTCGGCCACCAGTCGTTCAGTACAGTGTGTGAACCGACCGCCGAGATCCCTCTCGGTTGCAGATGACACTGGAGACGAAATACGGGATGCAGCACGCGTATCTTGCAGAACGGGACACCCCCGTTATTGAGGGTCCATTTCGGAGTACCACACACGACACGCTGTACCGGGACGTAGACGTTCCTCGGCGGATTCTCCTCATACTGTCGGACACAAGTACGTGAACACGCTTGCCGGGAAAACGCTATCGAAAAGCCAGTTCCCGGTCGAACGAGCCTCCGACGGTGGCCTCACTTGTGTCCGACAGTATCACCTGTCGACCTAGTTTTCGAGGATATCTTCGTCGATCGGGTCCTCGACGTCGCCCGTCACCGACTCCAGCAGGTCGGTCACGGTGACCATCCCGACAACTTGGCCGTCCTCGATGACGAGCGCGAGTTCCTGGCTCTCGGCCTGGAACTGGTCTATCGCGTCGCTGACGTCGACGTCGGGCGAGAGGGTCATCGGCGGTGCCGCGAGCGCCTCGAAGTCGACGTCCCCACTCTCCAGTTCCTCACGGTGGCGAGTCAGTATCGGCACGTAGACGATCCCCCGGAAGTCGGTCAGTTCCTCACCGACCAGCGGATACCGCGTGTGGGGGTTCTCGGCCATCCACCGGAGGTTCTCTTCGGGATCGACTGCGGTCGAGAGCGCGACGATCCGCTCGTCGGACACCATCACCTCCCGGACGGGTTGCTCGCCGATCTGGAGGGCGTTCATCACCTCCTCGCGGCGCTCCTCGGGGAGGTCCCCCTCGTCGAGGACCGACCCCAGCCGGTTGCGCAGGTCGGCGCGCGACTCGATGACGTCCTCCTCTGTTTCGAGCCACGCCCCTGTCATCCCGATACCGAACAGCCTGAGCGTCGCTTTCGCGATCCCGTCGCCGAGCGTGATGAGAGGCGAGATGAGCCAGTGAAACCAGTACAGCGGTACGGCGCCGTACTTGCAGACGAACCGGGAGCGTTCGACGCCGAGGTACGTCGGCGTCTGTTCGCCGTGGGTCAGGTGGACGAGGTTGATGATACGTCATTGCCGGACCGACCGCACGCGGTCGTGGGGCCCTCCGGGACACAGGGACGGCAATCCGTGTGAAAGGTTATATCGCTGGCTCCCACAGGCCCGCTCATGGTTTCGACGGCCGTCCACCTCGCGTTCGCCGGTCTCCTCGCCGCCGCCCTCCTGGGTCCGTACTACGACAGACGGGGGGTCCTGATAGTTTTCGCCGCCACAGTGTTCCCGGACCTGGACTCGTTCATCGCCCCGTTTTTCGTCGTCGGCCACCGGACAGTGCTCCACACGTACCTCGTTCCCATCGCTATCGGTGTCGTCCTCCTGGCCGACACCCGACTGCGCGAGGAGTCGTTCGTCCGCGAGAACTGGGGCTCTTACGGCGTCGCCGTCGGCTGGGTGAGCCTCCTGGCGTGGGCTGTCGCAGGCATCGGCCTGGACTTCGTCGGCGCCGGTGTCAACCCGCTGTGGCCGCTCCACGACCAGTTCTACACCCTCAACGGGAAGGTTGAGCTCTCGGACCAGCGCGGTATCGTCCAGACGTTCGTCGACCTCTCGCCCGACGAGGGCGGGGTACCCGCGCCCGACAGCAGGGGGTCCTCCCAGGAGGTCAACGTGAGCACGGGGATCGACCCGGACCCGAGTAACACGAACCCCGACCCGAACCCCGAGCGGGTCTTCCCGGTCGTCAGAGCGGGCTGGCAACTGCTCGTCCTCGTCGTCGGGACCTCCGTGACCGCCGCGCGCTTTCGCCTGCCCTACCGGGAGTGAACGGTCGGCGTTCGTCGACTCCCCCACGGAATCGGGTGACCCGACCGAACCGCCGCGCCTCGAGATCCCGGGGCTTCTTGTAGCCGTCCGGTGACAGGCGGGGTATGGATAGTCTGCGGGTACGGGAGCGCCTGGGCCCTGCGGACGTCGTGACTCTCGCGAACGCGGCCGTGGGTCTCGTCGCGGGCATCGTCGCGTTCTCCGACCCCGAACTCGCCGCCCGCCTGGTCTTGCTCGCGGCCATCACGGACGCCCTCGACGGCATCACCGCCAGAAAACTCGGGGGATCGACAGTCGGTCCCCTGCTCGACTCTATCACGGACGTCGTCTCGTTCGGTGCGACGCCGGCGCTGTTCGTCTACGTCGTGACCGCCGACAGCTGGGGCTGGCGCGACGCAGGCCTGACCGCCGCGCCGCCCGCCGAGGTGGGCATCGCGCTCGGGGTGGCCGCCTTCTTCGGCGTCATGTCCATCATCCGGACGGCCCTCTACACGGAGTTCGTCGGCGACGACCAGCTCCGGCCTGGCATCCAGAACACGCTGGCGGCGACCATCCTCGCGGCAGCCTACCTCGGCGGCTTCGCCTGGGTGCCCGGAATACTCGTCGGCACCGTCCTGCTGTCGGTCGCGATGGTCGCGCCGGTCGCCTATCCGAAACTCGCACACCGGGACGCCGCCGTCATGGGCGTCGTCCAGTTCGGTGCCGTGGTCGCGCCGACGGTCCTGGACCGCGCACTCCCGCGTCTCCTCCTCGTCGCCGCGTTCGCCTACCTGTTTCTCGCCCCGAGGTTCTACTGGGGACGCCAGTCGTCGTGACCCACGACCCGTCAGCCCTGTGGACCGCCGGAACCTTCGCGCGGTCGTCGCCCCCCGGTTTCTGAGCTACGGGGCAGGGGCTCGACGGGAGACGGGGCTGTGACACGGGCTCTCGCCGGCGAGCGCTTCGGGACCGGCGACTCGGCGTTCGGGTTCCGTCCGGACGGGCCACTGCACCGGAGGACAGCAAAGGGGTACCGGGACGTGCCACCGAAGAGAACGCGGGGCGGAGAGCCCCGGCGTGTGACACTACGGAGCCGGCTGGCTCCATCCGAAACGAGGGTCCCGACTAATATAAGTATGGATCATCGTTCACCCCGCTACCACGGCGGATAGCGGTCCTGCGTGACGGGTCGAGATCGGGAACCCCGGTTTCGTCTGGTCAGTTCTCGGACGTATCGTCGCCCGCGGGATCAGCGGCGTCCTCCGGCGTGGGCCCGTCGTCGAGCAGTCCGTCCAGGTCGGCGTACTCGCCCAGCAGTTCGACCATCCGCTCGACGGTCTCGACGTTCCGGGTCCGCCCGGTGTCGAGGACGTCCTCGACGCGGTCGACGACGACTCTGGTCTCTGACTGGGCGAGGAGGGCCGGGACGCCCGCCTCGGTCGCCTTCCCGAGGATGGCCCCGGAGGGTCTGAGCCCGCCCGTGAGCACGAGACACTCGATCCCCGGCGCCTGGAGGGCAGCCGCCTGTATCTCCGAGCGGTCGCCCCCGGTGATCATCGCGGCACTCCGGAGGCGCCGGAAGTGTCGCAACGCCGCGTCGCTGCCCATCGCCCCGACGGTAAAGCGCTCGACGAAGCCGTCGGTCGGGACGTCCGGTGTCAGGTTCTCGGCGCCGAGTTCGTCCGCGAGTTCGGCGACCGTGACGCCCGCGAGTTCCGTCACCCGGGGGACGATCCCCAGGACCGGGACGTCCCGCCCCTCCAGGAAGGGGACGACGTCGTTGGTCAGCGAGTCCCGGTCGGCGTCGCCGACGGCGTTGAAGACGACGCCAGCGAGCCTGTCGCCGAAGCGCCGGGCACCCGCCAGCACCTCGTCGACGTCGGCTGGCTGGGTGTACCGGGCGACGAGCACCACCCTGGCGTCGAGCAGTTCCGCGACGTCCGGGTCGGTTAGGTCGACGATACCGCCCGTCGTCGCGCGCCCGCCGCCCTCGACGACGACGAGGTCGCGCTCGGCCGCGACGGCGTCGTAACTGTCGCGGACCCGCGCCCGTATCTCGGCGGCCTCGACGCCGCCGCGGACAGCCTCCTCGATGAACGCCGGCGAGTAGACGACCGGTTCCAGGTCCGCCAGGTCCGCCTCGTTGCCCAGCACCTCCATCGCGAGCAGCGGGTCCTCGTCGCGGGTCTTGCCCACGGGACTGCGCAGTCGCGTCCCCTTGGGCTTGAAGTAGCCGACGTCGCGGCCCGTCTCCTGTGCGAGCTTCGCGATGGCGACCGCGATAGCTGTCTTGCCTGTACCCTCGTCGGTCGACGTGACGAATATCGGGTTCATACGTTCTCGGGGTCGATTGTGAGTCGCAGGTCCACCGCGGTGGCGCCCTCGCTCGTGGCGACCAGCGGGTTGACGTCCAGTTCGACGATGGCCGGAAAATCCGTCGCCAGTTGCGAGAGCCGCTGGATCACTTCGACGATCGCGTTCTCGTCGACGGGGTCGCGGCCCCGCGCCCCCCGCAACAGCGGCGCGGCCTCGATGTCGTCGAGCATCTCGCGGGCGTCGGGTTCGGTCACCGGGGCGACCCGGACCGTCGCGTCCTCCAGCACCTCGACGAAGATACCGCCCAGTCCGAACAGGACCAGTGGGCCGAAACTCGGGTCGCGGTTGAGGCCGACGATGGTCTCGACGCCCGCGTCCGTGTCGCGCAGTTCCTGGACCTGGACGCCCAGTATCGTCGCGTCGGGCTGGTAGTTCCGGGCCCGGGTGACCAGGTCCTCGTAGGTGTCAGCCGCCTCCCCGGGTCGGACGCCGACGGCCACGCCGCCGATGTCGGACTTGTGCAGGATGTCCGGGCTGACGATCTTCATGACGACCTCGTCGCCGTCGCCGACGCGGCGTGCGGCCGCCGCCGCCTCCGACCGGGCGGAGACGACCTCGCCCTCGGGCGTGGGGACCCCGTAGGCCTCCAGCAGTCCCATCCCCTCGACGCCGATGCGCGTCGCGCCCCTGCTCGCGGCGTCGTCGAGTATCTCGTGGGCCCGGTCGCGGTCGACGTCGAACTCCCGGGGTTCGACCGTCTCTCCGCCCTGTACCTCGCGGTACTCGCGCAGCGCGTCCAGGCTCTCGACGGCTCGCGCCGGGTCGAAGTACGTCGGGATACCCGCCGCTGCCAGGCGGTCTGCGGCGCCGCGGGTCGAGGAGCCGCCCATCAGCGTCACGGCAACCGGCTTGCCGTACTGGGCCTGCAGGTCGGCGACCGTCTCCGCCAGGTCGGGGAACTCGAAGGTCGCGGTCGGGCAGGCGACGACGACCGTCGCGCCGACGTTCGGGTCGGCCAGCGCGAGGTCCAGCGCAGCCTCGAAGCGCTCGACCGGCGCGTCGCCGATGATGTCGACCGGGTTGAAGACGTTCGCGCCGTCGGGCAGCGCCTCCCGAAAGCCCGCGAGCGTCTCGTCTCCGAACGACGCGAGCGAGAGGCCGGCGTCGCCGACGGCGTCGGTCGTCATCACGCCGGGCCCGCCCGCGTTCGTCACGATGGCCACGCCGTCCGTCTCGGGAAGGGGCTGCCCGGCGAGGATGCTCGCGTAGTCGAACAGCTCCTGTACCGTGGCGACGCGGAGGACGCCGGCCTGCTCGAAGGCCGCCTCGTAGGCCTGCTCGCTGCCCGCCATCGCGCCCGTGTGGGAGGCCGCCGCCGAGGCCCCTGCCTCGGTGCGTCCGGACTTGACGACGACGATCGGCGTTTCGGCGGTCACGTCGCGGGCGGCCGCCAGGAACGACCGCCCGTCGACGACGTCTTCGAGGTAGCCGAGAATGACGTCCGTGTCGGGGTCGTCGCCCCACTCGGCGACGAAGTCGCTCTCGTCGAGGACCGCCTTGTTACCGAGCGAGACGACGTCCTTGAACCCGAGGTCGCGGTCGTTGGCCCAGTCGACGACGGCCGTCACGAACGCTCCGGACTGGCTCATGAAAGAGATCGACCCCTGCTTGGGGCTCTCGGGGCCGAACGTGGCGTTGAGTCCGCGCGCGGTGTTCATGACCCCGAGGCTGTTGGGGCCGACGAGGTTCAGGTCGTACTCGGCGGCGATGTCGCGCAGTTCCTGCTCGCGCGCGGCGCCTTCGCTGCCGGTCTCGCCGAACCCAGCGGTGATGACGACGACGTTCTCGATGCCCGATTCGCCGGCCTGACGGACCACGTCCAGGGCGACCGACGGCGGGACGACGACCACGGCGACGTCCACCCGGCCGTCGACGTCGGCGAGCGCGTCGTGACAGGGCAGTCCGAGGACCTCCTCGGTCGACGGGTTGACGGCGAGGACATCGCCGTCGAACTCGGCCAGCAGGTTCTCCGTCACGGCACGCCCGACCGATCCTTCACTTTCGGTCGCCCCGACCACGGCGACCCGGTCGGGTCCGAACAGCGTCGCGAGTTCGCCCATCGCCTCGGGATTGGTCCGGCCGTGGCAAATAGGTGGGCGGTGTTCTCACCCGCCGGGAACCGCTTTCGATATGCGTCAGGCCCTCCCCGAACCTCGGTGTCGGTTCTGGGCCCCCCTTCCTGTGACCTCACTCGACAGCGACGTCGACCGGCGTCGCTTCCGACAGTTCGCGGATCCGCTCGGGGCCGACCGGGAACACCGCCTCGGGCGTGCCGGCGGCCGTCCAGACCGCCTCGAACTCCAGCAGCGTTTCGTCGATGTAGACGGGCACCGTCGTCTCGTGACAGAAGGGCGGGACGCCGCCGATAGACCAGCCGAGCGTCTCGTTGACCGCCGCCGGTTCGGCCGTGCGCACCTCGGACGGGGAGACGCCACGCAGGGAGGCGAGTTTCGCTTCGTCGACCCTGTTGGCGCCGCTGGTCACCACGACGACCAGTTCGTCGGCGAGGAACGCCAGAGAACTCGCGTACCTCGACGTCGACGCCCAGTGCGGCCGCCCGTTCGGCGAACGACTCCGCTCGCGGGTGCATGCGTCCACGGGCGTCCCGAAGTCACCTAAGCGTCCCGGACGTGTCTCCCACAGCGTGAGCCGCCGCTCTCGCGGGTCACTCACGCGGCGATGTGGATGCTTTTTGGGATGAGCGCTCCTACTCCGACCGATGAGTCCACGAGACGAACTCGCCGCCTTCGACGCGGACCTGTTTGCCGACGTCGCCGCTGAACACGGCTTCGACGCCGACCGACTCCGCGAACTGGCGCGGACACACCAGTCCAGCGTCCGCGAGCTGCCGGGCGTCGAAGACATCGTCTACGAGTGGCGCAGTCAGTTCCACTGGGACCCGCTGCTCGCCCGCACGACCGGAGCGTACTACCTCGCCCTCCCCGACCACGTCTGGGACGAGTTCGCCGAGGACATCGGCGCCACCGACGAGGAACGCGCCGCCCTCGTCGCGTTACACGACCGACAGATCCGCCGCGACGCTCCGGACGTCGGCGCCGACACCGGCCGACTCGACGGGTCGGAGCCCCTCGTTCTGACGCGCGAGTGACCCGTCGAGCGCCCCCGTTTCGACGCCGCCTTCGAGTCGATTCGGCCCCCTCGGATACAGACAAAAATCCAACTAGTATACCTCTTATACCAACACAGGTTTTCCAAAAGAAAAATAATCTTTACCGAAGACAATCCTTATGAGGGTAGCGACCGTGTATACAGACGCAATGAGCACCCAGAAGACGGTCCGACAGGAGGCGGGGACAGTCGAGGAGAACGAACTTCGACTCGACCGCGGGAAGGCGGAACAGATAGTCGACGCGCTGAACACCGACCTGGCCGCGACGTACGTGCTGTACCACCAGCTGAAGAAACACCACTGGAACGTCGAGGGTGCGGAGTTCCGCGACCTTCACCTCTTCCTGGGCGAAGCGGCAGGCAACGCAGAGGAGGCGGCCGACGAACTCGCCGAGCGACTCCAGGCTATCGGTGGCGCACCCGTCGCCGGGCCCCGGGCTATCGCCGAGACGTCGCCGGTCGAGTCCGAGGACGAGGACGTCTACGACATCCGGACGTCACTGGAGAACGACCTCGACGTCTACGGCGACATCATCGAATCGCTGCGCGAACACGTCGAACTCGCGGCGGACCTGGGCGACCACGCGACCGCCGAGATCCTCCGGGGGATCCTCGTCCAGACGGAAGAAGACGCCCACCACATCGACCACTACCTCGAAGACGACACGCTCGTGACGGAAGCCGCACAGGAGTAGACCGGATCGCCCTTTTCGCGCGTTCGTTACCGGGTCGGTTCGACCGTCGTGTCGGTCGCGATCCAGCCGTCGCCGTTCCCGGATTCGGTAAACACCGTTCGTTCCTCGGACGTGGAGTGCGCCCTGACCAGCGGCCGCTCGTCCTCAACGGTCGGCGTCCGGTCGTTGGGCGGCCCGTCCGTCGTTTCCATATCTCGTTTTAGGCGGACCTAATCGAATAAGAGTTCCGGTTCCCACACACTCATGCCCGCGAGTCTACTTGAGCGGACATGGACCCGCTCACCGTCGGACTCGTCGGCTGTGGCAACATCAGCGAGCGCTACCTCACGCACGACGCACACCTCGACGCGTTCGAGATCGAGGTCTGTGCCGACCTGGATGCCGAACGCGCCGAACGGACCGCCGACGAGTTCGACGTCGAGGCCCGGGGCGTCGAGGAACTGATGGACAGCGACGACGTCGAGGCGGTACTCAACCTCACGCCACCGTTCGCTCACGCCGAGGTCTGCCTTCAGGCGCTCGAGGCCGGCAAACACGTCTACACTGAAAAACCCCTGGCGACGGAGAGAGGGGACGCGGCCGAGATAGTCGAGACGGCCGCGGAGAGAGGCCTGTTCGTCGGCGCGGCCCCCGACACGTTCCTCGGGGCCGGCCTGCAGACCGCGCGTTCGGTCATCGACGAGGGGGGGATCGGCGAACCCCTCGGCGCGACGGCCGTCTGGAGTTCCCCGGGCCACGAGCACTGGCACCCGGACCCCGACCTGTTCTACGCGGAAGGCGGCGGTCCCGGCCTCGACATGGGACCGTACTACGTAACCGCGCTCGTTGCCCTCCTCGGTCCCGCCGAGCGCGTCGCCGGAACGGTCGGCCAGCCCCACGACGAACGCGAGATCACCAGCGGCTACCGCGAGGGCGAGTCAGTCGGCGTCGAGGTGCCCACGCACGAGTCGGCGACCCTCGACTTCGGCGACGGGGTTACCGCCAACCTCCTCTTCAGTTTCGACGTCGCGGCCTCGACGTTCCCGATGCCGGCCTTCGAGATATACGGCACCGAGGGGACGCTCGCGCTTCCCGACCCCAACCACTTCGAGGGGCCCGTCCGGGTTCGCGGGCGGACGGACGACGAGTGGGAGGAGGTACCGCTGACCCACGACTACACGACCGGCCGCGGTGGGGGGCTCGTCGACCTCGCCTACGCCGTCCGTTCGGACTGGGAACAGCGCGCGAGCGGGCGCCTCGGGCGACACGTCCTCGACATCCTGCTGGGGATCCGCTCGTCGGCCGAGGCAGGCGTCTACGACGACCTGGAGACCGAACTGGAGCGACCGGCCGCTCTCCCCCCTGCGTTTCCTGACCGGTCGGCGTAACCCCACTCCCGAGCGCCTGCCATCCTCGACGCGACGGCAGTGGGACATTTATCCCGTCGCCGCTCGAAGGGCGGGTAATGTCCGACCGCGACTCCGGCGAGGACCTCTCGAAACTCGTCGCCGAACTCGTGCGGGCCCTGGAGGACCTGGAAAACGAACTGGACCCTCCGGAGGACCGCCCGCTTCGCCCGCCCAGACCCAGCGAGTTGCGCCTGTTCGCCAGCGACGTGGCCATCCCCGGACTGATCCTCGTCTTGGAGTCGAACATCCGGGCGCTCCGACTCCTCCAGCGCGCGCTCCGACTCTCCGAGCGGACCGAACGCACCCGCCGCGAGAGCGCCGACCTCGGACGCCGGGCCCGCGACGTCAGCGAGACCACGCTGGAGCGACTCGACGACGCGCTGGTCGACCTCCAGGACGCCGTCGAGGGGCGACCGAACGACGAGGAAGCCGCCGACCTGCTGGCCGACGCGCGCGAGCTGCGTTCCGAGGTCCAGACCCGTCTCCGCGAGTACGCGGACGACGCCGCCCAGCGCGCCCGCGGGTCGGGTGACACCGGGGCCACGGACGACGGCGCTGTCGACATCGCCGTCGGCGACCCCGGCGCGGATGACCCGGAGGCGGTCGACGACGGGAGCGACGGGACCGACGCCGGGGACCCCGACGACCAGGAAGCGTCGGAAACCGGCGACAACGTCGCCGACGCGGACGGAGACGTCGCGGTCGACGTCGACGCGGAGCTCGAGTCGATAAAGCGCGAACTCGACGGTGACGGAGCGGACGCCGACGAGCAGACGGGTGCGGCGGAGGACGGCGCGGCCGACGGAGATGACGGCGACTCGGAACAGACCGGGGCAGACGCCGAACCGGCCGAGAGCGACGCCGATACCGCGGACGATGACGACGGCACCGGGTCGGACCCGCCGGCCGACGAGAACCCGACCTAAAAAGTAAAAAATTATTCATAATGATTTATTATCCCACACCGCATTGGGGGTAACACGCATGTCCCAGACAACCTGCGGGACGCGTGCACGGCTCCACGTCAGGAAAACGCTGCCGACACCGGTTCGCGGCCGTCGCGAACGGGTCACGGACCGGCTCTCGGCGCTCGTAGCCGACGGTTCCCTCGCGGAGTTCGACGTCGTCCCCTGGGACAAACGGATCCCGTGTGACGGGTCGGGCGACCCGGAGACGAGGGACGCCTACCTGGCGTTTTCCGGGTGGGCCGACAGCGAGGACGTCAGCCTGTCCCCGTTCTTCGAGACGCGGGAGTGTTACTCCTGGGAGACCGGCGAGCGCGGAACGTGGGTCGTCCTGCCGGCGCTCTGCTTGTCGGTCTACGAGGGCGACGACCTCGCCGCGGTCTACCCGCACAGGGACGGCGACTCCTACGAGTCGGTCTGGACGGGCATCGAGTCGCTGGACGACGGGGAAAACCGGAACGACCGGGACCACGCCGCCGACCGCGACACGGTCGTGGTCGGACCGACACGCTGATACGGACCGTTGTACCCATTTTCGGCGATGCCGCCGACGTATGGGCGAGTTACGGTCCGATGCGTTCACTGTGGTTCGCGACGGTGGTAACGAATTACAACGGTCCGTATGAGTCACTCTCGGAACGAAATCGGAACTCAGACCGGGTCGAACCGGTAGCCGTCCCAGTCGGTGCTCTCGGGGGTTTTCAGTCCAACGTCCGGGTCGCGCAGTTCCTCGACGTAGACCGGTTCGACGCCGTCGCCGGTCTCGACTCCGTCGGTCGTGACCTGTCCGATGGCCCGGACGTGTTCGTCCCCCTCGACGGCGTCACTGACGTCGAACTCGACGATCGCGAGCGTGTTCGGTTCGCGAACACCCGGCGGCGTCGCCGTGCTCGTCGTCCAGGTGACGACCTCGCCGGTCCGCTCGCTCAGGTCCACCGTCGCCGACTGTTCCTCGCCACACTCCGGACACAGCGCGTGTCCGGGGTAACTCGCGTGCCCGTTCGGACAGACGTGGGCGTCGAAAGACGTCATCGTGCCTCCATGACGGTGGTGATGACGCAATTGCCGAACCCGCCGACGTTACACGCCAGGGCCGTGTCGGCCTCGACCTGTCGCGGGCCGGCCTCGCCGACGAGCTGTTTGTATATCTCGTACCCCTGCGCGACGCCACTCGCACCGAGCGGGTGCCCCTTCGATTTCAGCCCGCCCGAGGTGTTGACCGGCAGTTCGCCGTCCTTCTCGGTGCGGCCGTCCTCGACCTGTTTCCACGCTTCGCCCTGCTCGGCGAAGCCACAGCCCTCCATCTGCAGGAACTCGAGGATGGTGAACATGTCGTGGAGTTCGGCCACGTCGACGTCCCCGGGGCCGATACCGGCCATCTCGTAGGCCCCGCGGCTCGACTCGACGACGCCCCCCATGACGGTGGGGTCGTCGCGCTCGTGGACGACGTGGGTGTCCGTCGCCCCGTCGATGCCCGTGATGACCGCGTAGTCGTCCGTGATCTCCCGGGCGCGCTCCTCCGTCGTGAACACCAGTCCCGCGCTCCCGTCCGTGATGGGACAGAAGTCATAGAGCCGCAGCGGATCGGCGACCATCGGGCTCTCCAGGGCAGTGTCGACGTCGATCTCCTTCCGGAACTGCGCGTGGGGGTTGTCGACGCCGTTACGGTGGTTCTTGACGGCGACTTTCGCGAGTGAATCGCGGGGCGCGTCGAAGCGTTCGAGGTAGTGACGTGCGGTCAGTCCCGCGAAGGAGGGGAGCGTGAGGCCGTGTTTGTACTCGACGGGGTGGGTGATCGAGGCGATGACGTCCGTCGCCTCGGCGGTCGTCTTGTGCGTCATCTTCTCGCCGCCGACGAGCAGCGTCAGGTCGCTGGCACCCGAGGCGACCGACTGCCAGGCCTCGTAGATGCCCGCGCCGCCCGACGAGGAGGTCTGGTCGACCCGCTCGCTGTAGGCCGGGATGACGCCCAGGTCGTGGGCGAGCGCGTTCATCACCCCGGTCTGGCCCTGGAACTCGCCGCTGGCCATGTTCGAGACGTAGAGGTGCTCGACGTCGTCGGGTTCGATGCCCGCGTCGTCGAGCGCCGCCACGCCCGCCTCGGCCAGGAGCTCCTGTATCCAGGCGTCGCGGCGCCCGAACTGCGTCATCGAGGCACCGATCACTGCGACTGTCATGCCCGGAGCCTCGGAGGGCTCTGTTGTGGGTGTTACGGTCCCGCGAGTCCCGCTCCGAGCACACCTGCCGTCGTCGCGATGAACGTGCGTCGGTCCATACCTGGTTTTGGCTGGCCTAAAAGATTCAAACCGTCCTATCTTCAGGTACACCTAAATCAATGGGGGTCCGTGGCAGGCGCCGCGGGAGTCATCGGCGATAGAGACGGTGACGGGTCAGTAGAACGACCGGGCGGCGGCCTTCCACTCCTCGCCGCGCTCGACGTCGTCGGGCCAGTGGCGCTTGCCGACCGATTTCATGCGGGCCGCCAGCGTCCACTCGTCGGCGCGGTCGGGCTTTCGCTGCCGTTCGCTCGCGGCCGCCGCGGCCGCCCGGACCCTGTCTGTCAGGTGGGCCCCGACCGCCGTGGCGATGGCCGCGGCCTCCTCGCTGTCGGCGTCGGCCGGCAGCGTCGTCGAGACCGTCTGACCGTCGACGGTCACGACCACTGTTTCGCCGTCCGGCGCATCTGCTCGTCGACCCCCGCCTTCGTTCGCCGTCTCCTCGCTCAGTTCGATGTCCATCACAGGGGGATGTTGCCGTGGTCTTTCGGCGGGCTGTCCTCGCGTTTCCCCGCCAGCATCTCGAGGTCCCGGACCAGGCGCTTGCGGGTGTCCTTCGGTTCGATGACGTCGTCGAGATACCCGCGCCTCGCCGGGCCGTAGGGGTGGGCGAACTCCTCACGGAACTCGTCCATGAGTTCCTGTCGGCGGGCGTCGGTGTCCTCGGCCTGCTGGAGTTCCTTCCGGTAGAGGATGTTCACGGCCCCCCGCGGACCCAGCACCGCCATCTCCGAGCCCGGCCAGGCGTAGTTGACGTCCGAACCGAGGAACTTCGAGGACATGACGATGTACGCGCCGCCGTAGGCCTTGCGGACGACGACCGAGAGGAGGGGCACCGTCGCCTCGGCGTAGGCGTAGATGAGCTTCGCGCCGCGACGGATGATCCCGTTGTGTTCCTGCTCGGTGCCGGGCATAAACCCCGGGACGTCGACGAGCGTGAGGATCGGGACGTTGAATGAGTCACAGAAGCGAACGAACCGCGCGGCCTTCTCGGAGGCGTCGATGTCCAGCGTGCCCGCGCTCACGCGGGGCTGGTTGGCGACGATGCCGACGACGCGCCCGTCCATGCGGGCGAAGCCGACGACGACGTTGCGCGCCCAGTTGCCGTGGGTCTCGAAAAACGAGTCCTCGTCGACCAGCCGGTCGATGACAGCCGTCATGTCGTAGGGCTTTCGCGGCGCTTCCGGGACGATCTCCGTTACGTCGGTCAACTCCCTGTCGGGGTCGTCCCACGAGGGTACCCGCGGCGGGTCCGCGAGATTGTTCGCGGGGAGATACGAGAGCAGTCGCCGGATGCGGTCGAGGGCCGCTTCCTCGCTCCGGCAGGCGAAGTGGGCGACGCCCGATTTCGAGGAGTGGGAACCGGCACCGCCGAGTTGCTCCTTGGAGACCTGCTCGCCGGTGACCGTCTCGATGACGTCCGGGCCGGTGATGAACATGTGCGACGTGTCCTCGACCATGAACGTGAAGTCGGTCAGTGCCGGCGAGTACGTCGCACCGCCGGCACACGGCCCCATGATCGCCGAGACCTGGGGGACGAGTCCGGAGGCCTTCGTGTTGCGCTCGAAGATCCGCGCGAACCCGGCGAGCGAGTCGACGCCCTCCTGGATGCGCGCGCCGCCCGAGTCGTTGATGCCGACGACGGGGACGCCGTTGTCGATGGCGCGGTCCATGACCTTGCAGACCTTGTCGGCGACGGCCTCCCCCACTGAACCGCCGAGCACGGTGAAATCGTGAGCGAAGACGAATATCTTGCGGCCGTCGACCTCCCCGTAGCCGGTGACGACGGCGTCGCCGGGGAACTCCTTGTCGGCCATCCCGAAGTTCGTCGAGCGGTGCTCGACGAACGGGTCGACCTCCACGAAGGTGTCCTCGTCCAGCAGGTACTCGATGCGCTCGTGGGCGGTCATCTTCCCCTGGTCGTGCTGGCGCTCGATGCGGTCCTCGCCGCCGCCGCGACGGGACGCCCGGCGGCGCCGCCGGAGTTCCCCCAGCGGTGATTCCCCGTCCCGCCCGCTGGACCGACCCGCCGGATCGGCGTCTTCGGTACCCTCCTGGCTCATCCTACCACTCCATGCCGCCGTTGACACCGAGCACCTGGCCGGTCATGTACGCCGACTCCTCGCTGGCGACGAACGAGACGATCCCGCAGATGTCCTGGACCGTCGCGAACCTGTCCAGGGGGATGTCCCGCAGTATCTTCTCCTGGACGCGCTGGGGCACCTCCTCCAGCATGTCGGTCTGGACGAACCCCGGCGCGATGCAGTTGGCCGTCGACCCCGTCGAGGCCATCTCCAGGGCGAGCGTCCGGGTGAACCCGAACAGGCCGGATTTCGTCGTCGCGTAGTTGGCCTGGCCGTAGTTGCCCTGCTGGCCGACGACCGACGAGATGTTTATCAGGCGCCCGTGTTCGCTCTCGCTGATGTCGTCGAAGAACGCTTTCGTGCAGTTGAACACGCCCCCCAGGTTGACCTCCATGACGCGGTTCCAGTCCTCGCGGGTCATGTTCTCGAACTTCTTGTCGACCGTGATGCCCGCGTTGTTGACGAGGACGTCGATCGACCCGACGTCGTCGTGGACTTTCTCGCGCATGGCCTCGACCTGGGCGAGGTCCGAGACGTCCGCCTGTGCCACCATCGCCGTTCCGCCGTCCTCGCGGATCCCCTCGACGACGGCCTCGGCCTCGGCGGCCGAGGACCGGTAGTTGACCACGACCGTCGCGCCCCGTTCGGCGAGGTCCCTCGCGATCCCGCGACCGATCCCGCGGGAACTCCCGGTCACCAGGCAGGTCCGCCCGTCCAGTCTCACGGGCGCGTCACCTCCAGTACGCATCGATCGTTCATCGTGTACCCCTATTCGCCAGTGGAAGCGGGTTAAGCGTTCCCCTTGGACAGGTGTCAGGTACCCCGTCACTGACCCTCATTGTTCCTACGTGGGCAACCACCCGGCGCGTGCTTGCCGGACCACACCGCCCGTCGTCGCCGTCGCATCGAACCGTCGTTCCCCTTCTTTAGGGGAGCCTAAACGGAAGCTTCTTTAGGGATACCTAAAAACAGGGCAGGTAGCCAGGACATGACACGCGACATCTGCGTGGTCGTGCCGACCATACGCGAGTACGAGTGCGTGCGAGCCTACGCCGAGAACGCCCGCGAACACGGGTTCGACCTCGACAGGACGGAGTTCGTCCTCGTCACCGAAGACTTCTGTGAGACGGCAGCGATGGAGGAGATGCTCGACGAGGAGGACCTCTCTGGCGAAGTCTTCGACGGCACGGCTCGCGAGCGGTGGTACCGCGAGCAGGGCATCGCGGAGCACGAACACGTCGTGCCCGCCGCGAGTCACGCCGAGACGAGTTTCGGCCTGCTGTACCTGTGGGCCGACGACTTCGAGTACGGCGTGTTCGTCGACGACGACACGCTTCCCCACCCCGACTACGACTTCTTCGGGCGCCACCTGCGCAATCTGGCCTACGAGGGCGAGGTCACGAGCGTCCGTTCGGACGAGCAGTGGGTGAACGTCCTCTACCAGAACGCCGACGACCACGGCCTCTACCCGCGGGGGTACCCCTACAGCGCGATGGACGAAACCGTCGAGACCGGCGCCGAGTACGTCGACGACGTCGTCGCTTCCCAGGGGCTGTGGACCAACGTCCCGGACCTGGACGCGGTCCGCATCCTGATGGACGGGGACCTGCGCGGCCAGGCCGAGACGCGCCTCGACGCCGACGACTACGACGGGGACTTCGTCGCCGCGGAAGGCCAGTATCTCACCGTCTGCTCGATGAACCTCGCCTTCCGGCGGGAGGTCGTGCCCGCGTTCTACCAGCTACCCATGGACGACAACCCCTGGGACGTGGGTCGCTTTGACGACATCTGGAGCGGCGTCTTCCTCAAGCGGGCCTGCGACCTGCTCGGCAAGCAGATCCACAGCGGCGCGCCGCTCTGTGAGCACAACAAGGCGCCCCGCTCGACCTTCGGCGACCTCGTCAACGAGGTGCCCGCGCTGGAACTCAACGAGCACGTCTGGGAGATAACCGACGACGCCGGAAGCGGGGCCGACTCCTTTGGGGTCGCCTTCGAGGCGATGGCCGACGCCCTCGTCGACGCCGATGTCGACTACGAGAACGCCGATTTCCTCGCGTACGTCGGCGAACACATGCACGACTGGTTGACCGCCCTGGAGACGCTCGAACCGGGGACCACGACCGTCGAGGCGGCGACGGCGGACGACTGAACCGACAGAGATAACCGACGCAGGACGACCACACACAATGACGGACGACGACTCAATGACCGACCGTATCGACGACAGAACGCGACGCCGGGTCCTCGCTGCAGGGTTCGCTGGCGCCACGGGCCTTCTCGCCGGCTGCCAGGGCGGCGGCGACTCGACGCCGACTGACAGCGGCGATTCGACCCCGCCGGACGACGGCGGCGACGGCAGTGACGGCTCTGACGGCGGCGACGTCGCACCGGTCTCGGGAGACCCGCCCTGGTACGGGTCCGGCCCCGGCGCGTTCGAGGCACGGCCGGTCCCCGGCGGCACCTCCATGGAGGAGATGCCCGACCTGTCGGGCTCGTTACGGGTCTTCTCCGGGCGTGGCGAGGGACTGGTCGGTGACCTCGTCTCCTATCTCGACGAGCGCTACGACGGTTTCGACCCTCGGGTCACGTACGACACGGCGTCGGCGCTGGCCCAGCGAATCGACACCGAGGGCGGGAACACGCCCGCCGACGTGTTCTACTCGGTCAACGCCGGCGCCCTGGGCTTTCTCGCCGAGAACGACCGGACCGAGGGTCTGCCGGACGCGACAACGTCACTGGTCGGCGAGGAGTTCCGCGATGCCGACGGCCAGTGGGTCGGCACCTCCGGGCGCGCCAGAACGGTCCCGTACAACACCGAGACCGTCTCGGAATCCGCGGTCCCCGACGACATCATGGCCTTCCCCGACCTCACCGAGTTCGAGGGGGAGATCGGCTGGGCACCCACCTACTCTTCGTTCCAGGGCTTCGTCACGGCGATGATCGAACTCGAGGGCGAGGGGGCCACCCGGGAGTGGCTCAACGGAATGCAGGAGTTGAACGTCCAGGGGTACTCCGACGAGTTCGCCATCGCCCAGGCGGTCGCTGACGGCGACCTCGCACTCGGGTTCACGAACCACTACTACATCCAGCGCGTCCTCGCCGGTCGGCCCGAGGCGCCCCTCGCGACGGCGTTCACCGAGGGCGACGCCGGCAGCGTCTTCAACGTGGCCGGCGCCGCCCGGGTCGCCGCCAGCGACCGCCGCGAACAGGCCGACCTGTTCGTACGTCATCTCCTCGCTTCGGAGGCCCAGGAGTACTTCGCGGTCCGGACCTTCGAGTACCCCCTGGTCTCGGGCGTCGAACCCGTGGGTCGGCTCCCGAGCATCGAGGAACTGAACGTCCCCGACATCGACCTGTCGGCGCTGTCGAATCTGGACAGCACGGTTCGGCTGCTCCGCGACGAGAACGTCCTCTGATGGCCGACACCGAGACCACGCCCGCGTCCGGACTGCGCGCCGCCAGGGAGGCACTCGCCTCCCGCGTGCTCGTCGTCCTCGCCGGGCTGGTCTCGGTCGTCGTCCTGCTCCCGCTGTCCTGGATGGTCATCGCCGGCGGTCGGGTGCTACAGACCGGTGAAGTCGCCGCCATCCTCCTCCGTTCCCAGACGCTCGGTATCGTCGCCAACAGCCTCCTGCTGACGGTCGTCGTGACCGGCGGGTCGATCCTGATCGGCGTCCCGCTGGCGTACCTCACGACCCGATGTAACCTCCCGTTCCGCCGGTCTGTCACCGTCGCCCTGGCGATGCCGCTGGTCATCCCCAGTTACATCGGCGCGTTCGCGTTCGCCTCGGCCTTCGCCCCCCGCGGCGAGGTCCAGTCGTTGCTCGAACCGTACGGCGTCGAGTCCATCCCCGGCATCTACGGGCTCCCCGGCGCGGCACTGGTCATCACTCTCTACACCTATCCCTACGTGTTCATCACCACCCGGGCCGCGCTCAAGTCGCTGGACACCAGGCTCGTCGACGCCGCGCGCACGCTCAGACACACGCCCTGGCAGGCGTTTCGCCGGGTGACACTGCCCCAGATACGCCCCGCCGTCTCGGCGGGGTCGTTGCTCGTCGCGCTGTACGCCATCTCCGATTTCGGGACGCCGGCCATCCTCCGGTACGACGTGTTCACCCGCGCCATCTACGTCGAGTTCAACGCCTTCGGCCGGGACACCGCGGCGATGCTCTCGGTCGTGCTCGTGCTCGTCACGTTCGGAATTTTGGCCCTGGAACGCCGCTACAGCGGCGGCGACCACGTCGAGACGACCCGCGGACACGCCAGCGCGGCGCGCATCGACCTCGGTCGCTGGCGGTGGCCCGCTCTCGTCCCGTGTCTGGTCGTCGCGAGCCTCGCGCTCGTGGTGCCACTGGCCATCCTGGGACTCTGGCTCGTCCGCCCGAGCGGCGGGATGGCCATCGCCTTCGGCTTCGAACACGTCGCCAACTCCGTGGGCGTCGCCGCGGGAGCGGCCCTGGTCGCGGCCGTCGTCGGTCTCCCCATCGCCCACCTCTCGGCCCGCGGCGACTCCCGACTGGCGACGCTGTTCGAACGGGCCTCCTACGTCGGCTACGCCGTCCCCGGCATCATCGTCGGCATCGCGCTGGTCTTCCTGGGCGCGCGCTTCGGCGGTGACCTCTACCAGACCGGCGCGCTCGCGTTCCCGCTGCTCCTCTACGCCTACGTCGTCCGCTTTCTCCCCCAGGCCGTCGGCTCCACGCGCGCCTCGATCCTCCGTGTCAGCCCCGCGCTCCCGGAGGCCGCCCGGTCGCTCGGCCGGTCGCCCCTGGGCGCCTTTCGCTCGGTCACCCTGCCCCTCATAGCGCCGGGGCAGGTCGGCGGTGGCGCACTCGTCTTCCTCACGACGATGAAAGAACTCCCCGCGACGCTCATGCTCCGGCCCGCGGGGTTCGAGACGCTGGTCACGTTCGTCTGGCGGGCCGAGCGCTCGGCGGCCTACGGCTCCGCCGCGCTCCCCGCGCTGGTGCTCGTGCTCGTCTCCGCGTGCTCGATGCTCGTCATCCTGAGCATGGAAGGGTACAGCGTCGAGTGAGCCCACCTCGGCCCGTTTTCGGCTCTCGGGACGAACCCGATGGCTTTAGGGCACCCTAAATCGTATCGACACACAGATGGACGTTTCCGGACGGTCTCTGTGGCGGCGGGCACCGGGGTGGTCCCGTGTCCGATAGCCACGCCGGTTCGAAAGAGCGGGCGCGGGCGGGCCGGCCCGACGAGGACCCGGTCCTCGAACTCGACGGCGTGACCAAGCGGTTCGGCGACGAACCCGTCGTCGAGGACATGGACCTGGCAGTCCGGGACGGGGAACTGCTCACTCTGTTGGGTCCGTCGGGGTGTGGCAAGACCACCACCCTCAGGCTCATCGCCGGTCTGGAGGAACCCGACGCCGGGGAGATCCGCCTCCGTGGCGAGCGCGTCGCCGGCGGCGACAGTTTCGTCGCGCCCGAGACTCGCGACGTCGGCATCGTCTTCCAGGAGTTCGCCCTGTTCCCGCACAAGACGGCCGCCGAGAACGTGGCCTTCGGTCTCCACGACCGCACCGAGACCGAACGCCGCGAGCGGGTCGACGAACTGCTGGACCTGGTTGGGCTGACCGAACACCGCGACAGCTATCCGGACGAACTCTCCGGGGGCCAGCAACAGCGGGTCGCGCTCGCGCGGTCGCTCGCGCCCGAACCGCAACTGCTCCTGCTCGACGAACCGTTCTCGAATCTCGACGTCGACCTCCGGGTACAGATGCGCGAGGAGGTCCGCTCGATACTGAAGGCGGCGGGCGTCACCGCCATCTCCGTGACCCACGACCAGGAGGAGGCCATGTCGATAAGCGACCGGGTGGCCGTCGTCAGCAACGGCGCTATCGAACAGGTCGGCGACCCCGAGGAGGTGTTCCAGCACCCCGAGTCGCGCTTCGTCGCCTCGTTCCTCGGTCACGCGAGTTTCGTCTCCGGGGTCATCCGCGACGACTACGTCGACACCGGCCTCGGGAAGGTGCCCGTCGACCGCGTCCACGGCCTGACCGAGATTTACGACGGCGCGGAGGTCGACCTCCTCGTCCGTCCCGACGACGTCTCCGTCGAGAGCGTCCCGGACATCGAGGCCAACGGCGAAGTCGTCCACCGGCGGTTCCTGGGCCCGAGCGTCTTCTACCGGGTCGAACTCGACAGCGGCGATGTCGTCGGCTGTACCCACAACCACGAACACCGGGTCCCTCGCGACCGGCCGGTGCGCGTCGACCTCGACGCCGACCACGACCTCTCGTGGTTCCCCGACGACGTCGATACCGTGCCAGAGACCTTCGACAGTGGCCGCCACGCCGGAGAGACGCCCGACACCCGCGACCTGACCGTCGACCCCGTCGACGAGTAGCGATGGGAGACGACCGCGGCGGAACCGTCGCCGGCCGCGTGACGACCGCGCTGGGCGGCCTCCGCCGGCGGGCCCGGCGTCGTCCCGCCACGGTCGCCATCGCCGTCCTCGCCGCGGCGGGCGCTGCGGTGGTCTTTTTCGTCGCTCACGACCTCTTTCCGTACCACTCGGTCAACCACGACGAGGGGGTCTACCTCCAGCAGGCCGCGATGTTCCTGGAGGGGAAACTCCTGCTCGAACCCCCCGTTCCCGAGGCGGTCCGTCCCTGGTTTTTCGTCGCCGACGACGGCCGACTCTACCCCAAGTACGGCCCCGGTACCGCGCTCGTGTTCGCGCCGGGCGTGGCGCTGGGCGTCCCCAGACTGGTCCTCGCCGCCGTCGCCGGAGTCTCGGCGGCCTGCGTCGGGCTCCTGGGACGGGCGGCCTTCGACGGTCGCGTCGGCGCCGTCGCGGCGGGCCTCCTCCTGACCGCACCGCTCTTCGTCGTCAATTCCGCCACCTTCCTCTCGTACGCTCCTACTACCGCTCTCAACCTCGTCTTCGCGCTGTCGTACGTCCGCGCGCTCCGCCGCCGGCGGCTCCGGTACGCTGCCCTCGCCGGCCTCGCGGTCGGGTTCGCCTTCCTGTCACGTCCCTACACCGCACTCCTGTTCGCGCTTCCGTTCGTCGTCCACGCGCTCGTCACGCTCGGGGGGGCGTGGTACCGTCACCGTCGCGTGACTGACGCGGAAAGCGACAGCGAGGGCCGTCACCCGCCGTGGGGCGTGACGCGACGGCTGGGCCTCGTCGCTGCGGTCGGCACCGCGTTCGTCGGCCTCACGCTCGGGTACAACTGGGTCCTGACCGGGGACCCGCTCGTCTTCCCCTACCAGGCGTTCGCCCCCGAGGACGGGGTCGGCTTCGGCCACCGTGAAATACTCGGCCACGAACGCGACTACACCGTCGAGGTCGCGCTCGACGCCAATCGCCGCGTTCTCCGGCAACTGGTCACGCGCTGGGGCCCGCTGGGCTGGCTCGGGTCCACGCTCGCGGCCGTCGGACTCGTCTCTTCCGTCGCCGGTCAGGTCGGGCGTCGACTCCTCGACCACCCGTCGGAACCCTCGAACGCGGGTGGCCGGCGCGCTGCCGGCGGGCCGCTGTCGGACCCCACCCTGCAGGCACTCCTCGCCGCGCTGTTCGTGACCGTCTCCCTCGGCAACCTGGCTTTCTGGGGCAACCTGAACGTCCTGGGTGCCGTCGAGGACCCGACGGACGGACTGGTCGCGTCCCTCGGCCCGTTCTACCACTTCGACCTCTTGCTCCCGCTCTCGGTGTTCGCCGGGGCGGGCGTCGTGACCGCCGGCGACCGTCTCCGTGCGCTCTCGCGGCGTCTGGACGGCCCCCTCGACCGGGCGGCAGTCAGAAACGGGGCGCTCGCTCTCGTCCTCGTAGCCGCACTCGCCGGCGGAGCGAGCGTGGGCGAGTCGGCGTTCGAAGACCCCGTGGACCGAAACGCGGAGTACCGGGATACCCTCGCGACAGTGTACGAGCCCTTCGAACGGACCGACCTCGAGAACGCGCTGGTGTTCGTCCCGACGCCGCTGGGGCCGTGGCTGAACCACCCGTTCCAGCGGCTCCGCAACGACCCCTCTTTCGACGGGGGGACGGTGTACGTCATGGACCGCGGTGCCGGGGGGGACGCCACCAGTCTCGCGGCGTTCCCCGACCGCACCCCCTACCGGTTCACGTACCGTGACGAGTGGTCGCCGTTCGAGACGGTGACACCGACCCTCGAGCGGCTCTCGGTACGCTCGGGGGACCGGCTCGACGTGTCGACGACCACCGGCGTGGTCGCCGGGGCCCAGACCGCTTCCGTCCGCGTCGCGGCCGGCGGCGAGACGCTCCACTACGGCGTCCAGCGCGTCGATGGACCCGCCGAGACGGTGAACTGGACCCTCTCTCCGGAGGGAGTCACGGTCGATTCGAGGGGGCTGCGGCGCTATAGCGGCGCGTCGTCGCTCGCACTGGACGGCCCGACGACGGTCACGCTCTCGGTCACGTACGTCCAGGCCGGGGGGGCGACGATCAGCTACGTCCAGGAACTGACGGTACTCGGGACGGAGACGGGGGCGGGCGTGCGGGTCCTCTGGCCGCCGGAAGCGCGCGTCTGCCGACTCACGACCGACTGCGGGCGGGCTGGAACGTACCTCCCGGGGGGCGACTACGCGACCGGCGTCTCGCTGTCGACGAACCTGACCGGCACACAGGACGAGTGATACTGTCGGACACAAGTACGTGAACACACTTGCTGGGAACACACTATCGAAACGCCCGTTCCGGGTCGAACGAGCCACCGACGGTGGCCTCACTTGTGTCCGACAGTATGAGGAGGGGGCGGACAGCCGAGACGGCGTCAGCCTGCCTCCCCGGGAACCCCGTCGAGCCAGTCGGGCCGGACTATCGGCGCCGATACTGCGGAAAACCCGCGTCGCGGCGTTCAGCGGCGCCGCTCTTCGAAACCCACCCGCAGGATCGACTTCGCGATCGCGGCCCCGCCCACGAACGGGTCGAGTTTCGTCTCGCCCGTGCGCTCGTGATAGGGGATAGGGACCTCGCGAACGTCGTAGTCCCGCATGACCGGTCGCATGAGGAGTTCCGCCGAGAGGCCGGTGTTCTCGGTCCAGGCGATGGACTCGACCACTTCGCGGCGGTAGGCTCGCATCCCGGTCGTCGTATCGCGGAGGCGCCGACCCACGAGCGCGCTCGCCAGCAGCGCGAAGGCGCGATTGCCTGCGCGGTTGAGCGCCGGCATCGAGTCCGCCCCCGGGGAGATCCGGTCGCCGCTGACGACGTCCGCGCCGTCGTTTATCGCCTTCAGGAAGCGGGGGAGTTCCTCCATCGGGTAGGTGTCGTCGCAGTCGGTGGTGACGACGACCGGTCTGTCGGCCGCCAGCAGCGCCGCCCGCACGGCCACGCCGTATCCCTGGGGGTCCTGTTCTATCACGCGCGCACCGTGGTCCCTCGCGACCTCCGGCGTCCGGTCGTCCGACCCGTCGACGCAGACGACCGACGCCCGCCCGTCGGTCACCGAATCGATGTCCGACAGCACTGCCCCGACCGCAGCCTGTTCGTTGTACGTACCCATCACCACTGCGACGTCGTCGAACGTGAACTGACTCTCCCGCTCTCCGGTGTCGGGTCGCGCCCGTGGCTTTTCCCCGGGGTCGGCGCTCCGGCGCGTCGTGTCACTCATCGCTAGCCTATCACGACCCGACCCTCTTGAGTTTTTAGGTTCGCCAAAAAGATGGCGCTCGACCGGCCCACCCCCTCAGGGCTCGAACGATTCGAGGAACCGGTCGACGGGGGTCGCACGCTCCCAGTAGTACTCGTAGAGGTCCCGGCCCCAGGCGAGGGCGCGCTCGTCCGTGGCCAACACTTCGGTCCGCGAGTCGTACTGGCCGTCGATAGTGGGCAACGAGAACAGCAGGTGGTCCTCGGTGACGCCGACGCCGACGTCGACGTCAAGCAACCTGACCGTCGTCTCCTCGAAGACGCGCGCCTCTTCGAGCGAGCCGACTCGCTCCAGGGACTCCCTGAGAACGGTGGTGTCGATGACCAGGCGAGCCCCCTCGGTATCGGGCATGACGGTCTCGTACTCGGCCTGGTAGATCGGCGTCACGACGTCGACGCGCTCTTCGGCGGCCTCGATGCGGCGAGAGACCTCGCGAACCCCGGCGTGTGGGTCCGTGTCCGGAGCCCTGAACACCTCCGCCCCCGCGAGTTCCGTCAGTCGGAGTCTGAACCGTCGGGGCAGCGCTCCCACGTCGTGGGTCTCCCAGTAGTCGTCTTCGAGCAGGCGCGAGAGGTTCTCCTGCTGTTCGAGCAGGTCCGCCACCAGCTGTCCGCTCCCCGTGACCTCGTGACGAGCGTCGACCGTCCGGACGAGTCCACGCCGTTCCAGGTCACCTACCGCGTTGTAGATGGCGGACTCGCTCGCGTCTATCGTCTCGATGAGCCGTTCGGTCGCGCTCGCTTTCGACGCCACGCTGACCAGAACGTCGGTCCGCACCGACGAGCTGAGCACGCCCCGAAAGACGGAACTACCCGTCACGGAACCATCCCCTGTCGCGTCCCCCGGGCTCGAGTTCGACCCATCATTATCGGATTCCATATGTAATGGATACACTTCGCTCTTCCGGAACGTTTCGGCGACCGTGGAATTACTGTGAGACTGAAAGTTCAGGTTTTATTTCGGTGAAGCACCGAGCATCCGGTGCGGTCCGAAACGGGATGCCGAGGTTCCCCGCTGGCGACGTCGACCGGGCGACACGCGTCCCACCGGCGACACCAGCGACGACAGGTCCGACGGAGCGGGGCGAGTGGGCCCCGTTACCGTTCCTCGGACCGGTTCGCGCGGTCGATACGGATGTCGAGCGCCTCGATGTCCTCGTAGGCTGCTACCTGTCCACCGACGGTCACGCGACTGGTCTCCGTCTCGACGACGAACGACGCCTCCTCGCGGGCCGGACTCTCGGTCACCTCGACCACCTGTCCCTCGATGGTTCGCCGCTCCCCGCTGACGACGTCACGTCCCTCGATGTGTGCGACGAACTCGCCGTCGATGTCGGCCAGGTCCGCGACCGCCCGCCGGATCGTCCCGTAGCGGCGAGGGAAGGTGAGCGACCCGTTCTCGGCCGTGATCGTGTCCGCCGTCGACCACAGTACCAGGTTCAGGTACATCGAGACCATGAATCCCAGTTCCGAGCGGTCGAAGATGACGCCGTAGCGGTCGTTGTCGTCGCGAAGGCTCTCGCGGGTGGCGTACAGCGAGTAGCGACCGTCGGCGACGGCCGCGACCGGCGTCGTCACGCCTCTGCGTCCCCGGACGCGGTTTGCCACCGCGCGGTAGTCGTACTCGTCGTCGGCGGGCGCTTCGGCGGCCGGCGAGATCAGTATCTCCGTCGCGACACCCTCCTCGCGTTTCTCGCGCAACCGGTCCTCGTAGCGGGCCACGAGATCCGGCGTCAGCGAGAGCATGAGTTCGTACTCGGCGGTGTCGATAATGTCGGAGAGATACCTGAGGATCGTCGGGCGGGACTTGACGAGCGAGACCGTCTCGACGTTTCGAGCGGGCTGGGTGTAGGTCCGCGAGAGGTTCGTGACGAGGTCCTCGAGCGACGCCGTCAGGTCGCCGAACGCCTCCTCGGGGTCTATCGCCAGCACCTTCATCGGACGCGACTCCTGGAGCTCCACGAGGCCGATGTCGTTCAGACTCCGGACCGTGTCGTAGACGCGTGGCTGTGGGATGTCCGTCCGCTCGGAGAGTTCCGAGGCCGTCAGCTCCCCGTGTTCGAGGATCGTCAGGTACGCCGTCGCCTCGTACTCCCCGAAATCGAACTGCCGGGAGATCGACTCGAGCGAGTCCAGAAGGTCGTCGTCGGCCATCTTATCCCCCTATTCCGGGACCGACCAAATCAGTCTGTCCTTTCCGGGCAACGTCGCCAGCGCCCTCGATCGACCGGTTTTCATCCGTTCCGGGCCGACTGCTCTCCCCGTTGTGCGGCTCCCGACCATGCCGTCCGTGCCGGCCTCATGCCCCGCATCCGCGAGGGCGTCCTCGACGGTCAGTCCTCGAGTGTCACAGCGCTCCCGGTCTCGTCGGCCTCGTAGATGGCCTCCAGCACCCGCTGGACGGTCAGACCCTGCTCGACGGTGTTGCGCGCCGGTTCGGTCCCCCCGGCGACGTGTTCGACGAAGTACGCCTGTTCGGCGGCGTGAGCGTCGCGGTCCGCCGTCTCGATGGCCGCGTCGGACATGTGCCCGCCGCCTTTCGGGTCAGTCTCGTGAACGGTCAACTCGCCCGCACCCCGGTCGAACGTCGCGCCGGCCTCGGTCCCGCGGAGGACGTACTCCTGTTCGGGAGGGCGGTTCGCCGCCCACGCCACCTCCAGGGAGACGGTCTTGCCGTCCGCACACCGCAGGAACGCCGATGCGGAGTCCTCGACGTCGAAACCCGCCGGGCCCTGGTCGTCGCCCCACATCTGGAGGTACGTGTAGTCCTCGCGGTCGCCGAACTGCGAGCGGGTCACGCCCGTCACTTCCTCGACGTCGGGGTACCCCAGCAGGTACAGCGAGAGGTCCACCGCGTGGACGCCGATGTCGATGAGCGCGCCGCCGCCGGCGACCTCCCTGCTCGTGAACCACGAGCCCCGCCCGGGGACGCCGCGCCGGCGGAGGAAATCCGCCTCGACGTGGCTCAACTCGCCGAACCGGCCCGCGTCGACGTAGTCGGTCACGACCTCGACGTCGCTCTCGAACCGGGTGTGAAACCCCACCATACAGAACCCATCGGCGTCGCTGGCGGCCGCCGCGATACGTGCGGCGGACGCCACGTCGTTGGCCAGCGGTTTCTCGACGAGGACGTCCAGGCCCGCCTCGAGTGCGTCCACGACCGGTCCCTCGTGAAAGCGGTTGGGGGTCGTGACGATGACCGCGTCGGCCACGTCGTACAGCCCCGCGTGGTCCTCGTACGTCGACACGCCGAACTCACTTGCGAAAGCCTCGCGTGCCGCCTGGGCGATGTCCGCGCCGCCCGCCAGCGGGACGTCCTGCTCGCGCAATAGCCGGGCGTGGCGACGCCCGATGTTTCCACAGCCGACGATACCGATCTCCGGTCGGGTCGCTGCACTCATGTCCTCTGATATCCGACTGCGCCCACAGATGCGTGTTTCGGATCCGCTCCGGGCCGGGCGGTCCCCGAAGCCGACCCCGTCTCCCTCGGGTGGTTGGGCGACTGGCAGACCGACCACTCCGATGGCATAATGATCCCCCGGGTCGAACAGGGGGGTATGAAGAACATCGACGACCTGATCGACAGCGCGGCCGAACTGGCGGAGGGCGGCCTCTCGAAGGGGGAAATCGCCGACGAACTCAACGTCTCCAAGGAGACGGCCTCGTGGCTCGTCGAACGGGCGGGCGCCGAGGCAGTCGAGACCGGCGCGACCGGCGACGGCACGAGCGGTCTCGACGACATCCACGTCGACTGGTCGACCATCGGGCGCGACAGCGCTCGCCTCAACCACGTCAGCGCCGCCGTCGCGGACCTCCTCTCCAAACAGGGCGAGGACGTCGACCTCACTATCGGTATCGAGAAGGCCGGCGCGCCGCTGGCGACGTGCGTCGCCCGCGAACTCGACACCGACCTCGGGACGTACGCGCCCAGCAAACACCAGTGGGACGACAGCGACGACGAGGAACTCTCGGGGTCGTTCTCCCGGAACTTCGCCGAGATCCGCGGCCGCGACTGTTACGTCGTCGACGACACGATCACCAGCGGGACGACGATGTCGGAGTCTATCACTGCGGTCCGCGAGCGGGGCGGCAACCCCGTCGCGTGTGCCGTGTTGACCGACAAGCGCGGCGTCGAGAGTCTCGACGGCGTGCCGGTCTACTCGCTGGTGCAGGTGCTCCACGTCGGCCAGGACCAGTGACGGCGAGGACGATGCCGTCGAAACGAGTGCACGCATTCGAGGAGCGCCACTCGTGACTCGCGAGGTCCTGGTCGCCGGGGAGACGCTGGTCGATTTCATTCCCGACAGCCCGACGCCGCTGACGGACGCGGAGGGTTTCGAGCGCCACCCGGGCGGTGCGCCGGCCAACGTCGCCGTCCGCCTGGCCCAGCTCGACGCCGACCCGTGGTTCTGGACGCGTGTCGGCGAGGACCCGTTCGGGGAGTTCCTCGCCGGGACCCTCGCCGAGAGGGGCGTCCCCGACAGGTTCGTCGAGCGCGACCCGGAGGCCAAGACGACGCTCGCGTTCGTCAGCGGCGACGACACGGCCGCCACCCGGTTCACGTTCTACCGGGACGGGACCGCCGACACCCGGCTCGAACCGGGACGCGTCCCCGACGAGGTCATGGAGACCGTCGAGTGGGTCGTCGTCGGGGGCGTCCTCCTGGCGAGCGACCCGTCGCGGACGGCCGTGTTCGACCTCGTCGAGCGAGCCTGCGCACACGACTGTACGGTGGTTTTCGACCCGAACGCGCGCCCGGAACTCCGGCCCGACGCCGACTTCGAGACGCAGGTGCGACGGCTCCTCGCGGACGTCGACGTCGTCAAGACGACGCCCGAGGACCTCGCGCCGGCCGGGTTCTCCACTGACCCCGACACCCTCGCGGACGAACTCCACGGGCTGGGCGTCCACACGGTGTTCAGAACCGAGGGTGCCGCCGGGTCGACCGCCTCGGCCACCCTCGAGGCTCCCTGGGGACCGGCCCGCGCCTCTCACGGGGGGTACGAGGTCGACGTCGTCGACACGACCGGCGCGGGCGACGCGTTCACCGCGGGCGTCGTCGACGCGCTGGCCGACGGGGAACACGACCTGGGGGCAGTGCTGGCACACTCGAACGCCGTGGCAGCGGCCTCGACCACCCGGCCCGGCGGAATGTCGGAACTGCCCGACCCCGAAGCGCTACGAGAAGAGAGCACAGACCGGTAGCCCACCCACGTCGGGTCAGCGCTCGACGTCCGTCCAGGTGTCCGAAGAGATCGACGCGTCGGACGCGTCGGACTCCGAGAGGGTCAGCCCGCGGTCGTCCCAGCTAGCGACGAGGTCCGGACGGTCGACCGTTTCGCCGGAGTCTCGCGGGTCGTCCTCCGGGCCGTCGGCCCACGTCAGTGACCGCTCGGCGGACCGCGCGTCGAGCGCCGTGGTGGAACTACCGTCGCCGTCCAGTTCCAGCGGGTCCCCGCTGCTGCGTCTGTCGCCCGTTTCGACCGTCGCTTCCCGGGAGTCCGCCCGTCCCGACAGCGCGGCGAAGACGCGCCCGATAGCTCCCCTGACTCGCCCGAGGAACCCCGTGTGCTCGTCGCTGCTGTCGCCGGTCGGCCTCCCGCCCTCTCGTGGCTCTCCCTCCGACTCGTCGAGCGGGGTGAGGCTCATACTCAAAGGTGAGGAACGGACGTACTAAACCATTGTGCCAAGCTATCTCACAGTCGAGGTGCCCGGCCGTCTCGGAGAGAGTACTGCCGGCTGTGCCCGCGGCCGGCGGGTCTGCTCGCTACAGTTCGATGCGCTCGACGATGTTGTCCGTCTCGCCCTCGATGTTCACCGCGACGATGCGGACGTGGTCTTCCAGTCCCGAGCCTCTGAGTTTCGCCTGGAGCAGTTCGTCCACCTGGTAGACGCCGGCGGCGTTGCGCATGCAGATCTCGACCATGACGGCCTTCCCGTCGCCGGATTTCAGGTCCACGGATTCGATGGCCTGGCTCGACACCGTGTTGATCCCGCGCCGTCCCGTCTCGTAGGGGATCCGCGAGCGGCCACGCTCCATGTCGAGGCCGTCGGCCAGTCGGACGACGCCCGCTTCGGTCGTCAGTGGCTCTTCCTCGGTGTGGTGACAGAGGATGGCGTGGAGCGTCTCGGCCTTGACGCGGACCGCGCTTTCGGTGTCGTAGAACTCGGGGAGTACGCGGTCCATGATGTCGGCCGCGAGCGGGATCGAATAGTAGGGGTGGTCGTGGCGGTGGACGACGTGCCCGATGTCGTGGAGCGTCGCGGCCAGGCAGATCACGACGGCCTCGTCGGCCTCCTCGAGGCCCTGGTCGGCCGCACCCTCGAACGTCACGTCGTCGTCTTTGAGGAGTTCGTAGAGTCGCAGCGCCCGCTCGCGGACGATGCTGACGTGTTTGGCGCCGTGGTCGTTGTACCCCATGCGGTCGACGGGATTGACGTTCTGTGCCCGGAGGTAGGTCTGCACTTCGGCGTCGGACTGGAGGAACTCGAGCACGCGGTTGAGCCGCCTGTCGGGAAAGGCGTGGTCCGCCGCGGGGTCGTACCCCTCGGTCTCGCTCATATCCTGCATCGACGGGAAGCACCAGCAAAAACGTCCGGGTCGCTGGCGCCGTCTTCACACGGCCGGCTCAATCGGCCAGGTCCGCGACCGCGTCGAGCACCTCGTCGTAGTCGGGTTCGATCCCGGCGTCCTCGGTGACCCAGGCGTAGCGGACGACCCGGTCGGCGTCGACGACGAGGACCGCCCGCTGTGCGAGGTCTTCCACCCCCATCGAGAGGAAGTCGGTCCGCAGGTCGTATGCGTCGACGACCCGCCGGTTCGTGTCGCTGATCAGGCCGAACGAGAGCGCCCCCTGGGTACGGAACTCCTGGAGAGCCCACGGCAGGTCCACGCTGACGCCGTAGAGGGTCGCGCCCAGGTCCTCGAACTCGTCGATCCGGTCCTCGAAAGCCGCCATCTCGCTGGTGCAGGTACCCGAGAACGCACCCGGGAAGAAGGCGAGGACGAGCGGTGCCTCCTCTACGCGTTCGGAGAGCGTGAACTCGGAGATGTCCCCGAGCGCCAGCGGTGCAGTGAAATCGGGCGCGGTGTCGTCGACTGAAACCATGTCAGTCGCTATCCTGTGTGGATGTAAGGGAGTTGTGCAACCGGCGAGGGCGGGAGTCTTTCGGGTCGCCCACGAGCGAGGGATGGACGGATCCCGACTGGCGCAAAACCTATGACAGAGCCCGGAAATCGGGCGCAATGTTGCGATTCTCGGCTGACTACGGGAGCCAAAAAGGTTATAATTGGCACCGAGTAACCTCCGGTAGCGATGTACCAGACACTTCCCGTGCTGTTCCCGGGCGGGATTCCGGGTGGACCCGAGCTGATCGTCATCCTGCTGATCGCCGTGTTGCTGTTCGGCGCGAACAAGATCCCCAAACTCGCCAGGTCGACCGGCCAGGCGATGGGCGAGTTCCAGAAGGGCCGCCAGCAGGTCGAACAGGAACTGGAGGAACTGCAGGAGGGCCAGTCGCTCAACGACGACGGCGACATCGTCGACGAGGACGGTAACGTCGTCGAGTCCAACGCGGTGGACACGAGCGAGACCAGCACCGAGACGACCAGCAGCTCGACGAGCGAGTAACTCCGCTCCGGTTCTCCCGCTCTCTGTGTCCCCAGTTGCGGGTGTAGCGCAAGCGTTTTGCCCCACAGGTGATACGTTGCTGGCAGGGCGTGTGGCCTAGTGGACAGGGCGAGAGGTTCCTAACCTCTCGATCGCGGGTTCGAATCCCGCCACGCCCGTTCTGCGCGGAGCGGACGCGACGAGCGAACGGGCACCGGAGATTCGAACCTCGCCACTCGGGGTATTCGTTGTCCCGGTTCCGGAGTGACTTGTCTGAATTCACTCGGTGGCAAAGCCCGGGTTCATCGATCCACACAAATGTGAACGAGACAAAACGACAGGTATGGTCCGGGACAGGACGACCTACGAGTGTGCGCGCTGCGGGACGACCTTTCGGGCGACGGCCAGCCACACCGAAATTGTCCGCCGGGATTTCGTGGAGATGCCCCGACCGTCGCGGATCGAACGGCTCTGTTCGGACTGCTGGGGCGACTACGTCGGCGAGTTCCTCGGCGAGGACTTCGAGGAGACGCTGTCGGGGTACGAATCGAGATGAGGGGCGTCACGATCGAACCGGCCGACGAGACGTCTGTCGGGTACGTCGAACGACTGCTCGAGCGCACCGACCTCCCGACGGTCGGCGTGTCGAGCCACCCCGAGCGGTTCTACCTCGCCCGTCACGGCGACGCCCGGGTCGGGGTCGGCGGCCTGGAGTTATTCGCTGGAGCGGCGAGCGCGCGAGGCGGGGGTCGAGACGGTGTATCTCCTGACGACGACGGCCAGAGGGTTCTTCGAGAATCGCGACTACGAGACGGTCGGGCGCGAAACGGTGCCGGAAGCGGTCCACGAGACGACGGAGTTCGCGGGGGTCTGTCCGTCGACGGCGGTCGTGCTGGAAAAGTCCCTGTGACTCAGATCTTCTTCTCGGCGTCCTCGGCGAGTTCTTTCATGCGTTTGCCGACGCGGCCGGCGTCGGAGAACTCGTCTTCGCTCATCGCCGTCGCCAGCGCGTTACCGAGGACGAACACCGCGTGTTTGTGCTCGCTTTTGGACTTGTGGACGTCGTCGGGCGTGACGTCGAGCTCCTCGTAGGGGTCGAAAAGCGAGGAGTCGACGTCTTCGAGGTCGGCGAAATAGTCTTTTATTGTCACCATCTGCTGGTGGAGTTCGAGGAGTTCGTCCTTGTGCATGCGCGAGGCTATGCGAGACGCGTGTAAAAGAATTGTCCGTCAGAGCCTCACACGCGGGTGGACGTCAGAAGACGTACTCGTCGTCGTGACCCATCATGCCGTCGTCTTCGAACTCGGGCTCGTCGTCTTCCTCGACGTGGCCGCTCGTTTTGTAGGCTTTCAGCCCCGTGGAGAGCAGGTCTTCTATCGCCTCTTCCCGGTTGAGGAACTCCCCCTCCTCGACGAGTGTGGCGATCCGCATCTCGAGATGCTCCGGGACCGTTATCTCTACCTTTGGCATCGGAACAGGCGTTCGTTCGGTGAGGGGGTATTTAACTCTGGCGGGGGGCCGTCTCGGCCTGCTGGCCCTGCTTCCGGCGGTTTGTGGACGTCGGGGCGCCGCTCGGTCGGTGCTCGTGATTCGATACCTCCAGGGAGGGTGTGTCGTCGGTCGAGGCAGTCGTGCGCGCCGCGGAAGTAGTCAGGCTGAAAGGCACGGGGTCCCAAACCGCGAGAGATGGAATCTCTGGGCGGCGACGACGCGGCGGTCGACCCGGGTTCCCCGACGGTCGCGACCGCCGGTCGCGAGGTCCCGGCAGTCGATACCGGGGCGGCGCTCGCCGAGTTGCCACGGCCGACGGTCGCGTGGTCGGAGAACGGTCGACAGGTCGTGGCCGGCGGATCCGCCGTGACGGTGACTGCCGACGGCGCCGACCGGTTCGAGACGGTCAAGCGGGCCGGGCAGGACCTCTTCGCCGAGGGTATCGTCCCGTCGTCGCTGCCGGAGTTCGCGCGGCCGGCGCTGTTCGGCGGCTTCGCCTTTCACGAGAGGGACAACGCCGACGGCGACTCGCCGTGGACGGGGTTCCCGGACGCACAGTTCGTCTTGCCCGCCGTGCTCGCGGTCACGCCCGAAGGCGGTCGGCCGTGGGTCGTCGCCTGTGCGACCGGGCCGAACGCGGAGGACCGCGCCGGATCACGGCTTGAGACCTGGGCGGAGCGACTCGCGGCCGCGACGTCGCCGGGGGTCGGGAGCCCGCCGGGGGTGAATTCGCGGACGTTCACGCCCGATGAGGCGGGCTGGCACGAGCAGGTCGAGGCGGCCGTCGACAGGATCCGCTCGGGCGCACTCCGGAAGGTCGTGCTCGCACAGGCACAGACGGTCGAACTCGAGCGGTCGGTGTCGGTACCGGTCGTCTACGGGCGGCTCCGCGAGACCTACCCCGACTGTTTCAGGTTTCTGGTGGCCCCCGACGGCGGCGGACAGTTCTTCGGGGCGACGCCCGAGCGGCTGGTCTCGCGCGACGGTCGGACGGTGCGAACGGACGCGCTCGCCGGGTCGACGGGGCGGGGTGACACGCCCGCCGAGGACGAGTGGCTCGCCCGCGAACTCCAGGAGAGCGAGAAGGACCGCCACGAACACGAGCTCGTCGTCGAGGCGATCAAAGACCAGCTGGAGCCGTACGCGACGTCGATCTCGACGGGCGACCGGACCGTCAGGCGGCTGGAGACGGTCCAGCACCTCCGGACGCCCGTGACCGCGGACCTGGCGGAGGACAACCACGTCCTCACGCTGGTCGAGGCGCTCCACCCGACGCCGGCCGTCGGCGGCCTGCCGCCCGACGTCGCACTCCGAACGATAGAGGAAACCGAGGCCTTCGAGCGCGGGTGGTACGCCTCGCCCGTGGGCTGGTTCGACGCGGCGGGTAACGGGACCTTCGCGGTCGCCATCCGCTCGGCCGTCGCGACGGACCGCCGTGCGACGCTGTTCGCGGGCAACGGCATCGTCGCCGACAGCGACCCCGACCGCGAGTGGGACGAGGTACAATTGAAGTACCGTCCGGTCCTCGACGCACTCGAGTGATGGCGACGGAGGGACCGAACTCGTGACCGCGCCGAACCGGGCGACGCTCTGGGGCGAACTCATCGTCGACGAACTCGTCGCCGCCGGCGTCGAGGCCGCCTGTCTCGCACCCGGAAGCCGGTCGACGCCGCTGACTGTCGCGTTCGCGAACCACCCCGATGTGGAGACGTTCTCGGTCCTCGACGAGCGGTCGGCGGCCTTCTTCGCGCTCGGTCGGGGCCGCCGGACCGGGACGCCGACTGCCGTCGTCTGCACGTCCGGGACGGCCGCGGCGAACTTCCACGCCGCAGTGGTCGAGGCCAGCCAGTCGGGTGTTCCGATGGTCGTGCTGACGGCGGACCGGCCGGCCGAACTCCACGACAGCGGGGCGAACCAGACCGTCGACCAGTCGGACCTGTACGGCGACGCCCCGCGATACCACCGGACGCTCCCCGAACCGGCGCCCGAGCCGCGCCGGCTCCGGTCGGTGCGCGTGACCGTCGCGCGGGCCGCCGCGAAGGCGGTCGGCGCCGACTCCGGCCCGGTCCACCTGAACGTCCCCGTCGCGAAACCGCTGGAGCCCGCGGAGGTGCCGGGCGACGTTCCCGATTCGCTCGCCGACGCGGACCCGGAAGCCGTCGAGGGGCGCGATGGCCCGTTCGTCCGGACGAGCGAGGGCGTCGCGACCCCGGGCGACGCCGTCGTGGCCGACGTCGCTGGGGCGCTCGCGGACGCCGACCGGGGACTGCTCGTGGCGGGACCGCTTGCCCCCGGTAGGGTCGACGCCGACGCGGTTGGGGGTTTCCTCGACGCCACCGGCGTCCCGTTGCTCGCGGACCCCCTCTCGGGCCTCCGGTTCGGGTCGCTGGTCGCGGACGGCGACGGCAACGCGACCGGCCCGGAGGGTCGACTCGTCTGTGGCGGCTACGACGCGTACGTCAGCAGCGAGGGGCTGTCCGACCCCGACGTCGTGGTGCGGGTCGGCGCCTCGCCGACGTCGAAACCCCTCAGGAAACAGCTCGCCAGTGCCGACGCGCGACAGTTCGTGGTCGACCCTTCCGGCGAGTGGCCCGAAGCGGAGTTCACCGCCACCGACTACGTGCGGGCGGACCCATCGCGGGTACTGGAGGCGGTCGCGGACCGGCTGGTCGACCGGTACGGCGCGAACCCGCGGGGCGACACCGCGGACGTGACCGGCGCCCTTGCCGCGAGCACGACCTGGCGCGAGCGCTTTCGTCGCGCCGAACGCGCTCACTGGGAACTCGTCGAGGAGGCGAGGGCGGAGCGGCTGTTCGAGGGCGGCCTCCTCGCGAGCGCGGTCGAATCGGCGCCCGACCCGGCGACGCTGTTCGTCTCCAACAGCATGCCCGTCCGGGACTGCGACCGCTTCGGTGCGCCCCGGGCCGCCGACCTCACGGTGCTCGGCAACCGGGGCGCCAGCGGCATCGACGGTATCGTGAGCAGCGCGCTCGGTGCGGGCAGCGCCACCGACGACCCGCTGGTGCTCGTGACCGGCGACCTGGCGTACTACCACGACATGAACGGGCTGCTGTCGGTGGCGCGGTGTGGCCTCGACGCGACGGTCGTCGTCGTGAACAACGACGGCGGCGGCATCTTCCACATGCTGCCCATCGAGGAGTTCGACCCGCCCTTTACCGACCAGTTCAAGACCCCCCACGGTCTCGATTTCGAACCGACCGGCGACCTCTACGGGCTGGACTACGAACGCGTCTCGACCACCGCCGGGTTCGAGCGCGCCTACGCAGAGTCCCTCGCGAGCGAGGGGGCCCATGTCGTCGACGTCACCGTCGACGCAGAGGAGAGCCACCGCTTTCGCGAGACCCTCCAGGAACGCCTCCACGACCGCCTCTGATACGGGCTGTGGTAACTCGCCACCGGTCCGGGGCACCACCGGTAACCAGTCCCGACAATTTCGACGAGCCGTCCGCTCGGTTCGCTCAGGCCTCCAGCATCGAGAGCGTGAGCACGGAGAGCGCGCAGGGGACCCACGTGACAGAGAGCGTCACGACGCCGACGACGGAGACCAGACCGACGCCCGGCAGTGCCACGAGTGCGAGCGGTGCGAGGACGCTCCAGAGGCCGAAAACGGTAACGGCGACCTCCGGGACCGAGAGGAGGTAGGCGAACATCACCAGCGTACAGGTGGCGACCAGGAGTCTGACGACCATCGGGAACGCGGGAGAGAGCGCGCTCGCGACGAAAAACGGATAGAGGAAGAACATCGAGACGAACAGGAGTGCCGACTGCTGGGTCGGCACGAATCGCTCGGGGTCGAGACTCGGACTGTCCGACCCCCCCCGTCGAACGGCCCACGACCGGGTCTGTTCCCAGGCGTTCCACGACCAGTCGGCGTTGGGGCCACTCGTCGTTCCGGCGGCCGCCTGTCGCCTGGCGGACGGGCCGTCGGCACTGCTGGCAGGGCCGGCCGTCGCCTGTGCCCCCGAGGACTGCCAGCGCGACTCCGTCGGCCCGGTCTTTCGTCCCTGGCCGCTACTCCGCCGTCCGTCCCGGCCTGTCCGGGGACCGTCCGAGTTCGAGACTGACCCCGACCCGCGGGCGTTCCCTGTGGACGACCCGGGGCCCGGCCGGTTCGCCCGACCCGCCGTCGCATTCCCTGCCCGGCCTCGTCGCTGACGGCGGTACCTGTCACCTCTCGACCCGCCGGTGTCGTCGCGTTCACCTCCCACCCCGGTTTCCCCGTCCGGCGAGTCGGTGGCACTTTCGGCTTCGTTTCCGGCGTTACTGGTCGTGGGCCCGCTGGAGGTGTACGCCTCGTGGCCCTGGCGGTCGTAGCGGGCCCGCTCGCGCTCGTCGGTCAGCACTCGCCTCGCCTTGTTGAGTCGTTTGGTCCGCTCGCCGGCGTCGACGTCGTCGCTGACGTCCGGATGGACCTGCTTTATCTCGTCGCGGTAGGCCTCCTCGATAGCCGCCGTGGAGGCGTCCTCGGCCACGCCGAGCAGGTCGTAGAACGTCTCAGTCATGCCAACGAGTGCTCCGGTATCGTCACTCGATAGGAGCGTGTCCTACATTAACGCAGGGGTCTGTGGTATCGAGGTCGATACTCCCCGGCTGGTCCCGTGCACGGACAGGCGACGGTTTCGAACGGCCAGTTCCGACTCGACCGTGGTTCGAATGCGCCGAAGCCGCTGTACCCGCCGGGGCCGGGGCCCGCGTGCGGAGCGCCGGCCCAGTCTCGAGCGGGACGGCGTGGGAGCCAGACGTGGATTCACGCAGGTCGTCCGCGCGGGTAACCGGGCCACATCTCGGTACGGCGGTCGCCGGGGAGCGAGCGAACCCGGCAGTGACTGGACGCCGTCCACGGAATCTTTTTGCGCGGGCCGGCCCCAGCGACTGGCATGGTTTCCGAGACCTTCAACCCGGAGCGGTGGGAGTCGGTCGACGAATTCGACTTCCGCGACCTGACCTACCACCGGGCGACCGGCGTCGGGGCGGTCCGTATCGCCTTCGACCGCCCGGCGGTCCGCAACGCCTTCAGACCGGGGACCGTCGACGAACTCTACACCGCCCTGGACCACGCCAGGCGCCAGACCGGCGTCGGCTGTGTCCTGCTGACCGGCAACGGCCCCTCACCGAAAGACGGGGGCTGGGCGTTCTGTTCGGGCGGCGACCAGTCCGTGCGCGGCGAGTCGGGCTACGAGTACCGGGGCGAGGACGGCGAACGGCCGGACGTCCCGGAACGGTCGAGCGGTGAACCCGACGAATCACGAGACGACGACCGCGAGTCCGCCGCGAGCCCGGGTCGCCTCCACATCCTCGAGGTCCAGCGTCTCATCAGGCACGTCCCGAAGCCCGTGGTCTGCGTCGTGCCCGGCTGGGCCGTCGGCGGTGGCCACTCGCTGCACGTCGTCTGTGACCTGACCATCGCCAGCGAAGAACACGCGAAGTTCCTCCAGACCGACCCCGACGTCGCGTCCTTCGACGCCGGGTTCGGGTCGGCGTACCTCGCCCGCCAGATCGGTCAGAAGAAGGCGCGCGAGGTCTTCTTCCTCGGGAAGACCTACGACGCTACGGAGGCTGCGGACATGGGTATGGTCAACGAAGTCGTCCCACACGAGGACCTGGAGGACGTCGCGCTGGAGTGGGCCGAGCGGATCCTGAGCAAGTCGCCGATGGCGATCCGCATGCTCAAGTACGCGTTCAACATGGCCGACGACGGGATGGTCGGCCAGCAGGTGTTCGCCGGCGAGGCCACCCGACTCGGGTACATGACCGACGAGGCCGCCGAGGGTCGGGACGCGTTCAACGAGGGTCGCGAGCCCGACTTCGACGAGTTCGACTGGCACTACTGATACGGACCGTTGTACCCATTTTCGGCGATGCCGCCGACGATACCCGAGACCCTCCCCGGACGCGTGGTCATAAACGTTCGTCCGGTGACACCAATTCGATACATTCGGAGGGACCTCGCCGACCGACCGGCGAAGGTCACCCCGGTTCGACGCTGTGTCCGAGGCCCCACGACGTACCGAAGCGGTCCGCTCGGCCGGGAGAAGGTAGTGCCTCGGGCTTCGAGGTTCCAGCGCGGGCGGGTCGACTGAAACACTTATACGAGCGACGAGCGAAGTGGGGTTATGACCTACGATACCGTCGTTTTCGACAACGACGGTGTCCTCGTCGGACGGACGAGTTTCGACGTCCTCGAGGACGCGACCCGCGAAACGTTCGACCGGTTCGGCGTCGAGGACCCGGACCCCGACCACGTCGAGGACATGACCATCGGTGCGACGCCCGAAACCGTCGACGCGGTCTGTGAGACCTACGACTTCGCCCCGCTGGAGTTCTGGCGCGCCCGTGACCGTATTGTCTCCGAGGCGCAGCAGGCAGAGGCCCGCGCGGGCCGCAAGACGCCCTACGACGACGTCGACACGCTCGCCGACCTGGACGTGTCGATGGGCGTCGTCAGCTCCAACCAACAGGCAACGGTCGATTTCCTGCTGGACCACTTCGAACTCCGACACATGTTCGGGACCGCCTACGGTCGCGAGGCCACCATCGGCAGTCTCACGTTGCGAAAGCCCGACCCGCACTACGTCGACATGGCGCTTTCGGACCTGAAAGCCGAGACGGCGCTGTTCGTCGGTGACAACGAGTCCGACATCCGGGCGGCCGAGAACGCCGGCATCGACTCGGCGTTCATCCGCCGACCCCACCGCCGCGACTGGGAACTGAACGTCTGGCCGACCTGGGACATCGACTCGCTCGACGACCTCCACGACATCGTCTACGCCTGATACTGTCGGACACACGTGAGGCCACCGTGGATGGCTCGTTCGACCGGGAACGGGCGTTTCGATAGCGTGTTCCCGGCGAGCGTGTTCACGTACTTGTGTCCGACAGTATGAGCGTCTGCGCGTCGCCACGAGCGGCCGTCGCGGATGCGAACTTTGACACTCGCTCCGTCCCGAGTGCCCGGTAATGTCGACCGCGGACGCCCAGGTGTCGAAACGGCGAGCGTGGGTGATGGCCGCGCGGCCACAGACGTTACCGGCAGGCGCTTCGCCGGTGGTCGTCGGCGCGGGACTCGCGCTCCACGCCGGCGTCTTCGCGGCGGTCCCGTGGCTGGCGGCGCTCGTCGGCGCCCTGCTCATCCAGGTCGGAACGAACTTCGCCAACGACTACTACGACGCCGTCAAGGGCGCCGACACGGACGACCGCGAGGGGTTCACACGCGTCACGGCGGGGGGGCTCATCCCGCCCCGACAGGTCAAATTCGCGATGGTCGCTACCTACGGCCTCGCCGTCCTCGTCGGGGTCTACCTCGTCGCCATAGGCGGTATCCCGATCCTCGCCGTCGGTCTCTCCAGCATCGCCGCCGGGATACTCTACACCGGGGGCCCCTACCCCTACGGCTACCGGGGGCTCGGGGACCTCTTCGTGTTCGTCTACTTCGGCGTCGTCGCCGTCACTGGCACGTTCTACGTCCAGGCAGTCGCCAGCGGTGAGGTCGGCCTCTTCCCGCTGTGGGTCCCCGAGGGGACCGTTCCGCTCGCCGCCGTCCTCGCCAGTCTCCCCGCCGCGGGGCTCTCGACGGCGATTCTCGTCGTCAACAACGTCCGCGACAGGGAGACCGACGCCGCGGCGGGCAAGCGGACCCTCGCGGTCGTGCTCGGCTACCGGTGGAGTCGCGTCGAGTTTCTCCTCCTCGTCGGGATGGCCTACGTCGTCCCGGTCGTTTTCGCGCTCGACCCGGCGTACGGCCTCCCGGCGCTGACGCCGCTGCTCTCGCTCCCGCTCGCCGCCTCGGTCTCCCTGACGGTCCTGGAACGGGCGGACGGCGGCGCGTTGAATCCAGCTCTCGAGCGCGTGGGCCAGACGCTGTTCGCTCACTCGCTGCTGTTCGCCGCCGGACTGGCCGCGCCCGCTCTCGTCCCCGCACTGTCGCTATGATCGAACCGTTCTCGCTCCCGCTGTCGTCGCCGCTCGACACTGCGTCGGGGGCGGTCGACCGCCGCGAGGGGTTCCTCGTGATGTACGACCACCGTGGCGTCACGGGGGTGGGCGAGTCGACGGTCCTTCCGGGGTGGACCGAGTCCCTCGACGAGTGCCGGGAGGCGCTCGACCGCGCGCTGGCAGTCGGCACGGACGACCGACACAGCGAGGCGCTGCTGACGATGGACGCCGACGAAGTGCCGGCGGCGAGGCACGGCTTCGCCACCGCGCTGGTCGACGCCGACGCGCGGGCCGACGGCGTCCCGCTGTACCGGTGGTTCGACGGGGACAGTCGCGTCCGGCGGGTTCCGGTCAACGCCACCGTCGGGGACGACGATGTCGAAGGAACGGTGACGGCCGCCGAGACGGCCGTCACGGCGGGGTTCGACTGTCTGAAGCTGAAGGTCGGCGCCCGCGAGTTGGACGCCGACGTGGCGCGACTGCGGGCCATCCGCGAGGCGGTCGGTCCGGACGTGACCCTCCGTGCCGACGCCAACGGCGTCTGGGACCGCGAGACCGCCCGCCTGGCTGTAGAGAAGTTCGCAGCGCTCGACGTGGCCTACGTCGAACAGCCCCTCGCGGCCGAGGACCTGTCGGGACTCGCCGACCTCCGCGGCGGTCCGGTCGACGTCGCCGTCGACGAGTCGCTGGTCGAACACCGCGTCGCGGACGTCCTCGACGCAGACGCCGCGGACGTGCTGATATGCAAGCCGATGGTCCTCGGCGGGCCGGGTAACGCCCACACGCTGGCGATGCGGGCTCGCGACCTGGGCGTCGAGCCGGTCGTGACGACCACCATCGACGCCGTCGTCGCCCGGACCGCGGCGGTCCACGTGGCGGGGGCCATCCCGGACGTCCGTCCCTGCGGGCTCGCGACGGCCGACCTGCTCGCGGCGGACCTCGGCCCCGACCCCGCGCCCGTCGCGGACGGCTCTGTCGCCGTGCCACAGGACCCGGGACTCGGGGTCACGTTCGAGGACCTGGAGGGACCACGGTGACGCTCCCCCCACCGGAGGACTGGCCAGTCGACGACCCGGTCGCCGACAGGTCGGTCGACCTGCTCCGCGAGCGAACCCGAGCCACCCCCGACGCGACGGCGGTCGTCGACGCCGACACCGGCGAGGCGTGGACCTTCGACGAGTTCGGCGGCCGCGTCTCGCGGCGGGCCCGCTGGCTCGCCGACCTGGGTGCTGACGCCGGACGCACCGGGGTGGCACTCGATACGGGGCCCGCGTTCGCCGGCGTCTACTTCGCGGTCGGACGCCGGGGTGGAGCGGTCGTCCCCCTGAACCTCGATTTGCCCGCCGAGGCGCTCCGACGACAGGCCGAGCGGGCGGGCGTCGACTGCATAGTCTGTGGACGTGACACCGAGGAACTGGCGGTCTCCGCCGCACCGTCCGACGTTCCCGTCGCGTCGGTCGAGACGCCCGATTGGGACGGTCCGACGGAACCGAGTCGCGGGGCGGAGCCGCCGGTCCCGGACGACCGGCCACTGGACGCCGAGCGCGCCGTTCTGTTCACGTCCGGGACGACTGGCGACCCGAAGGGCGTGCGACTCACTCGGGGGAACCTCGTCGCGAGCGCCGTCGGGTCGGCCTACCGACTCGGCGTCGAACCGGACGACCGCTGGCTGGGCTGTCTCCCGATGTACCACATGGGGGGGCTCGCGCCGCTCGTCCGCTCGACGCTCTACGGGACGACAACCGTGATACATCGGTCGTTCGACGCCGCGGGGACGGCAGACGCGATGGCCGAGTACGACGTCACGGGCGTCTCGCTGGTGCCGACGATGCTCCACCGACTGCTCGAAGCGGGCTGGCATCCCCCCGACTCCTTGCGGTTCGTCCTCCTGGGAGGTGGGGCCGCTTCCGAGGACCTGCTCGGCCGGGCGCTCGGCCGCGGCGTCCCGGTCTATCCGACCTACGGCGCGACCGAGACGGCCTCGCAGGTGGCGACAGCGACGCCCGGGGAGGTCCGCGAACACCCGGGGACCGTCGGTCGCCCGCTCCGCGGCACCGCTGTCTCGGTCCGCGCCGGGTCGGGAGAGAACTGCGACGTCGGCGAACGGGGCGAGGTCGTCGTGTCGGGCCCGACAGTCACGCCCGGCTATCTCGACGGCGCCCGGTCGTCCGACGCTTTCGACGAACACGGGTTTCACACCGGCGACCTGGGCTATCGCGACGAAGCGGGTCGGCTCTGGGTGGTCGGCCGACTCGACGACCGCATCGTGACCGGCGGCGAGAACGTCCACCCGGGCACCGTCGCCGACGCGCTGGCGACCCTTTCGACGGTCAGCGACGCCGCGGTCGTCGGCCTCCCGGACGACGAGTGGGGCGAGCGCGTCGCCGCGCTGGTCGTCCCCACAGACCCCGCCGACCCGCCGACCCCGACGGACGTCCGCGAGGCGCTCCGCGGCCGGGTGGCCGACTACGCTCTCCCGAAGACCGTCGGCGTCGCGGATACACTTCCGCGGACGCCCTCGGGCACGGTCGACCGCGGGGCCGTCAGAGACCGACTCGAAGACGCGGCCGACGGCGACTGATACTGTCGGACACAAGTGGGGCCACCGTCGGTGGCTCGTTCGACCCGGAACGGGCGTTTCGATAGCGTGTTCCCGGCGAGTGTGTTCGCGTACTTGTGTCCGACAGTATGACCGCGGCCCCGGACTGGCGCGGGCTTTAATCGGTCTCGCTTCCTACGGGGGTTCGTGTGCACGCTCGTCTTCGCCTGGCAGGTGTTCACTGACGCACCGGTGGTCGCCGCGGCCAACCGCGACGAACGGCTGGACCGCCCCGCGGAACCGCCCGACGTCGTCGACGACCGACCGCGCGTGGTCGCGCCCCGTGACGCCGAGGCCGGCGGTACCTGGATCGGCTACAACGAACAGGACGTCCTGGTCGCAGTCACGAACCGCTGGACCGACCGCGACGTGACGGGCGACCGCTCGCGCGGGTTGCTCGTCCGCGACGCGCTCCGGGAGCGCTCCGCGGAAGACGCCGTCCGCCTCGTCGAGCGCGAACTCGACGACCGCGAGTACGAGGGGTTCAATCTCGTCGTCGCCGACCCGACCGCGGCGCTGTACGTCGAGTACGACGGGGCCGTCCGCGTCCGCAATTTCGAACCCGGCGTCCACGTCGTCGTCAACGTCGGTGCGGACGGCGAGTACGTGGTCCCGGCCACGAGGCCCGAAGCGGGCGAACGGCAGGCCGAAAACGCCGACCGACTGGCGGCCGAACTGGCGGTCGAACCCGGCGAGACCTCGACGGCGTGGCTCGACCGCGCGGCCGAGTGCATCGCCGACCACGACTACGGCGTCTGCGTCCACCGCGACAGCTTCGGCACCCGTTCCTCGTCGCTCATCACTCTCGGTACCGATGGCGCGACCTACCGGTACGCCGACGGACCGCCCTGCGAGACGGACTACCGGCACGTGGAAGGGCAGGTTTAAACGGTCCAGAGGACGTACCGGTAGGTATGTCTGCTGCCGAAGAGGACCTCAACGAGGACGAGCGCGCGGGACTCGAACTCATCAGGGAGACGGGGGGGATCCACCAGAGCGACTTCTGGAAGGAGCTGGACGTCAGTTCCCGCAAGGGCAGCCGCATCGCCGAATCGCTGGCCGAGGAAGACCTCATTCAGCGCGAGGAGACCGTCTACAAGGGTCACAACACCTACTACCTGACGCCGGCGCTCCGTGACCTGGATTTCTCGTTGCTGATGGCCGGCGACCAACTCTCGCCGTTTATCGGCGACGAGGAAGTCGACGCCCACTCCGACACGTTCTCGCAGTGGGTGATGAACCTCGCATACGAGGACTGATACGGACCGTTGTACTTCGTTACCGCCGTCGCGAACCACGGTGAACGCATCGGGCCGTAACTCGCCCATACGTCGACGGCATCGCCGAAAATGGGTACAACGGTCCGTATGATACGGACTGCTGTCACTGTTTCCCACGACGACCGCCCGATTGCGCGCGGTCGATGGAGAAATGACTGCCAGCAATCCGTACGAGAGACGGGCTGGTCACCGAAAGAGGACGGGTCTCAGTCTTCCAGCGCCTCGGCGATCCGGTCGAGGGTCCGGCGCACGTCGTGGACCTCGTCGCGGAGTTTGCGGACCTCGCGGACGAGTTCCTCGTCGTCCCCGCTCTCCTCCTCGCGGCCGCGCTGGCCGCCGGGGCCGCCGCCCATGCCGGGCGGACCGCCGCCACCGCCCATCATGCCGCCCATCATCTGTGCGAAGGGGTTGCCGCCCATGCCGCCGGGGCCACCGCCACCGCCCATCATCTCCTCCATGCGCTCCTCGCGACTCGGGGCGTCGCCCTCGCCCTCGCCTTCGCCTTCTTCGGCACGCTGCTGGCGGATCTCCTCGACGCGCTCGCGGAAGGACTTGGACTCGTCGTCGCTCTCGTCTCCGCCCTCGACACCGTCGTCAGCCGGCGCGTCGGTGTCGGCGGTCGATTCCTCGGTCTCGCTGTCTGCCGGCGCTCCGGCGTCGTCTGAATCCTCGTCTGCCATACCCGCGATTACCGCGGACGTCTCAAAAGGGTTGTCACCCAGGGACGCCCGCACTCGACCCCCGTCGGTCCGAACCCCGCTCACCGCAGTCGCCGGACGAGCACCGAAACCCCGTACGCACAGGCGACGAGGACCAGGAGGTTGAACGCCGCCTGGAACACCGAGACGAAGTCGTCGGCGATCCACACGCGGATCGCCTCCGAGGCCGCGAAGTAGAAGCGAAACGTCGCGACCAGCGCCACCAGACACAGGATGACGAGCGCGCCGACCTGGACGAGCCACGCGAGGCGCTCCCCCGCCGTGGGACTCCCCGTGGATTCTTCCGCCACCGTCCCGTCGGTCGGTCCACGCTCGGTGGCGCCGGTCTCGGCAGCCGCCGGGCCGGTCGCCCGCTCGCCGTCAGCCGCGGACTCGGCCGGTCTGGTCGCGACGGCGTTCTCGTCGGTGTCGCCCGTTCCGGGTGCTCGTTCGCCTGTCGTGTCGTCGCTCTCGGTGTGTTCGGTCATGGTCGCCTCCTGTGTGCGAGTACCGCGACGGTCAGCAGCGCGAGCACGGTCACACCGACGCCGAACCCGGGGCCGGTCGTGACGGTCGTCGGGGTGGGGGTGTTCGCCCCCCGGCGCGGCGTCGGCGTCTCGGACGTGAAATCCCCGGCGTCGAACTCGACTTCCTCGCGGGTCGCGTTCTCGGGGACCGGGCGAGTCGGGTCGAGCATCGCCGGAGACGTGGCCGTCCCCACGATGACGCCGTCGCGATAGAGGATCGCGTCGAGGTAGTAGTTGTAGTTCGAGGGGACCTCGAGGTCGACCATCGGTGTCGCGGTCTGGCCGGGACCGACGTCGCCGACCTCGACCGTCGTCCGGTCGGCGATCAGATTGGATTCGACCTGCCGGGCGCGCACGACAAGTTCGAGCCCGCCCGCCGGTTCGTCGCCCCTGTTTGTCAGCCAGGTCTGGGTCTCCAGCGTCGTGCGGTTGTCGCCCGTGCTGGTCGGGCTGTAACTGATGACCGGCAGGTCGGCGCCGCCGGATTCGAAGCGGTGGAACTCGACCGAGGTCCGCGCGTAATCCGGCGTCAGCGATCCGACCCCCCGGACCTGCGTCCGGCCGGTAGCTATCCGGTCACCGTCCTCGTAGACGCGGACGTCGAGTCGGTATCCCCCCTGGCGCTCGACGGTGACGTTCACGCGCGTTCTGACCTCGCGGTCGCCGGAGACGTTCCCCAGGCGCTTCCTGACGGTCGTCGCGACGAGTCCGGTGTCCGCATCCATGGCCTGCACCTCCACGGTGACGTTGCGCGCCGTCCCGCCGCGGTGGGCCATGCGGACGTCCAGCGAGAGTTCGGCCGTCTCGCCGCCGACCGCGCCCGTCGAGACGCGGGGGTCCTGGAGCGAGAGGTAGCTCTCCCGGACCGACTCCTCTGAGCGGTCCGCGAGCGCGCCCGGCGCGAGGAGGGCCAGCCCCACTGACGCCACGACGATGACGGCTGCGATCACCCCGAGCGTCCGTTCTGCGTTCACACCTCTTGGCGCGACGCCCGCCTGTAAATGTCTTGTGTCCAACACGCCCGGCCCGGCGTCCGACCCGCCCGAGGCTCGTCCGGTCACCCGAAGGCGCCGAGACTCGACTGCAACTCGCGCTCCGTGGTCCCCGACCGGACCTCGTGGCCGACCAGTTCGCGCATGTCGACGGCGTAGGTCGTCCCGCCGTTCTCCAGGACGAGCACGCGGCCCTGGGTCCCGCGCACAGTCCCCGAAAGGAGCGTCTCGGCGACCGGTCGCTCGGCGAGGTCGAACCCGTAGTCGAAGGTGTACGTCTCGATGGGGTCGAATCCGGCGAGCAGGGACGCCCAGGCGTCCTCCTCGACGCTCCGGTGGAGGCCGCGCACTTTCGTCGGGACCCGGACGCGGTCGCCGACGTCGCGCGCGATGTCCGCCTCGACCTGCCGGGCGATCCGGCCGTTCTCGACGGTCCTGAGGTGTGCCGCGCGGTCGGCGCCCTGCTCGCGGAGCCGCCGGTTCAGCCGCCACGACCGGGTCACGCCCACCTTGAACGTCGCCGGCGCGAACGCCGCGAGGTAGACGGCGTGTTCCTCGCGACAGGACTCCAGGGGGAGCGAGCACTCGCCGGTACAGCGGGCACAGGGCCAGCGGTCGGTGTGGCGGTCGCAGTAGGGTGCAGCCGGGCGGTCACAGGGGGTGTGCCCCCCGTTTTCCCGCACTCCTGCACAGTGGCGGTCGCCGAGACTGTAGACCAGTTCCCGGCCGGAGTCGAGCGACTCGCGCTCGACGGCGCCGTCCGTGGCGAGTACCAGGGCGGCGGATTCCTCGACGGCCGCGTCGTACCCCACTATCTGCACGACGTGGTCTTGGAACGGGCCCGATTTAGGGATAGCGTTCGACCTCCAGTGTGAACGACGCGGGTCAGCGCGACGTCACCGGTAGCCCGCCCGTATCTGTGGGACGTAAACGGGGGACTGGGTTTATGGTTCGGGCACGTGACAGTCGCCGGTGAGACACGACAATGGCCGACCTGACACTCACGAGCCCGGCGTTCGAGGACGGGGGAACGATCCCGGACAGATACGGCTACACTGCGGCCAACGTCAACCCGCCACTGGAGATATCGGGCGTGCCCGAGAGCGCGAGGTCGCTGCTCCTGGTCGTCGACGACCCCGACGCCCGCGAACCGGCGGGCAAGATCTGGGACCACTGGGTCGTCTGGGACATCCCCGGCGACGTCGGCTCCATCCCGGAAGACTGGGACGCCGCGGCGACCGGCGCCACCGAGGGGGAAAACGACTACGGCGAGACCGGCTGGGGCGGTCCGAACCCGCCCGACCGCGAACACACCTACCGGTTCCTGCTGTACGCGCTCGATACGACCCTCGGCCTCGGTCCCGGCGCGAGCAAAGACGACGCCTACGACGCCGCCGAGGGCAACGTCGTCGACAAGGCCCACCTCGAGGGTCGGTTCGCGCCCTGAATCCCGGGACTGGGGGACCGGGTGTCCCCCCGAACGACCCGGCCGTCGGTCCGCCGTGGCGGTGACGCGCTCTCACTCCGGGGGCAGTTCGATCGTGGTGCCGACGCCGACGTGACGGAACGCGTCGGGGAGGCGGTCCGCGAGGATCGCCTGTGCCCGGAACCCCGTGCAGTGGGTGCCGGCGAACAGGTCGAGTTTCCCGTCGAGCCAGTCTGCGAGTTCGTGGACGGACTCGTCGTCCATGGCGATGAGGTGGGTCCCGCCGATCACGTGGCGAACCTCCGCACCGGTCACCGCTTCGGCGTACTCGACCGAGTTCCGGAGACCGGAGTGACAGCACCCGAGGACGAGGGCCGTCCCGTCGTCAGTCCGCACAGCGAGGGCCTGGTCGTCGACGACCCGGTCCTCGACGAGGTCGCCGTCTTCCACGACCGCTCCCACAGTCGTCTCGACGTGTTTCCGGGGGATCTCACCGAGGGCGACCACACCGGGGGCGACTTCGACGGGGCCCCGATGTTCGACGAGGTCGGCGCCGCTCTCGACTGCGGCCTTCGAGTACGGGATGCCGATGTGCACGGGTTCCTCGAGGGGTTCACCGCCGGACCCCTCTGTTCTGTATCGGTCGGTCCAGACCTCCGGGTGGAGGTACAGCGTCGGTTTCTCCGCCGGGTCGAGAAACTGGTCGACCCCGGCGGTGTGGTCGTAGTGGCTGTGGCTCAAGACGACGGTGTCGAACCTCGTGGGAACGTCCAGGAGCCGGGCGTTGTGCGTGACGACTTCGGACTGGCCGGTATCGAACAGGACTCCGTCCACGGCCGCCGCGAACCCCCACTCTGCGCGCAGTCCCTTCGGGTCCGACGTCGAAACCGTGTTGTCTGCGAGGATAGTGATTCGAGGCACGGAC
>JAZKRZ010000002.1:0-49963 GCA_036626395.1 Haloarculaceae archaeon
AGGAGGCGATGGTCATCACCATCACGTCGCGGTTCTTGACGTGGGCGAGTTCGTGGGCGATCACCCCCTCGAGCTCCTCCTGGGTGAGGCTGTTCAGGAGGCCGGTCGTCACGCAGACGGTCGAACTCTTCTTCGAGCGACCCGTCGCGAAGGCGTTTGGCGTCCGGGTGTCGGCGACGGCCACCGTCGGCATCGGCAGGTCGGCCTGCTGTGCCAGGCGCTGGACGGTTCGATGGAGTTCGGGGAACTCCTCCTCGCTGACTTCCCGGGCGCCCATGCTCCGCAGCGCCAGCTTGTCGCTGAAAAACAGCTGGGCGAACAGGAAGACGCTCATGAAGACCACGATGAGCAGGAAGTTCCGGGTGTAGAAGGTCAACACGCCGAGGAACACGATGTAGAGGGCCGCGAGCAGGAACATAGTCAGGAACATCCGTCCCCGCAGGCCCCAGTCTGCTTTCCATTCCATGAGCGAGTCTAGGGGCCGTCCGACTTATCAATTAATCGCGTGCGGTCGCTGGCTGGCAGCGCGCTCCCGGGGGGTCGCCACGTTCGGGGTCGGAAGCACCAACTGCCGGTACGTCGCCGCCACCCCGGGCGGGGAGTCCCACACCGACGTGACCGTCGAGCGGACGCGTCCCCGCGAGTTATACTGTCGGACACAAGTGATGCCACCGCTCGATGGCCCTTTCGGGGTCTTCGAGTCGTCACGTCCCCGTACGTCGACGAGCAGGTTCACGTACTTGTGTCCGACAGTATTAGCCGGGCAGGTCCTCGACGGCGTCGAGACGCTCGACGCTATCGACCTGGGCGGCCCGCTGGCAGAGCGGGGCCTGTCGTTCGCCGTCGAGAACGACGCGAGCGCCGCGGCGCTGGGCGAGTGGTACTTCGGCGCACGCCACGACTCGCTCGCGGCGGAGTGACCGCGGCGCGCCGTCGAGGAGAGGAGAACGCGCCGGTTAAGAGGTCGAGGGGCGTACAGGGAAGCGATGAGCCGTTCCGGCGAGTTCTGCCCGCGGTGTGGCGACCCAGTCGAGTCGGTCGGCGAGCGGCCGGACCTGCCCGGCGCCGCCGACCCCGACAGCGTCCTCTGTGACGCCTGTTACTTCCGGGAGTTCGACCTCGTGGACGCCCCCGACACCGTCGAGGTACGGGTCTGCTCACAGTGTGGCGCGGTCCACCGGGGCAACCGGTGGGTCGACGTCGGCGCCGACGACCACACCGACGTCGCGGTCGACGAGGTGGCCGAGGCGCTGGGCGTCCACGTCGACGCCGCCGACGTGGGGTGGGAGGTCGCCCCCGAGCAGGTCGACCGGAACACCATCCGGATGCACTGTGAGTTCACCGGCGTGGTCCGCGGAACCTTCGTCACGGAGGCGGTCACCGTGCCGGTCCGGATCGCCCGCGGGACCTGCGACCGCTGTGGCAAGATCGCCGGCGGGTCCTACGCCAGTGTCGTCCAGGTGCGCGCCGACGAGCGCACACCGACCGACGCGGAACTCGACCGCGCTCGCGAGATAGCCGAGGAGTACATCGCCGACCGCGAGGCCACGGGCGACCGCAACGCCTACATCACCGAGGTCTCGGCGGTGCCCGACGGCCTCGACATGAAGATCTCCACGAACCAGATGGGCCAGGGCATCGCCAAGCGCATCGTCGCCCAGCTCGGGGGCGCCTTCCGCGACCACGAGACGCTGGTCACCGAGGACGGCGACGGCAACGAGGTGTACCGGGTGACCTTCGCCGTGCGCCTCCCCCGCTACCGGCCGGGAGAGGTCATCGACCCCGAGGACGGCGACGGCCCCGTCCTCGTGCGCTCGGTCCAGGGCAACCTCAAGGGCACCCGCCTCGCGAGCGGCGAGGACTTCGAGGCGAGTTTCGAGGACGGCGCCGCCCCCGACGCCCGCCGCCTGGGCACCCGCGCGGACGCCGAGACGACCACGGTCGTCGCCGTCGAGGACGAACACGCCGTCCAGGTGCTCGACCCCGAAACCTACGAGGCCAAGACCGTCGCCCGCCCCGACTACCTCGACGAGGACGCCGACGAGGTCCCCGTCCTCAAGAGCCGCGCCGGCATCCACGTCGTGCCCGACCGGGGCGCGGACGACGGAGAGAGAGCGCGGTGAGAGTTGGACCAACGACTAAAGCGGTCGAGCCCCAACAGACGCCGAATGGCACCGGTAACCACACGGGAACTCGCGGCGGTCTGTCGGACCCACGACGCGGCCACAGTCGCGGGGTTCGTCGCCGACCTCCACGCGGCGCGGGGCGAGGCCGTCGACGACAGGGAGGGGGCGACGTTCGCGGTCGGCGGCGATGGCGAGGCCACGCGGGTTGCGGTGCCGGTCGACGGCGCGGTCCCCGCGGACGCCGACGCGGTCGTCGTCGCGGGGCGGACGCTCGACGGCCCCGTCGACGCCGAACGGATCGACGCGTCGGACCTCCTGAACGCGGTACTATACGCGGTCGACCGCGACGCCGCCGACGCGCTCCTCGACCGGTGGTTCGACCGGTCGCTGTCCGCCTTCGACGGGGGGGCGGCGGCGGGCGACGGTCCCGCTCGGACGCGCGACGCGACCGGTGAGGGAGGCGGGGACCCGCGAGAGGGAGGTGCGGACGACGGGTGGGTCGGGACGGTGAGTGGAGGCCTAGCCGGGACCGCCCCCGCTGACGGACGCGAACGGTGGCCGCCGTCCGGTCACGCGACCGACGGCGAACCGGAACGCACCCGCTTGAGCGGCGACCGTAGCGAGAGCCCCGGCGAGGACGACGCCGCGGGCGTTGGCGACACCGTCGACGCGGGGGCCACCGGCCGCCGGCGGCCCCTCGCGACCGTCGCGGTCGGCGTCCTCGTCCTCGCCGCGACCGGCGTCGCCGCCTGGGCGGGTGCCGGCTACCCGGGCGTCGGCGCGGCGACGGAACTAGGTGCCGGAGACGGCGACGACTCGGCGGTCCTCACGCCGTATCCGCCGGGCAACGGCGCGATCGTTCCGCCCGACTACGGCGACGGCGGCGGCGGGCCGTTACCGACCGACGCGGGGGAGACGCGACCGGCGGACCAGCAGGACGCCCCGAACCGGTCGGCGAACCTCCCGCCGGGCGTCGACGCCTCGGGGATCGACGACTACCAGCGGCTGGTCGAGGCCAACCGCCTGCGACTGCGCGGGCAGTCGTATCGCGTCAGACTCGTCTATCGGGAACTGGCCGGCGGTCGGGCCGCGGGCGTCGCGACCCAGACGGTCCGCGTCGAGAACGCGACGACGTACCACGCCTCGACCGAACGCGTCGGGGAGTTCGTCGGAACCGTCCCGAAACTGGTCGAGACCGACGCGTACGCGAACGGGAGCGTCCGTCACGAGCGACGAGCCCGCGGCGTCGCGCGCGAGCGTGTCACAGCGGCCAGTCCGTACCTCGACCGCCTCTCGAGATACCTCGCGTGGTACCTCTCGATGAGCGAGTGGCGCGTCGTCGGCCTCGACGACCAGGGGTCGACCGCGACCGTCGGGCTGGCCAGTGCGGGCGACCCGTGGCCCGGCAACGTCTACGCCACGGGTCACGTCGTCGTCACCGAGCGGGGAGTAGTCCGGTCGCTGCACCGGTCACACGTCGACAGGTACGGGGGCGACGACGGCACGCGGCCTGCCCGAGTCGTCATCACCGTCCGCGTCACTAGCGTCGGTGAGACCGCGGTCACGCCCCCCGCGTGGGTCGACAACCGGTCGGGCTGACCGGCCGCGGTCGACCCGCCGGGAACCCGAAACCGTTTCACCGATAGCGAGCCACCACACGGGTAGATGAGCGTGGACGACGGGGACAGCGAACGCGACGACGGGGACGCCGACGGAGGAGACGACAGCGCGCTCGCGGCGGTCGTCCCCAAGGAGCGCGGCGACGCGGCTATCGCCGCGATCAAAGCCGAAGGCGTCTACGACGCCACCCGGAAAGTCGCGGAGTTCGACGCCGACACCATCGCGGTCCCGGTCACCGACCCGCCCGAAACCGGGGTACTGAAACTCGTCCGCCAGCCGGGCACACCCCGACTGCGGGACCTGGCCGACCACCTCCGCGAGCGCGGGTGGACCGACGCGGAGGTCGAGCGTGCACCCGCCTCATGGGCGGTGCTGGGCACCGTCGTCCTCGTGGACATCGGGGACACACCCCGGCCCGGGGAGGTCGGCGAGGCGCTGCTGGACCTGCACGGCGGGGCCGACACCGTCCTCGCTCGCGGGGGCATCTCCGGCGCACACCGCGAACCCGACGTCGAAGTCGTCGCGGGGACGGGCGACACCGAAACCGTCCACACCGAACACGGGATCCGCTACGCGATGGACCTGGCGGAGGTGATGTTCTCGCCGGGGAACAAGGCCGAACGGGCGCGGATGGGCGAGGTCGTCGACCCGGGCGAACGGGTCGTCGACATGTTCGCCGGCATCGGCTACTTCACGCTGCCGATGGCGCGCGCCGGGGCCGAGGTCACCGCCATCGAGCGCAACCCCACAGCGTTCCGATATCTCCTCGAGAACGTCCGGCTGAACGGCGTGAGCGAGAGCGTCCGCCCGTACCGCGCCGACTGCAGGGACGTGCTGGGCGTGGCGGCTTCGTCGCCGCGTTCTGTCGAGGTCGGTGGGACCGGCCCCGCCCGGGAGGACGCCGAGACGGACGTCAGAGCCGACCGGGTGGTGATGGGCTACTACGACGCCTTCGAGTACCTCGACAGCGCGCTCGGGACGCTCGACCCCGGCGGGACGATACACCTCCACGAGGCGACGCCCGACCCGCTCGTCTTCGAGCGGCCCATCGAGCGGGTCGAGACGGCGGCCGCCGAGCGCGGTCGCGCGGTCGAAATCCTGGGGACGCGACGCGTCAAGACCCACAGCGAAGGTGTCGTCCACGTGGTCGTCGACGCGCGCGTGGACTGACGGGCGCGGTGGTGGGGACGGCCGAGAGAGCCGGTACCGTCCGGGAGAGCGCTACCCCAGCAGTTTTACCCTCCGGACGGGAAGGGGCGGATAGATGGCGCCGGGGCCCTACGAGGAGATGCTCGAGACGCTGTCGGACCTGGACGCGCGGCTGGCCGGCCTCCAGGTCGGCTACTCCGAGCCCAACGCGACGGCAGCCCAGGAGCACGTCGCGGAGCTCGCGGCGTTCTTCGAGAGCGAGCCGGCGGCGTTCGTCGGCCTCCGGGAGTCCGTCGAGCGACTCGTCGAGACCGAGGACTCCACGCACGCGACCGAGGCCAAGGAACACGCCGACGAACTCAAAGCACTGATCGAGGCACAGGCCAGCGAGAAGTGACCGTCGCCGGGGCCGCGGGTATCGTCGCAGTCACGGCGGCGGGTCCGGCCGTCTCCCCGTCGGAGGCCGGGGTCACAGCCAGTCGACGAGCGTCCCGTCCAGCAGCGTCTCCGTCTGGCGGTCGACGTACGACGACTGCATCCCCCAGATAGCCTCGGCCAGCGGGACGCCGTCGTCGACGGCCGCGGCGACGTGGTCGTGTTTCCAGCGCGCCGGCGTCACGCGGCGGTCGGCCCGCTCGCGCAGCGGCCGGATGTACCGCCGGGCCTGTTCGGTCGAGAGCCCCTGTCGTTCTAGCCCCTCGCGGGCGGCCTCGAAGAGTTCGCTGTAGATCCGGTCGGTCGCCGTCGTCGTCTCCCCGCCGCTCGTGACCCACTCCACGTCGGCGCGCAATCCCTCGCGACTGGCGGCGTAGAAGTTCTCGCGGGCGGTCTCCCACTCCAGCCCGCGCACGGGGTGTTCGACCTGCGGGAGGGTCGTCATCAGCCCCGCGAAGACGGCCTGGAAACTCACCGCGTCCCGCACCGTCGGCTGGGCGGGCAGCGGGCGGAACTCGATGCGAGCGTTCGCGGCCGAGTGCGTCTCCCCCTCGAAGACCGGGCGCACCCACCGCCAGTAACTCCCGTGTTTGTGCTGGAAGTGGGCGAAGGCGCCGTCGAATCCCCGCCCCGTCTCCAGCGTCTTCGGGACGATAGCCTCGTCTTCGACGACGGCGTCGATGGCCGCCCCCACGGAGTCGAAATCAGGCGGGAACCGCACCTTATCGGGGCCCTCGGGAGCGTTGAGGACGTCCTCGAAGACGCCGATCCGGTGTTCCATCCACGCGTCCTCGACGACCGCCCCGTCGTCGGCGTCGTCGTACAGGTCCGGCGGGAAAAACGGGGAGTTGGCACCCAGCGCCAGCAGCGGCGCCGCGACCCGGAGCGCGTACCGGAAGTACTCGGGCAGGTCGGGAACGCGGGGGATCTGGTAGTGGGGCTGGATCGACGTGATCAGGCTCTCGGGCATCACGGTGTCGGCCTCCAGGGAGACGTGGGGCGCCTCGATTCGCATCCCGGCGGGGTAATCGCTGTTGGCCATCGCGTGATAGCGGACGGCGTCGGTCATGTTCGTCGCGATCCGGACCCCGTCCTCCTCGATGGAGTCACGGAGGTACTCGGTGGCCGTCTCGCCCCGCGGGGGTACCGTCCACATGCCGTCGCTGACCAGTCGCAGGTCCTCGCGGGCCATCCGGTCGACCGCCGGCGCGAGGTTGGCCTCCAGTTCGCGCTCCTGGGCCGCCAGCCCGTGTTCGTTCAGCGGGACCGGGCTCGTCTGCATCTCGGCGTTGTGCAGGCCCAGTTCCTTCTCGAAGCCGACGAGTTCCAGAAGGCTCCGCGGCATGCGCCGCAACCCGCCGGTCCGGGCGTCGACGGCGTAGAGTTCGACCTCTAGCCCCACGACCGCCTCCGCGTTGTCGAAGGTCCCCTCGTGGACCGCCCGTTTGAGGTGCTCGGCCTCGTCGGCGACGCGCGACTCGAACTCCGCGGCGTCGACGTCGAGCGCCTCGCGTACCCGGGCGGCGAGCGCCGAGCCCGACATGCCCCCACCTGGGCCGTCGCCCTACTTCAATCACGCGCCACGATCTTTTTTCCGCTCGGGTGTCCTCGCTCGCTGCGCTCGCTGCGGGCCAGAGCGTGAAGTCAGCATCGTACTGGTTCATCTGACCGGCTCCGACTTGGTGCTGTCACCGGGAGAAACACGTAACTAACACGGTGATTTGAGTCATCGTTACTATGTTGTTTCCTCCGATTGACATCCACCGTATGGGATACTGGACACGTCGGAAGGCACTCCACGCGGCGGGGGTTGGCCTCATCGGTGCACTCGCCGGGTGTTCGGCACTCTCCGACTCGGAGCAGACCTTTCTGGTTGCGGTCAACAATTATACCGAATCACGGTATGAGGGCACCGTTCTTATCGAGAACGACGGCAAGGAGGTAGTCCGCCAGTATTTGGAGATTCCTGCCGCTGAGTCGGACGGATGGGCTACAGTAGAGACGGAGATCACACTCGGCTCGGTGTCCAGTAGTACACCTCTCGATGTGACAGTATCGTTCGGTGACATGAAGGCAACCGGCCAGCACACACTTGATTGCTCTAACGAGTATAAGGGTGACGTGATATACGTGCAGATCGAGCCGGAAGTAGACGGTCCGAATCTACGATTAAACCTTGCTTGTTATGACGAATTTCCATCGAGCGAAGCGAAACAAGGTGGAATCAATCAGTCATAGTCCGGTGTTGAATATGCGCCCTGTATTTTGCACGACGCTACGAACACCCGCTGCAACTGGTGGAAACCCAAGTGGTCGGTAAGCAGCGAGTATCGAACGGTCCGTCCACCGCTATCGAAGACGGAACCGGCCCGCCACGAACACGTCACGACACGCGCTCGGCGCTGCACGTCCAGGGGCACGACGACGACTGGCACGTCGACGTCACCGAGCAGCGACCGCACCGTCGACCCCGGCGCGGCGCCGCGGGCGTCCGGGTCGCCGCGGCGTGGCCCGAGCACCTCGTCGTCGGGTGCGAGTCGCGGCCCGAGGTAGTCGGCGGCCGCCGCCGTCGTGTGGACCGAGGCCGTCGCGAGCAGGTACCGGGTCACGGTCGGGTCGACGGCTCCGACGAATAAAAACGGGGTCGGTCCCGCCCGGCGGACCCGGGTCGGGGTCAGGTGCGCAGGAGGTGGTCGCGCCCGGCCAGCAGTCCGAGCAGGAAACCGGTGAAGTGGGCGACCAGCGCGACGCCGGGACTCGCCGTCAGCAGCGTCAGTGTCGCGGTGAGGACGACGAACACGACGAGGACGGCGCGCCCGGACAGCGGTACTGCCGAGAGGACGGTGTCGCTGACACGGTTGCCCGCGAGGACGTACCCCGCGAGGGCGAAGACGGCGCCGCTGGCCCACAGCACCGCCGGCCGGCCGCCCAGCAGTCCCCCGACCCAGACCTGCGACAGCCCCGCGAGCGCCCCCGTAACGAGGAAAAACAGGTGAAAGCGTACCCGGGAGGTGCGCCGTTCGAGGAAGAGACCGACGAGGAGCAACCCCACGGCGTTGGCCACGAGGTGGCTCACGCTGCCGTGGGCGTAGACGCTGGTGACGAGCGTCCACGGCCGGAGCACCACCGGCGTCGCCAGCGCGAACGCCGTCTTCGACACCCCGATCAGGCCCAGGAGTCCCTCGACGAGGTAGACGACGACGAACACCCCCACGAGCGTCAGCGTCGGACTGCGCTCGGCCATACGGTAGATCGGTCGGTCGGCGACAAGAACCCACGGATGGATCGTCCGACGGGTGCCGGACCCCAAGGCCGAAACCGGTGGGCACCCGACCTCCGGGCGATGGCCGGTGACACACGGGAGGACGGGTGCGAGCCAGAGGCCGAGTCCGAGGCGAGCGAGGGGACCGACACGCTCGTCGCCGCGTTCGACGGTCCCGCCACCGTCGAGGTGGGCGCACTCGGGGCCGTCGACTTCGAGTGCGACGCCCGCCACTGGCACGTCGACTACCTGCTGGGCCACCCCGCCGCCGTCGCACGGGTCGTCCGAACCGGCGGCGCCGATGTCGAGTGTCCCGTCGGGCGGACCCTCGCCGCCGAGTTCGACCCCGTCCCGGGATTCGGCGCCTCCGACTGCGACTGCGATTCGCATCTCGTCGGCGCGACCGACGGCGACGCGCTCGTGGCGGCCGTCCGGCGGGCACACGACGGCGCGGCGCCGGACGGGTGGGTCGACCGTCAGAGAGACGCGTGAACCGGCTGTCCCCGGAACGACACCTGGGGACCCGACGGCCCGGACCCGGTTCCGGACGTACGTAACAGGAAGTTTATATACGCGAAGGAACTGAAAGATCGTTCTGCGGGTTTTCAAGTCAGTGCGGTCCTACGCTGGTAGTATGTCCCTAGACGACAGCGACGTCCTCGAAGAGCTCGCACGCCTCCCGACGATGGCCCACCCGACGATCTCCCCCGACGGGGCGGAGGTCGCCCTCTACTACGACGTCACGGGCCGCAACCAGCTCCACGTCCTGGACGTCGAGAGCGGGGAGTTGAGTCAGTGGTCCGACGGCGAAGTCCCGCGGAACGCTCGCTGGTTCGTCCGCTGGGCGGCCGACGGCGACCGCGTGTTCTTCCACCTCGACGAGGCTGGCAACGAACAGAACGACGTCCACGCCATCACGCGCGAGGGCGACAGCGAACCCGTCGTCGAGATGGACGGTCAGACCGCCATCCACGACGTCGGCCCGGACGGCGACCGGCTCCTGCTGGGTTCCTCGCGAGACGGCCAGATGAACGTCTACAGCCACGACCTGCCCGCGGGCGAGACGGCGAAACTCACCGACTACGACCGCGCGGTGTGGGGGTCGGTTCTCTCGCCGGACGGCGAGACCATCGCGTACGCCACCAACGAGACCGACGACTACGACAACCGCGACGTCTACCTGATGGACGCCGACGGGTCGAACCCGCGCAACCTGGAACTCGGCGAGGTGGGCGCCGAGGCGGCCCCCGCCGACTGGAGTCCGGGCGGCGACCGCCTGCTCGTCGTCGACAACACCCCCGACCTGAGTCGGGCGGGCGTCTACGACGTCGACGCCGGCGAGGTGACCTGGCTCGGCGACGACACCGACGAGGAGAGCCCGGCGGGGTTCGTCGACGAGGACCGGGTGCTCGTCACTCGGGACCGCGACGCGGTGACGATGCCCGTCGTCTACGACCTCGAGGCCGGCGAGCGGCGCGAACTCGACCTGCCAGAGGGCGTCGCGAGTATCGTCGGCGGCCACGGCCGCCACACCCTCGCGGACGGCCGGGTCGCTGTCGTCCACACGACGCCGACGCGCCGCCCCGAGTTGCTCGCCTACGACCTCGAGACCGACGAGTACGAGACGCTCGTCGAGGCGGAGTACGGACCCTTCGAGCCCGACGATTTCGCCGACGCCGAGTACTTCACCGTCGAATCAGACGGCGTCCCGGAGACCGACCAGCACGCCGTCGAACACGACCCGTACGAGACGTTCGAGATCGGCGCCCTCCTGTATGACTCGGGCGAGCGCCCCTCGCCGCTGGTCGTGAACCCCCACGGCGGTCCCCGCGGTCGGGACGCCAAGTCCTTCGACCTCTACACGCAGGTACTCGTCGCCCGCGGGTTCGCCGTGTTGCAGGTCAACTACCGCGGGTCGACCGGGCGGGGGCGGGAGTTCGTCGAGGAACTCATCGACGACTGGGGCGGCGCCGAGCAGGGCGACGTCGCCACCGCCGCCGAACACGTCCGCGAGTACGACTGGGTCGACGACGACCGCGTCGTCGTCTTCGGCGGGTCCTACGGCGGCTACTCCGCGTACTGGCAGGCCGTCCAGTACCCCGACCTGTACGACGCGACGGTCGCCTGGATCGGGCTGACCGACCTGGAGGACATGTTCGAAAACACGATGCCCCACTTCCGGACGGAGTTGATGGAGAAGTACCTCGGCACGCCCGAAGAGAACCCCGACCTCTACGAGGAGCGGAGTCCGGTCACGCACGTCGAGAACGTCGACGCGCCCATCTTCGTCGTCCACGGGGTCAACGACCGTCGCGTCCCGGTCTCGCAGGCTCGCATCTTCCGGGAGGCGCTCGAAGACGCGGGCTACGAGGAAGGCGAGGACTACGAGTACGAGGAACTCGGCGAGGAAGGCCACGCCTCCTCGGACCAGGAACAGAAGCTACGGATGTTCCGCCTGCTCGACGACTTCCTCCAGCGGCGGGTGGGGACGGACGTTGCGGCGACCGCCGACGACTGACGCGAGGCCCGAACGCAGCGAGGGTCTCGGAACGGCGAGCGGGGAGCCGAGCGTCCCGTTCCGACGCTACTCGAAACCGTTCCCGTTGTCGAGTTCGTCCCGGATCGTCTCCCGGACGACCTCGTTCAGTTGGCCGTCGTCGTGGCGCAGGGCCATCCGGATGTTTGCCTCCAGCCAGTCCGGAACGGTGCCGATGTGATAGCGGTCGCCGTCGATCTCCGCCCCCCGGATGGCCGAGAGTTTGCGCATCGCGTCGGTCAACTCGAGTTCACCGCGGTCCCCTTCGCTGGTCTCCTCGAGGCGGTCGAATATCTCCGGCGTGAAGACGTACCGGCCGATGATCGCGAGGTTCGAGGGCGCTTCCTCGCGGGTCGGTTTCTCGACGAAACTGTCGACCGGGAAACTCTCGCCGGCGGTGTCGTCGACGTCGGCGATGCCGTAGGCGGGGACGTTCTCCCAGGGGATCCGTTCGAGGGCGACGACCGACTCCTCGTGGGTCTCGGCGTGGTCGACGAGGTCGCCGATAGGGGGGTCGGGGCACTCGATGAAGTTGTCTCCCAGCAGGAGCGCGAAGGGTTCGTCGCCGACGTGGTCCTCGGCGTACTGGACGGCCGCGCCGAGGCCGTCGCGGTCCTGCTGGCGGATGTAGTGGATGTCCGCCAGGTCGGTGATCTCCCGGACGCGCTCTAGCCTGTCGTCTTTCCCGCTCTTTTCCAGTTCCCGTTCGAGTTCGTAGGAGCGGTCGAAGTGGTCCTCGATCGAGTCCTTGCCGCGCCCCGTGATGACGAGGATGTCTTCGAGGCCGGCCGCGACGGCTTCCTCGACGACGTACTGGATGGTGGGTTTGTCCAGCACCGGCATCATCTCCTTGGGCTGGGCTTTCGTCAGCGGCAGGAACCGCGTCCCGTACCCACCGGCCGGGATGACGGCTTTGTCGACGTCCATGGGTCGTTGTCCACTCGGGGTCTGTATATGCCTTCCCCCTGAGCGGTCCCGAGCGGTCTGAACGCCGGCCCCGAGAGGTATCCCGCGCCCGCTACAGTCCCAGTGTGTCCGCCAGGTCCGCGTCGAGGTCGCCCTCGAGGGCGAACAGTTCCCGCATCTCCGCCGTCGAGAGTTCGAAGTCGAAGACGTCGTAGTTCTCCCGGACGTGGGCCGGCGACGATGACATCGGGACCGTCGCGACCATCGGCTGCTGGAGGAGCCACCGGATGGCGACCTGCGCCGGGGTCTTCCCGTGGCGGTCGCCGACGGCGACGAGCGCCTCCTCGTCGAGCAACTCGCCGACGCCCAGCGGGCTGTAAGCGGTCAGCATCACGCCCTCGTCGACGCAGTAGGCGAGCAACTCGTCCTGTCGGTTCCGGGCGTGGTACTCGACCTGGTCGGTGAGGACCGGCGCGTCCGAGGCCTCGCGGGCCTCGCGCAGCTGCGGAACCGAGAAGTTCGAGACGCCGACGTGCCGCACGAGGCCGTCGGCGCGGAGGTCGTTCATCGCGCGCAACGTCTCTTCGGTGGGGACGTCCTCGACCGGCCAGTGGATCAACAGCAGGTCGACGTACGAGGTACCGAGGGCCTCGAGGCTCTCGCGGGTCGATTCGACCACGGCGTCGTACGCGCGGTTCCCGCCGGCGAGTTTCGTCGTCAGGAAGACGTCCTCGCGGTCCAGCTCCGCGTCGGCCAGCGCGTCGCCCACCGCGGGTTCGCTCCCGTAGATCTGTGCGGTGTCGACGTGTCGGTAGCCCGCCTCCAGGGCAGTCTCGACGGCGCGATACTCGGTCTCGTAGGCGTCCATGCGGGCGGTGCCAAAGCCCAGTGCCGGCACCTCGACGCCCGCGGCTGTCACGTACATGCGAGCGCTTCGGGCGGACGACAAAAAGGCGTTCAGGGACCGGCAACCCGTCGACGCGGAGATAGCCAGGCGTCGTGGACGCGGTCACGCGGGGTGCCGGGAGCGGGTGCGGGAACGGGGGAGCAGTGCAGGGACGGGGGGCCGGAATCAGCGGGGACCGGGAGTCCGAATCCGGTCAGGCGGTCTCGTTCGGCGTCGGTGCCTCGACGGGCCGGTCCGCGGGGCGACCGGTGGTGGCCTGCGCGAAGGCGCGCGTGCCGACGGCACCGGCGACGAGGCCGGCGACCGCGGCCGCGGCGACGGCGGGAGCGGCGACGGCCGTCAGGACGACCGGCGTCAGCGCGACCAGTGCGGCGTAGACGGCGAACCCGGCCGGCGTGTACCGGGGCGGGCGCTCGGCCCGGACCTGGCGTTCGGACCGCGCAGTCGAGTGCGAAGCGCGTGGGGATGGACTATCGTACATGGGTCGGGGGAGGTCGCGGATACGGTTGGGGAGCGGGACGCCTCTCTCGGCGCTGCGTACACAGTGGCGAACGCGTGACCGGTGGCTGGTGCGCCGACCGACGGCCGGCGCGGGGACCGCGTTCGCGTCAGACGGACAGGAAGACCATCGCGTTCTACCCAACGGGGGCAGGTATATTAAATCTGACCGGAAACGTGTTATCACGGACCATGTTAGTTCTTCACGACGGGCAATTCGGCGACGAAAACGTTCTTTCGCGGTCAGCGACACCGACGAAAAAATATCCGGTAGGTGACTACAGCGCCGGGAGACGTCCCGTCACAGGACGCCGTACTCCTCGTAGACCTCGTCGATGGGCATGCCCTCCTCGATCTTGCGGCGTTCCTCGTTTTCCGCCTCGTAGATCGCCTCGACCCGGAGGAGGACCTCGTCGACGACCTCGTGGGGGATGACCTGGACGCCGTCGAAATCCCCGAAGACGAAGTCGCCGGGACGGACGACGACGTTGTGCGAGAGGTGGCCCGGCAGTTGCACAGGTTGATTGACCTCGATTATCTCCCAGCCGCCGTGCCAGTTCGGTACCGTTCCCCGGGTGTAGACGGTGAAATCTTCGAGTTGCCTGATGTAGCGGGTGTCGCGGACGTTGCCGGCACAGAGCATCCCCCGGGCGCCGTGAGCCTGTGCGAGCGTACAGGACATCTCGCCGAAGTGGGCCGGTTGCATGTCCCCGCCGGTGTCGAAACAGAGGACCGAGCCGTCGGGCTGGCGCTCGACTTCGCGCATCATCAGCTTCTGGGGGTGGACGCCGTCGTTTTCCTCCTCCCACTTCCGTTCGAGGTACGCCTCGACCGCCTCGGTCTTGGGGTAGGTGTGGAGTTTGACCGGGAGCGCGCGACCGGCCAGCGTCTCGCCCTCGGAAACGGCGAAAAAGTCCTGGTCGAAGACGAACCGGCGCAGCCCGACGTTGTAGAGGGCGTCGGCGACGCTCCCGCCGTACCCCGCCTCCTCGAAGCGCTCGATGCGTTCGAGGTCGTCGATGTCTAGCTGCCGGGGCTCCTCGTCCAGGTCGAACTCCCATTCGGGACCCATGGCTCTCGTGTCGGTGAGAGGTCAAATCAGTCTGTGGGTCCCGGAACTGCGAGGGGGGTTGCCCGCTGGCGTAGCACCGGGAGACACATGCCGGCGACTGCAGGTAGCTGTACTGTCGGACACAGGTTCGTGAACGGGCGATCCGCTGTTCGGGGATGAACCGTCGGAAAAAAACCCCGAAACAGTCATCGAACGGTGACATCGCCTGTGTCCGACAGGATGAGCGCCACCGCCACCACAGGCGAGAGGTTCCGGGACCCACGACTTGACGTGCCCCGCCCGAAAAGCGCGGGGCATGGCAGTCGAGATCACCGACGTACAGACCACGCAGGTCGACGCAGACTGGACGTGGACGTTCGTGCGCCTCTACACCGACGCCGGCGTCACGGGAACTGGGGAGTGTTACTGGGGCCCGGGCGTTGGCGACGTCGTCGAGCAGGCGGGCGAGGACCTGCTCGTGGGTGCGGACCCGCGCAACCTCGAACCCCTCTCGCGGCGCCTGTTCGAGGGAACGTCGGCCTACGGGTCACTCGCGGGCGTGGGCGTCCACGCCATCTCTGGGCTGGACATCGCGTTACACGACCTGGCGGGCAAACTCGTGGACCAGCCCGCCTACCGGTTGCTCGGGGGGCAGTACCGCGAGCAAGCGCGGCTCTACGTGGACTGTCACGCCGGCACCCACCTCAAAAACGAGGAGGAACCCGAGGACTTCGACCCGTACGCGCCGGAGAGTTACGCCGACACGGCCGAATCGGTGCTCGACGAGGGGTTCGACGGGCTGAAGTTCGACCTCGACGCGAGCGACCGGTACGAGGGCGACCCCTACAACCGCTATCTCGACGCCGAGGCCGTCGACTACAAGCGCCGCATCGTCGAGGCCGTCGCCGGACGAGTGGGATACGATGCCGACGTCGCCTACGACTGTCACTGGAACTACGCGGGCGACAGCGCCCGCCGGCTGGCGAACGCCGTCGCCGACTACGACGTCTGGTGGCTCGAGGACGTCGTTCCGCCAGAGAACCTCGACGTCCAGCGCGAGGTGACCCGCGCGACGGACACCACAATCTGCGCCGGCGAGAACGTCTACCGCACCCACGGCGTCCGCCAGCTCATCGACGAGCAGGCGGTCGACGTCCTCCAGCCGGACATGCCCAAGTTCGGCGGGATGCGCGAGACGGTCAAGACCGCTCATCAGGCCGACGATTACTACATGCCCGTCGCCCTGCACAACGTCGCCTCCCCGCTGGGGACGATGGCCGGCGCCCACGTCGCGACGGCGGTCCCGAACTTCCTGGCGATGGAGTGGCACGCTCGCGACGACCCCCACTGGGACGAGTTCGTCGAGGAACCGCCGATCATCGAAGATGGCGCCGTCCCCCTGCCCGACGAACCGGGCCTGGGCGTGACGCTGGACCTCGACACCGTCGAGGAGTTCATCGCCGAGGGCGAGACGCTGCTCGACGCGGCTCCGTAAGCCGCGTCGAGCCGGCGAATATTCGGTCCGACGCGCTCGACGAAGCGTCGCTTCGGCGGGCTCGCTGAGCGTCCCCTGGCGGTGCTCGACCCCGAGTGACCGACGGGCCGGGTTTCCGGCCCCCGCGCCAGCATCTTTATTCTGCCCGCCGGAGAACAGTCGACTATGACAACGGATCCCCGGACCTTCCGGGACGAACGCTGGCTCCGCCAGCACGCGTTCCGGCTGCTTGACTTCTATTACCCCGACTGCATCGACCACCGATTCGGCGGCTACGTCGCGCAGTTGAGCGACCGCGACGGCCACGTCTACGACGGCAAGGCGAAACACCTCGTCGCCCACTGTCGACTCGTGTTCAACTTCAGCGTCGGCCACCTGCTGGACGGGCCCGACTGGTGTCGCTCGGCGGCGACCCACGGCATCACCGGCCTCCGGGAATGGCGCGAACCCGACGGCGGCTACCCCTGGGTGCGCTCGGGCCGCGACGTCGCGGACCCCCAGCGGACCTGCTACGGCCACGCGTTCGTCCTGCTTGCCTACGCCACCGCCGCGAAGGCGGGGGTTCCTGGTGCCGAGGCGGACGTCCACGAGACGGCCGACCTGGTTGCCGAGCGCTTCTGGGAGGACGACCACGGCCTCTGTCGCGGGAAACTCACCGAAGACTGGGACCCCGCCGAGGAGTACCGCGGCCAGAACGCCAACATGCACACCTGCGAGGCGTTCATCGCCGCCCACGAGGCGACCGGCGAGGACGAGTATCTCGACCGCGCGTACACCATCGCCGAGAACCTGGCGCGGGACCTGGCCGACGAGGGCGACGGCCTGCTGTGGGAACACTACACGACCGACTGGGAGCTGGACTGGGAGTACAACCGCGACCAGCCCGCCCACCTCTTCCGGCCGTGGGGCTACCAGCCCGGCCACCTCCTGGAGTGGGCGAAACTGCTCTGTACGCTCGCCGAGTACCGCGACGCCGACTGGCTGGTCGACCGGGCTGCACATTTTTTCGACGGCGCCGTCGAACACGGCTGGGACGACGAACACGGCGGCCTCGTCTACAACTTCGACCGCGAGGGCGACCCGATCCTCCGGGACAAGTACTACTGGCCGCCCTGCGAGGGCATGGGTGCGGCTGCCCGACTCGCCACCATCACCGGCGACGACGACTACTGGGAGTGGTACGACCGATTCTGGACGTACTCCTGGGACAACCTCGTCAATCCCCACTACGGCAACTGGTACTTCAAGCTCACGCCCGACAACGAAGTCCACGAGGACATCGACGACACGCCGAAGGTCACGCCCGGGTACCACCCCGTCGGGGCGTGTTTCGACGTGCTCCAGGTCACGGGGGAGTGAGCCCCGAGGGACACACCGCCGGGACTACCAGGGGCGCCCCGGCAGGAGGTCGGCGGCGCGCACGATGCGGTTCTCGCCGTCGACGGGCACGACGACGCGCATCTCCGGGTTGCAGTCGGCGAGCAACTCCCGGCAACTGCCACAGGGCGGGATGACTCGCGTCGGGTGTTTCTCGTGTTCGGGCAGGGGATAGGAGACAGCGACGCACGTCTCGACCTCGTCGTGGGCGTGTCCGTCGGCGATGGCCGCACCGACCGCCACGGGTTCCCCGTGTGTCGAGGCACGCCCGACAGTCGTCGGGAGGCTCACGCCGTCGGTGAGCGGGGCCGTCTCCATGCGTGTCGGTTCGACGCGACAGCGGGAAAGTCGTGACTGTTCCGCGAGTGCCAGCTCTACTCGCCGGCGCGTCGCATCGAGTGGTACTGGTCGCGCAGTCCTTTCAGGTAGCCGACGGCGAACAGGCGCCCCTTGTCGTGGTAGCCCGGGTTCTCGTTGTCCTCGCCGGCCATCGTCGGGCAGTGGTCCGGGCGGAGCGGGCCGTCGAAGCCGATATCCTCGTAGGCACGCAGTGCCGCGCCCACGTCCGTCGGCCCCTCGTCGTGCCAGACCTCGGTGAAATACGCCGGGTCGCCCTCGACGTCGCGGACGTGCGCGAAGTGGATCCGGTCGCCGAACGCGCGGATCGCGGCGGGGATGTCCGCACCCATCGCCGCGAAATTGCCCTGGCAGAACGTGACCCCGTGATGCTCGCTGGCGTGCAAGTCGAGGATGCGTTCGTAGTTGTCGACGCTCGTGACGATGCGGTCGACGCCCCGGACAGGCCCGAGCGGCGGGTCGTCGGGATGGAGGGCGAGTTTCACGCCCGCCTCCTCGGCGACGGGCACGACCTCGTCGAGGAAGTACGCGAGACTGTCCCACAGCTCGTCGGCGGTCGCGCCGTCGAGTTCCGGCCCTTCCTGCATCTGGCTGTGGTCGTATCGGGTGACGAGCGACCCGCCCCGCCCGCGCACCGACCGGGAGGTGCGCAGGACCTTCAGCGGCGCCATCCAGACGTAACACCAGACGTCGATGCCGACCCGGCCCATGTTCCGGAGCAGCGTCTTCACGGTCTCGATCTGCTCGTCGCGGCCCTCGCGGCCGAGGATGGCGTCGTCGAGCGGCGGGCGGTCCTCGATGACGTCGAGTTCGAGGCCGGCGTCCGCGAAGCGATTCCGGAGTTCCAGCAGCGGTTCGAACGCCCAGGGGTCGGCGTCGGCGTCGCGGGGCATGCCCGAGACGACGTGGGTGACGCCCATCTGTTTCGCGAGGTCCCAGCGGTCGGTCGGGCTGGTCGACGTGAACAGCGCGAAGTCCATGCCCGAGCCTGTCGCGCCCGCAGTAAAACGGTTCGCGTCGCCACAGTCGCTGGCCGCCTCTCTCGACAGTCCGGGGTCGCAAGCTGGGTCGAAGACGTCGGCGCGCGCTGTCTCGCGCTTTCGTGCGCGCGACAGGGCCGTGCGAGGGATGAGTGACGCAGGGCGCGTCGCGACCACGGCGAACGAGTGCTGTCAGACACAAGTACGTGAACACGCTCGCCGGGAATACGCTATCGAAAAGCCATTTCCCGGTCGAACGAGCCTCCGACGGTGGCCTCACTTGTGTCCGACAGTATGAGTCCCGGGCGTCGAGATCAGCCTGACAGCCACGCGAACGCGGGATCGGAAACCCGGGAAGCTATACCGGAGAATCACACTACCACACGCCGTGCAGAACACGCTGGTCGTCGCGGACGACCTGACCGGGGCGATGGACACGGCCCACGGGTTCGCCGCCCGCGGCCGCGGGGTCCGGGTCCGACTGCGCGGGGAGCGCGGAGACGCGTCCGGACCCGCGACACGCGACGTGCTCGCGGTCGACACCGACAGCCGCGAGGCCGCCCCCGCGGTCGCGGCCGAGGCAGTGACGCGGGCCATCGACGCCCACCCCGCCGACCTCGTCTACAAGAAGGTCGACTCCACGCTGCGGGGCAACGTCGTGAGCGAAGTCGACGCGGCCGTCGCCGCGACGGGCGCGGACGTGGCGGTCGTCGCACCGGCGTTCCCGGACACCGGTCGAACGACCGAGGACGGGACGCACCTCGTCGACGGCGCCCCGCTCGCCGACGCGGGCTACGGCGTCGACGAGTCTGACCTCCTGACCGTCTTCGCGGGGTCGCGCTACGTCGTCGGACACCTCCCGCTCGGTACGGTCCGACAGGGAGCCACAGCCGTTCGAGAGGCGCTCGCCGACCTCAGAGACGGAGCCGAACGGCCGTTCCTCGCGGTCTGTGACGCGACGACCGACGAGCACCTCGCCGTTATCGCGGCCGGGGCGGCGGCGTTCGCCGGAGGCGCGACCGCGAGCGACGCCGGGATCCTGTTCGTCGGCAGCGGCGGGCTGGCGAAACACGTCGCGGTGCCGGGGGAGGGGCGACCGACGGCTGTGGGCGCGGCGGGCCGCCCCGGGACACTCGCGGTCGTCGGGAGCACCAACGAGCGGACGCTCGTCCAGCTGGCGGCCGTGCCCGAGGAGTTGGTCGTGAAACTCGACCCCGCGGCGGCGGTTCGCGACCCGGCGGAGACCGGGCGCCGCGGGGCCGTCCGGCTGAAGCGGCTCCTCGACCGCGGGGACCGCGCCGTGGTCACGGCCGCGAGAACCGAGAGCGACGTCGAGCGCGCGCGAACCGCCGCGGACGAGACCGGGGCCGACGCCGGGGGGCAGGTCGCCACCGCGCTGGCGACGGCGGCGAGTGGCGCGGTCGCGGCGGGCCAGCCCGGCGGGCTCGTTCTCACCGGCGGCGCCGTCGCGCGCGCTGTCCTCACGCGACTCGAGGCGCCGGAACTCGCGCTCACCGGACGAGCGGTCGCCGACGGCGTCCCCGAAAGCGTGGTCGCGAGGGGTCCCGCACAGGGGACCCGCGTCGTTACGAAGGCGGGCGGGTTCGGCGACGAACGGACGCTCCTCGACTGTCTCGACGCCGTCTGAGGGCGGTTCCGAAAGAGCCATACTCAACTGTCTGGACGCCGTCCGAGCGGGCATGGACACACCGACAGTCGCCGTGACGATGGGCGACCCCGCGGGGATCGGCCCCGAGGTCGTCGTCGCAGCGTACCCGGACCTGCTCGCTGACGCCCGCCCGGTCGTCGTCGGCGACGCCGACGTGCTCCGCCGCGCGGTCGACATCGTGGACAGCGACCTCGTCGTCCGCGCGGTCGAGACGGTCGCCGACGCACCGGTCGAGCCCGACGCCGGCGTGCTCCCGGTGTTCGACTTGGACACCGTCGACGCCGACGCGCTCGCGTACGGCGAGGTCCGCGAGGCGTACGGCGCCGCGGCACTGGCGTACGTCGAGCGGGCGATCGACCTCGCGACGACGGGCGCCGTCGACGCCATCGCCACCGCGCCGATCAACAAGCAGGCGACGCGGCTGGCGGGCAGCGAGCACGCCGGACACACCGGGCTGCTCGCCGACGCCACGGACACCGAGACCTACGCGATGATGCTCGTCGAGGACGACCTCCGGGTGACCCACGTCAGCACGCACGTCCCGCTGGTCGAGGCCTGCGAGCGCGTCACGCCCGGCGCCGTGCTCGACACCATCGAGGTCACAGTGGACGGGTTGCGGGACCTGGGTATCGACGACCCGACCGTCGCCGTCGCCGGCCTGAACCCCCACGCCAGCGACGGCGGCCTCCTGGGCACGACCGAGCAGTCGGAGATCCGCCCGGCCGTCCGGCGGGCCTGCGAGGCGGGCTACGACGTCTTCGGTCCCGAGTCGCCGGACACGGTCTTCGCGCGGGCGGCCGGCGGCGCCGCCGACTGCGTCGTCGCGATGTACCACGACCAGGGGCACATCCCGATCAAGATGCTCGGGTTCGCCAGCGACGACGCCGTCTCGGGCGTCAACGTCACCGTCGGTCTGCCCATCGTCCGCACGAGTGTCGACCACGGCACGGCCTTCGACATCGCCGGCGAGGGGGTCGCGTCGCCGGCCAGCATGGTCGACGCCGTCGAACTCGCCGCTCGCATCGCCCGCAACCGCGCCGCTCGCGAGGGGGACGAAGGCGGCGCCACAGACCGCAGCGACGCCGACGACCCCGCCCCGGGGATAGAGGAGCGATGAACGTCGAGTTCCCGACGGCCGACCGCCTCCAGGCGGCGACCGACCACGCGGCCGCCGACCTCCCGCGGTTCGCCGTCGCACACCGCGAGCGCGACCCCGACGCGGTCACCAACCCCGAGGCTGCGGGTCGCGAGGCGGTCGCCGACATCGCGGCCTTCGACACTCTCCCGGCGGGTGCCTCGGTCGCCGTCACCGCCGGGAGTCGGGGGATCCACGACATGCCCGCCGTCCTCGCCGGCGCCGTCGCCGAACTCCAGTCGCGGGGCTACGAGCCGTTCGTCGTTCCGGCGATGGGTAGTCACGGCGGCGCCACCGCCGAGGGCCAGCGCGAGACGCTGGAATCGCTCGGGTTCACCGGGGACCGCCTGGGCTGTGCGGTCCGCTCGTCGATGACCGTCGAGCACGTCGGGACCGACGCGCTCGACCGGCCGGTCTACGCCGCCGAGGACGCGCTTGCCGCGGACGCCGTCCTGCTGGCCAACCGCGTGAAACCCCACACCGACTTCCGGGGCGACGTCGAGAGCGGCCTCGCGAAGATGGCCGTCGTCGGCCTCGGGAAAGGTCGCGGCGCCGCCTCGCTGCACGACGCCGCCATCGCGACCGACTTCGCCGACGTCATCCGCGACCGCTATGCGGTCCTCCGGGAAGAGACGCCCATCGTCGGCGGGGTCGCGCTCGTCGAGAACGCCGCAGACCGCGCCGTCCACGTCGAGGGCGTCGACGCCGACGCCGTCCTCGACCGCGAACCCGAACTGCTCGACCTGGCGCGCGAACACCTCCCCACGCTCCCCGTCGACGACCTTGACCTCCTCGTCGTCGACGAGACGGGCAAGGACAAGTCCGGCACCGGGATGGACACGAACGTCCTCGGGCGCTACGACTTCCACGGCGAGACCGAACCCGACAGCCCACAGATCACCCGGGTGTACGCCCGGTCGCTGACCGCCCCCTCCCACGGGAACGCTCTCGGGATGGGGCTGGCCGATTTCGTCCACCGCGACCTGGTCGCCGACGTCGACTTCGGCGACACCTACGTCAACCTCGTGACGAGCGGCGAGACCCGCCGCGGGAAACTCCCGCTGGTCGTCCCCGACGACGAGACGGCGCTGGTCCTGGCGTGTGCGACGGCAGGCGTCGCCGACCCCGCGGAGCTTCGCGTCGCACGCATCCCCAGCACGATGGACCCGGACTCGCTGGTCGTCTCCGAACCCGTCGCCGCCGAGTTGCGCGAGCGTGAGGACGTGACCGTCGGGCCGCTCGAACCGCTCGAACTCGCGGACGGACGGCTGCTCGCGGACCCCTACTGACGTCTCATACGGACCGTTGTACCCGTTTTCGGCGATGCCGCCGACGGATGGACGAGTCACGGCCCGATGCGTTCACCGTGGTTCGCGACGGCGGTAACGAATTACAACGGTCCGTATCACCCGTCCCGCGTGGGGAGTTCGCCGGGCGGGATGACCTCGCATTCGGGCAGCTCCGCGAGTTGCTGTTCCGGGCCGGGCGGCGCGTAGACGGCCAGCAGTGTCAGCGGCTCCCAGGTCGTGTTCACGGTGCCGTGTTCGATGCCCTCGGGAATGAATACCATCTCGCCGGCCGACACCTCGCGCGTCTCGCCGGCGACGGTCTGTTCGCCCTCGCCGCTTATCACGTAGAGGATCTCGTCGCTCTCGGGGTGCGTGTGGAGTTCGTGACCCTTCCCGGGTTCGAGCTGGACGACCCCCGCACTGAACCGTTCGGAGTCGTTGTGGTCGGGCGTCGCCATCCACTTCAGCGTCCCCCAGTCGAACATCTGTGTCGCCACGTCCGCGCTGTCGACGAAGTACTCGTCCGTCATGTGTCGCGTGAACGATCCGCGCGGCCGACTGATAACTGTTCGTGTGGCAAATCTTGATAAGCGGATTGTTCGTAGGTACCACAGTACATGAAGTTCAGCCGCGAGGAAACACTCGACAGGCTCGAATCGGTGGTCGCGAGCGCTGACCCCGTGGTCGGCGCGGGGGCCGGGACCGGTATCTCGGCGAAGTTCGCCGAACGCGGCGGCGTCGACCTGCTCATCATCTACAACTCCGGGCGCTACCGGATGAACGGCCGCGGGTCCCTGGCCGGCCTGCTCCCCTACGGCGACGCCAACGAGATCGTCGTCGAGATGGGCCACGAGGTGATCCCGGTCGTCGAGGACACGCCCGTCCTCGCGGGCGTCAACGGCACCGACCCGTTCCGCGAGATGAGCGTCTTCATCGAGGACCTCCGCAGGCGCGGGTTCTCGGGCGTCCAGAACTTCCCGACCGTCGGCCTCATCGACGAGGACAGCGGGTTCCGCCAGAACTTAGAAGAGACGGGGATGGGCTACGACGAGGAAATCGAGATGATCCGCGAGGCCAGCGAGCAGGGCATGCTCACGTGTCCGTACGTCTTCAGCGAGGCACAGGCCCGCGCGATGACCGAGGCCGGCGCCGACGTCGTCGTCTCGCACATGGGCCTGACCACCTCCGGGGATATCGGCGCCGAGACCGCCCTCGACCTCGAAACCGCCGCCGAACGGGTCCAGACCCACTGCGACGCCGCCAAGGACGTCGACGAGGACGTCATGGTCATCTGTCACGGCGGCCCCATCGCCTGGCCCGACGACGCCGAGTACGTCCTGAACAACACCGAGGGCGTCGTCGGCTTCTTCGGCGCCTCCAGCATCGAACGCCTCCCAACCGAGGAGGCCATCGAGAACCAGGCCCGCGAGTTCAAGGAGATCGACTTCTGATGACTGGGGCTGCCCGGAGGAACCGATGAGCGTCGTCATCGTCGGCACACTCGACACGAAAGGCGAGGAGGTCGCCTTCGCCCGGGACGTCATCCAGGCGCAGGGCGTCGACGTCCACGTCGTCGACGTCGGGGTGATGGGCGACCCCGAATTCGACCCGGACACGAGCGCGAGCGAAGTCGCCGAGGCCGCCGGCACCACCCTCGACGCACTGCGCGAGGCCGGCGACCGCGGCGAGGCCATCGAGGCCATGGGCGAGGGCGCGACCGAGGTCACGACCCGACTCCACGACGAGGGGACCCTCGACGGGATCCTCGGCCTCGGCGGGTCGGGGAACACGTCCATCGCGACGGCGGCCATGCGGGAACTGCCCGTGGGCGTCCCCAAGGTGATGGTCTCGACGATGGCCTCGGGCGACACCGAACCCTACGTCGGTGCCCGCGACGTGATGATGCTGTATTCGGTCGCCGACATCGAGGGACTGAACCGGCTCTCGGGGCAGGTCATCGCCAACGCCGTCCTCGCGATGGTCGGCATGGTCACGAACGACCCGGACGTCGAAGTCGAGGACAGGCCCACGATAGGGGTCACGATGTTCGGCGTCACGACGCCCGGCGTACAGGCGGCCCGCGAGTACCTCGAAGAGCGGGGCTACGAGACCATCGTCTTCCACGCCACCGGCACGGGCGGGCGCGCGATGGAGTCGCTCGTCGAGGAGGGCGTCATCGACGGCGTGCTGGACGTCACGACGACCGAGTGGGCCGACGAACTCGTCGGTGGCGTCCTGAGTGCCGGCCCCGAGCGCCTCGACGCGGCCGGCGAACGGGGCGTCCCGCAGGTCGTCTCGGTCGGCGCGCTGGACATGGTGAACTTCGGCCCGCGGGACTCGGTGCCCGAGGAGTTCGAGGGGCGCCAGTTCCACGTCCACAACCCGCAGGTGACGCTGATGCGCACCACGTCCGAGGAGAACGCCGAACTCGGACGGATCGTCGCCGAGAAGCTCAACGCCGCGACGGGGCCGACGGCGCTCGCCCTCCCGCTGGAGGGCGTGTCGATGCTCGATGTCGCGGGCGAGGACTTCCACGACCCCGAAGCAGACGCGGCGCTGTTCGACGCCCTCCGCGAGACCCTCGAGGACGACGTGGAACTGGTCGAGATGGACACCGACGTCAACGACGAGGGGTTCGCGCGCGCTATCGCCGCGAAACTCGACGAGTACATGCGGGAAGCGGGGGTGGCCTGAACCCACAGCGCTCGCCCGCCTCGCCGTCGGGCGACCACCGCAACTCGACTGAGACGACGTCCGAGAGGAAGGGGAGTCGCGATGGGTCGACGTCGACGGCCACTTCGTCGGGCGGGGGCAGCGTCACGGTGTCGTCGCCGGTGGTGACGGCCACGGCGTCGCCGGCCCGGAGGTCGCCGCGCAGTCGCTCGATGGCGGTCACGAGCGCGTCGAGGTCGAGCGCAACTCGGTGACGAGGACGTCCCCGGCGCCGGGCGAGAGGAGCGCCGCCGCGAGCGCGATGATCCCCCGTTCGATACCGGGACGGTCCAGCGCGGCGACGACGGCGAGCACTAACAGTAGCAACGGGAGCAGGGAGACGAACGTGTGGTAGGCGATGCTGCCCGCCATGAACGTGATCCGCTCGGTGCGGACCTCGTGGAGGATCGCCCGTCCCACAGTCAGGGTCCGGCGGAGCCGTCGGTCCATGTCGCCGGTGTCCCCCGGCAGGACGAAAAAGGGGACGGTGCCGACCGGGTGTCCGGTGGCCCGACCGGGCGACGCCACCGCTCGGAGAAATCGGCGGTCCGAGAGGGACCGGAGCGGGGCGGTGTGTCGTCCCCGTCGTTCGAACCCGGAAACGCACGCTTCGCCAACTGGCCGACCCGACCGACGGAACGGCTGTCGACCGAGATACGGCTCCGCGCCGGCCGCCCCTGGCGCCCGGCCGAGCTCCGTATATTTCGGAAATATATACAGTATTCAGTTCCGATATTTCGACGTCACCTCTGTCCACCCTCCGTCCGCAGTCGGTCCCACGAGGGTCGTCCATCGCCGGAGACGGTCCGGTCTCCGGAGCGGGGGCCGGTCGACAACATTCCGGACAGTAGCGCCGGGTAACGGCGCTATCTAGCGGTTTTACCGCCGGAACCGGCACCGGACACCCAGAAAACGACCGGCGAACCGGGAAAAGTCCCGCGGTACCGGTGTTCGCGGTAGCTGTCGTCGGACCCACGACGTCGACGACGCCGCTCGCCTCGACGGAGTGCGCTACCGAGACGGGTTCGCCCGCAGAGACAACGAGCGGGGCGCGGGAATGGCTGTATATACATACGTCAAACGGTGTAAATATAGAATCATACGATTTTAATTGTTTTGACCGCGTCGCTCCCGTTCCGCCCGTCGACGGACTCGGTCGCCTCGCGTTCGCGCGGGGTCCGGTTTTCCGAACGAGGTCTGGTGACACACGGGCCAGTGGCGGACGACCAGGACCGGGAACGCTCACCGGTGAATCTGAGGACAGACACGCCCCGCGCGGGCCAGGCCCGTTCGGCAAGACGGTCACGGACGGCGAGGAGTCGTTCGAGGCGACCGTCGCCGTCTCCCCTCCCTCGCCGTCACGAACCCCGGCGTCACGTCGGCCGGCGTCGCCGAACGGCACCGTCCCGGATAAACATCAAAATTATTTTAAAATTGATGTATAGGGAAAAGATTGAAACCGGTCGGTCCGAACTGCGCGCTGGAATGTCCGACGACGAGGAGTACGTCATCCCACCGGGAGGTGGGGTGCCCTGGCGGGACCTGACGATGGACGAGCGCAACCGACCGGCGGCGCGTGACCTGGTGATAACGGACATCAGGACGATGGCGCTGCAGGGCAACTTCACCTGGGGCCTGGTGAAAATCGAGACCGACGCCGACCACTACGGGATCGGCGAGGTCTTCGTCGGGCAGGAGGCGCTCGACATCGTCGAACGGGACAAACACCTCCTCGTCGGGGAGAACCCGCTCGACGTCGACAGGCTGAGCGAGCACCTGGAGCAGAACCGGACCGCGACGGGGACGATGGGCCAGGCGGCGTTCAGCGCCGTCGAGACGGCACTGCTGGATCTCAAGGGGAAGGTGGTCGACCTCCCCGTGTACGAACTGCTCGGCGGCAAGTACAGGGACGAGGTCCGCGTCTACTGTGACACGCACGGCGGCGAGTCGCTGGGACAGGCCCAGAAACGGGACCCGCGGGAGGTCTACACCCCCGAGTCCTACGCCAGGGCCGCCCGGGAGGTCGTCGACGAGGGGTTCGACGTCCTGAAGTTCGACCTCGACGTCCCGACACACGAGTCAGCGGATACCGCCGCGAGGCGCCTCGACAACGAGGCGATCGAGCACAAGGTCTCGCTGGTCGAGGGCGTGCGCGGGGAGATCGGGTACGGCGTCGACCTGGCCGTGGACCTCCACTGGAACTTCACCGCCGAGACGGCCGTGCGACTCGTCGACAAACTCGAACCGTTCGACCTCGCGTGGATCGAGGACCCGGTCCCCCCGAAGCGGGTCGAGGCCCACCGCCGGATCACACAGACGTCGACGACGCCGATCCTGACCGGCGAGAACGCCGTCACCGTCGACGGGTTCAACGACCTCGTGACCGAGGACGCGCTGGACATCGCCGCACCGGACGTCAACCGGTGTGGCGGCCTGTGGGAACTCCACAAGATCGCGACGATATGTGACCTGTACGGCGTCCCGCTCGCGCCCCACAATATCGCCAGCCCCGTCGGCACGGTCGGCGGCGTCCACGCGATGGCCGCGATGCCCAACGTCATCGCTCTCGAGTACCACGCGCGAGACGTCCCCTGGTGGGGCGACCTCGTCACTCGCACCGGCGAGTCCGGCCCGATAATCGAGGACGGGACGGTCGCCCTCCCGGAAGGCCCCGGACTGGGCATCGAGGTCGACCCGGACGTCGCGGCCGAACACCTCACCGAGGACAGCGAACTGTTCTTCTGAACGGCGGCGGCCAGCCGTTCTCCTAGAAGTCGACGGTGAGCGTCCCGTCGTCGTTTTCGGTCCACTCGCCGGGGCCGGGGTCCGTCTCGACTCGTTCGAGCGACTCGGGACCGGCACCGTCTTCGTCGGTGGTCTGGGATCCGACCGTGACCGTCTCTGGGACGCCATCGACGCCTTCGACCGTGGCCCGGAACCGCTCCCGTGAGAGCGAACGCTCGCTCGCGGCGTCGAAGACGAATTCGAGCGTCTCGTGGTCCGCGTCCACGGTCGCGCGGATGGTTCCGGCGACGTCCCCGTCGACGTACTCGAACGCGGCGTCCGTCTGCCCCTCCTCGAGGAGGACGCGGAGTTCGACGCGCTCGAAGGGGGCCTCGGAGATTGACTCCGTCGGTTCAGTCGTCGGCGTGATAGTCCCGGCCCGGAGGAACACCGGCATCGTCTCGAGGTCGACGTCGAGCGAGAGGGTCCGGCCGCCGTCGTACGATTCGCCGGTCCAGTAATCGACCCATTTCCCTCGCGGGAGGTACACCTCGACGCGGCCGTCCGCGTCGAAGACCGGGGCCAGCAGCAGGTTCTCTCCGACCAGGAACTGGTCGCCGATCCCGTAGACGCCCTTGTCGTCCTGGAACTCGAGCACCAGCGGTCGCATCACCGGCAGGCCGGTCTCGGGGGCGCGTTCGGCGTAGGAAAAGAGGTAGGGTAACAGCCGGTACCGCTCGCGGGCGTACTCGCGGACGATCTCGAGCGCGCGGTCGCCGAAGTGCCACGGTTCCCTCGGGGTCGTCCCGTGGAAGCGCGCGTGGCTGTTGCCGAGCAACCCGAACTGCGCCCACCTGACGTACAGTTCCGTCGACGGTTCGCCGTGGAACCCGCCGATGTCCGCGCCCCAGAACGCGTACCCAGAGAGGACGAGACTCAAGCCGCCCCGGAGCGAGGCAGCCATCGCCTCGAAGGTCGTGTTCGGGTCGCCGCCCCAGTGGACGGGGAACTGCTGGCCGCCGGCCCATCCCGGGCGAGCCCACAGGAGCGGGCGACGGTCGGGTCGCGCCTCGGCCATCGCCTCGTAGACCGCCTGCGTGTAGCGGTGGGCCTGGCGGTTCCGGCTCACCCGGCCGGTCGTCCCGTCGAAACACACCGCGTCTTCCGGGAGGTACTCCCCGAAGTCCGTCTTGAAGACGTCGACGCCCATCTCGAGCAGGTGGGCGTGGCGGTCCTGCCACCACTCGACTGCGGCCGGGTTCGAGAAGTCGACGATCCCGCCGCGGACCGGCGACCAGCTGAGGCGAGTCAGCATGTAGGGTTTCCCGCCGGAATCGCGGACCAGGTACCCTTTCTCGCGGGCCTCCTCGTAGGCCTCGGTTGTCGTCAGGAGGTATGGGTTCTCCCAGAGCGAGAGTTTGAACCCGTCGGCGTGTAACGCCTCGACCATCCCCTCGGGGTCCGGAAACGCCTCCCGGTCCCACGTGAGGTCACACAGGCGGTCGCCGTCGAGCCACGTCGGGTCCAGGTGGACCACGTCACAGGGGACGCTCTCGTCTCTGAGCCGTTCGGTGACGTCTTCGAGTTCCGCGCGCGTCTCGTAGGCCAGTCGCGACATCCAGACGCCCAGGCTCCACTTGGGCACCGGGCCGGGACGGCCGGTCAGCGCCGTGTAATCGTCGAGGATCCGCTTGAACGACGGCCCGTGGAAGAAGACGAACTGGAAGTTGTCGTCGTGGACCGTGACTTCGTTCGCGACGGTCGAGTCGCTGCCCACTTCGAACTCCACTTTCCGGTAGGTGTCCGCGAGAAAGCCGTACCCCCTCGACGAGAGGAAAAACGGGACGTTCTTGTACGAGTGTTGCGTCTCGGCGCCGTGCGGTTGCGTGACCCACGACTCGACGCGCTGCCCGCGCTTTTCGAACTCGGTGAACTTCTCGCCGAGGCCGAAGATGCGTTCGTCGCCCCGGAGTTTGAACGCCGCGCCCGCGTCGGTGGTCCGGAGCGGCCAGCGGTTCGTCTGCTCGGCTTCGAACCCGAGCGGGTGCGAGCGAGCGCCGTCTTTCGCCGCGTCGTCCTCCCGCTGTTCCGACAGCAACGACCGCCCGTCGGCGCTCTCGACGTGAAACGACCACTCCGTCAGGCCGACGTGGACGCGCAGTTCGGGAGTCTCGAGTCGGAGCGTCCCGTCGTCCCTGGCGATACGGAGGTCGCTGGGGCCGCCCAGCGCGTCGTCCGCCAGCGGCAGCGTCTCGGTCTCGTCGCTGACCTCGGGCGTCCCGTGGAACTCGAACCGGAAGACGTCGTCGTCGTAGAACCGTATCTCGACCGGATACCCCGTCTTGGGCAGCGAGAAGTTCCCGACCTCACCGCCGTCGTACTCGACGTCACAGTCGAGCGCGACACCGTCCTCGAACTCCCTCGCAACTGTCGCTCTCGCTACCCTGGCACGCGGCATATCACCCCCCACCGCGGCCAGTGGTAAATATCATTCCCATCCGTGGCCGGCCGGCCGCGACGCAGGGCCCTCCACCGCCCACGAACCGCGAGACACGACCGGGCCTGAACCCGCCGGCCGGTCGCGACGGGACGGTAGTTACTCGTGGTAACTACGCCGAAGGAGGTATAATACAGTAATCCTAACGGCCGCCAATGGAACAGGACCGAGCGCTGGTCGCGAGGGTGTTCCCCGACCGGGTCGTCGAATCGGTGTCGGCGTCGGACGCGGGGAACTCGAAGCGGACGGTCGCGGTCTGGTTCGCGGACCACGACCCCGTCGTCCTGCAGTACTCCACGGAGACGTCGCTCAGGACGGAGGGTGAGCTGGCTCGTGCCATCAGGGACCGAACGGCGGTACCGGTCCCTCGCGTCATCGAGACCGGGAGCCACGGCGACAGCAGTTACGTCGTCAGCGAACTGGCGCCCGGCGACAACCTCCACAGCCGGTTTGCGGGACTCGACCGACCGGTCCAGGTGCGGATCTCGCGGGAGTTCGGGCGGTACCTGGCGGAGATCCACGACGCGTTCGCGTTCGACGGCGTCGGGCCGGTGGTCGCCGAGTCGGCCGGCGACGGAACGCGGTTCCGGACGACCGAACCGGTCGATTTCGAGACCTGGTTCCGTCGCTACGCGCAGGCGGGTATCGACGCGCTGCCCGAGCAGTTCGACCGGATCCGCGAGCAACTCGAAGACGCCATCCGGTCGGTACCCCGCGAGGCCGCAGGGGACCGGGTACTCTACCCCTGGGACCTTCGACCGGGGAACGCACTCCTCATGAACGGAGAGCTCTCGGCGGTCCTCGACTGGGGCGACCCGCTCGCCGCGCCGCCCGGACTCGCCGTCGCCAAGACCGACTACGTGCTGACTGACTGGTACGTCGCCGACGCCGAACCCCTCCAGTCCGCGTTCCGCGAGGGGTACGAGTCCGTCCGCGACTACCCGGACGTCCCGCCGGTTTTCCGACTCGTCGCGGTCCTCCGGTCGGCCGTCGACTCCAGGGGCGTCGTCACGCGCCCGCGCTATCCGGAGTGGACGGGCGAGAAAGCGGTCCAGTTCCACCTCGACCGGTTGCAGGAGCGCCTGCTCGTCAGCAATCGCGCCTGATACTGTCGGACACAAGTACGTGAACACACTCGCCGGGAACACGCTATCGAAAGGCCCGTTCCCGGTCGAACGAACCACCGACGGTGGCCTCACTTGTGTCCGACAGTATGAGGAGCGTTCTCCCCGCCAGTGGGACCGATTTCGGAGCGCCGTGACAGTCACCAGTTCGTTCTCGCCAGCCGGCACGGATCCGCTTCGTCGAGGGTCGGAGACCAGAGTCTGGTGAGTCGGGGCGTCACCGAGGAGCCAGCGGCGACGACCCGGCCGCCGCACAATATATATATCGTGAATGAATTGTATTCAGCGATGGGCCGAATACTACTACTCCGGCACGGGGAAACGGACTGGAACCGGGTCGACCGGATCCAGGGCTGGGGTGACATCTCCCTCAACGAACGTGGTCGGACGCAGGCGCGTGCGGCGGGTCAGTTTCTCGCGACCCGGTATCCCGACATCGACCGGGTCGTCTCCTCGGACCTCCCGCGAGCGGCCGAGACCGCTGACGCCGTCGTTTCGACGCCGACGTTCGGGGACCTCGACGTCGAATACGACACGCAGTGGCGCGAACGGGACTTCGGCGTCTACCAGGGACACCGGGGTGACCGTTTCTTCGAGGAGAACCCCGAGTTCGCCGTCATCGACGGGCTGGAGGGAGCAAAGCGCAACGTCCCGGAAGGCGGGGAGAGCTACGTCGAGTTCCGCGAGCGCGTACTGGGCGGCTGGTCGGAGGTGCGGAGCGCGGACGGGTCGGTCCTGCTGGTCACCCACAGCGGAGCCATCAGGACCGTCATCGCCGCGATAGAGGACGTCGGCATCGAGCACGCGCTCCTCGAGTACGACGTCGAAAACGGGAGTATCACCGAGGCCATCGCCGAAGACCGGGTGCGACTCGACACCGTCAACCGGGTCGGTCACCTCTCGCCGGCCCAGTAATCCGGCCTCGTGGACATGGAGACCATCGGGCGACTGTATGCGGACGCGGGACTCGGCCTGGGTTGACCGCTCCGGACGCTGAGCGGTCCCGTGGCCGTCGAGGGCGCGTCCCGCACAGCCGTCTGCCGGCCGCGAGTCAGGGGGCGACCCGGCTCTCGGGCCGGACCGCCTCGCCGCTCTCCGCGTCGAAGAGGTAGACGTCGTCCCGGTCGACGGCGATGGACACCGTCTCGCCCGGCGACGGGCGAACCGACACCGGCGTTCTGGCCGTGATGTCGGTCCCGTCGGCGCTGAGAAACAGGAAGTTCCCGTTGCCCTGGTACTCGACTTCCCGGACGGTGACGTCGAAAGTGACGTCGCCCGACTCGCCGACGACGATGTCCTCCGGGCGGATACCGACGACGACCGACGAGGGCGACCCGTCGACGCTCGCCGACGGGATCGTCGCCAGGTCCCGGCCGAGAAACCGGACAGTGAGGCCGTCACCGTCCGCCGAGAGCGGGGGTTCGACGGTGTTCATCGACGGGCTGCCGAGGAACTCGCCGACGAACCGGTTCGCCGGTTCGCGGTACGCCGTGTCGGGGTCCGCGAGTTGCTGCAGGCGGCCGTCGCACATGACCGCGATCCGGTCCGCCATCGTCATCGCCTCCTTCTGGTCGTGGGTGACGTAGACCGTCGTGATGTCGAGAGTGCGGTGGATCCGCTGGAGTTCGCGGCGCATCTCCGCCCGGAGCTTCGCGTCGAGGTTCGAGAGCGGCTCGTCCAGCAGGAACACGTCCGGTTCGCGGACGATCGCCCGGCCGAGCGCGATCCGCTGTTTCTGGCCGCCGGACATCTCGTCGGGCGTGTCCTCGAGGATGTCGGTGATCTCGAGCAGCTCGGCCATCTCGGTCACCCGCTCGTCTCGCTCCGACTTCGACATGCCGCCGGCGTGTTTCAGCCCGTAGCCCATGTTCTCGCGCCCGGTCATGCTCGGGTACAGGGCGTAGTTCTGAAACACCATCGCCACGTCGCGTTCGGCCGGCGCCAGCCCCTGGACCTCGCGGCCGTCGAAGCGGATCTGCCCTTCCGTGACCGTCTCCAGGCCGGCGACCATCCGCAGGGTCGTCGTCTTCCCACAGCCCGAGGGGCCGACGACGACCGCGAACTCCCCCTCCTCGATCGTCATGCTGACGTCGTCGACGGCGGTCTCGGTCCCCTGTGCGTCGTCGTACACCTTCGAGACCGAATCGAGCGTGACGCGAACCATCAGAGTCGCCTCCCGTCGGCGTCGAACGCGAGTATCGCGTCGGCGGCGAACCGGACCTCGACGGGGTCCCCCGGTTGCCCCTCCAGGTCCGGCGACTGGACGGCGAAGCGCCGGCCGTTCCGTTCGAGCGTCGCCTCGTAGGTGTGCCCGAGCGGTTCGACCACGTCGAGTTCGAACGTCACCGGTGCGGTGAACCGTCCGTCGGCCGGCTGTTCCCCGGCGACGAACGCGTCCTCGGGCCGGACGCCGATGCGGACCGTCTCGCGGGGGACGTCGACCCCCAGTGCCCCGAGCGGGACCTCGCCGCCGAAGAGACCGCCCTCTCCCACGTCGAGGAAGTTGATCGAGGGCTCGCCGAGGAACTCCGCGACGAACTCGTTTTCGGGCTCGGTGTACACTTCCTCGGGCGTCCCGACCTGCTCGATTTCCCCGTCGTTCATGATGACGACCCTGTCGGCGATCGACAGGGCCTCCTCCTGGTCGTGGGTGACGTACACGGTGGTCGTCCCGAGGCGGCGCTGGAGGGAGTGTAACTGCGCTCGCGTCTGGACCCGGAGTTCGGCGTCGAGGTTCGAGAGCGGCTCGTCCAGGAGGAACACCCGCGGTTCGCGGATGATCGTCCGGCCGACCGCCACGCGCTGGCGCTGGCCGCCCGACAGCTGGTCCGGGTCCTTCCCGAGGAGGTCGGTGATCTCGAGCATCTCGGCGACCTCCTCTATCTTCCGTTCTTTCTCGTCGACGGTCAGGTCCGTCTTGCCGAGCGGGAAGGCGAGGTTCCCCCGGACGGTCTTGTGAGGGTACAGCGCGTAGCTCTGGAACACCATCGAGATATCGCGGTTCTGCGGGAGCGTCTCGGTGACGTCCTCGGAGCCGATCCGGATCGACCCGTCGGTGACCGTCTCCAGGCCGGCGACCATCCGCAGTGTCGTCGTCTTCCCACAGCCCGAGGGGCCGAGCAACACGAGGAGTTCGCCCGGTTCGACCGCCAGGGAGACGTCGTTCACCGCGACCAGGTCGTCGAAGTGTTTCGTGAGCGAGTCAAGCCGGATCCGCTCGCCGGCCGCGCCCTCGATGCCCACGTCGCCGCCGCGTGCGGAGTCGTCTGTCCGTGCCATGTCAGTCCATGTTCCCGAAGCTGAGGCCCTCGACGAGGTACTTCTGGAGGTACAGGAAGATGAGCAACACCGGGATCGTCGTCACGACCGATGCCGCCATCACGTCACCCCAGACGTTCTGGAAGGCGTACTGCAACTGTTCGATGCCGATCGGCAGCGTGTAGAGGCTCTGGTCGCGCAGGATGACGCTGGCGTACAGGTACTCGTTCCAGGACAGGAGGAACGCGTACATGTACGTCGCGACGATCGCCGGCTTGCTCATCGGGAGGGTGATCCGGACGATCACCTCCAGGCGCGAGTAGCCGTCCATCAGCCCGGCCTCCTCGATCTCCCTGGGCACCGACCGGAAGTAGTTACCCAGCAGGTACAGCCCCAGCGGGATCACGAAGATGAAGTGGGTCGCGATGATCCCCAGTCTGGTGTTGACGAGCCTGGCCCAGACGATGATCTGGAAGATCGGGATCACCAGGAGGATCCCCGCGAACATGTAGTTCACGAGCACGCCCCGGGAGAACACCCACCGGCCGGGATAGTCGAGCCGCGCGAAACTGTACGCGCCGAAGATAGAAAACGCGAGACCCAGCGCCGCCGACACCGTGCCGATGAACAGGCTGTTGAGGAAGTACTGCACGAACGGCACCGACTCCGCCCCGAACAGCGACCGGTAGTTCTCCAGACTGAAGTCCGCGAGGGCAGGGACCGCCTGCGGGATGCGGGAGTACAGCCAGGATTCGGGAACCAGGCTCGTGATGCCCATGTAATAGAACGGGAACACCGACACGAACCCGATGACCCCGAGCGCGAGGTAAAACAGCGCCCGTTCCCACAGCGGCGCCTCGATCGACTGGCGACGGAACCGCCGGCTCAGCCCGCCGACCGCCTCCGTCGCCGACGCGATGATTTTCGTGATCATGTTACCAGTCCAGGATGTACCTGACGTAGACGACCACCAGCGCGAACAGCGCGATGACCATCAGGTTCGCGACCGCCGCGGCGAACCCCTGATTGGGTGGGATCGTGTTGAACCCCTTCACGTAGACGAACGTCCCGAGTATCGGGACGTTGTTCCCGACGAACAGCCACACGTCGGTGAACACGTTGAAGTTCCAGATCCACCGCAACAGGAACACCGCCGCGAGGACGAACTTCAGTTCGGGCAGCGTGATGTCCTTGAAGCGGGCGAGTCGCCCGGCGCCGTCGATCTTCGCCGCCTCGTACAGTTCCTCGGGGATCGACCGGACGCGCGCCAGGATGAGCAGGAAGGCAAAGGGGAAGTACCGCCAGGTGTCGAAGATGATCACCATCTCCATCGTCTGGCGGATGTTCTCGTCCGGGGAGTACAACCCGAGCACGTCCTGGAGGAGGTGCGGGACGAGTCCGTAGGTCGGCTGTAACAGCCACCGCCAGGTGAACGCCACGGCGATCAGCGGCGCGATGTACGGCAACAGGACCAGCCCGCGCATGACCCCGTCGCCCCGGAACTTGTTCCGGAACAGCAACGCCACGCCCAGCCCCAGCGCCGTGGCGCCGACGTCGCTGAAGAAGGTGAACACGAGCGTGTTCTGGGCGGCCTGCCAGAACTCCGGGTCGGTCAACAGCGCCTCGTAGTTCGCCAGCCCGACCCACTCGGGCGACGCCGTCGGGTCGAGGGGAACCTGGGTGAAACTGAGGTAGACGTTGTACGCCACGGGGTAGACCAGCGACGCCGCGACCAGCAGTATCGAGGGGAGGATCAGCCCGTACCCCAGTAGCGTCTCCTTCTGTTTGATCGTGTACTCCCGGTCGAACACCGACCGGCTCGTGACCCACCGTCGGATTGATGTCGACATCTATTCTGAACTGACTGTTGATTGCTATCGAGAGGACGTAAACGCTTCGGCCGTCGGCGTCAGTCGATCGTGTCGCGGATCTCCTGGGCGGTTTCGCTGGCGACCGTCCCGGCGTCGTCGCCGTCGATGACCCGGCGGATGGCGTCGGTGATGATGAAGTTGCCCGTGATGTCCCCGATCTGGGGGAACACCTGGTCGCCCCGGCGACCGAACCGCTCCATGTTCTCGATGGCGTTCGGGATCGTCTCGTCGAGCCACTCCTGGCGGAACTTCTGGATGGTCTCCTGGTCCCGGTACGCGTCGCTTTGCCACACCGCCGGGCGGGTCGGGTTGAACAGCGCCACCTGCAGGTGCGAGAACGTGACGTACGGGCTGTCGGTCCCGCCCTCGGTGCTCTGGAGGTGCTCCTGGAACGACCGGGACGCGCGACGCGAGCCGGCGTCGACGTCGAACGTCGTCGTCGAGACGACCTCGCCGAAGGTCGTCTCCTTCTCGGGACCGTCGATCAACGGCACGAACCCGAAGTAATCGAGGTCTTCGGTCGTCTCGGCGTTGAACGCCGCCTCGAAGTAGAGGCTGATGATGTTACTGCCGTAGAGGTACACCTGGCGGTCGCCCCAGATGGGGCCGACGTCGCCGGAACCCATCTCGCCGGGCGGGTTGTACTGGCGGCACATCCGCCCGTAGAAATCGAGGGCCTCGACCATCGGTTCCTGGTCGAAGACGATGCTGCCGTCCTCGCCGAACACGTGCGCGTCGTTCGAGAGGGCGAACGGCTGGAACGTCTGCAGCGTGAACTGGCTCTGGTCGGAGGCCAGCAGACAGCCGTACTGGTTGTTGTCGGGGTCGTGAGCCGCTTGCGCGAACGTCTCGAAGTCCTCCCAGGTGTTGGGCACCGGCAGGCCCTGCTCCTGGCGATACGTCTCGCTGTAACCCAGGATCTGCGTCCAGACGTACAGCGGGACGCCGAGGTAGTTACCCTGGCCGTCGCTGACGAACCGCAGGACGCTGTCGTAGAAGGCGTCCTCGCCGATGTTCTGGACGACCTGCGTCGGGTCCTGTCGCGAGACGACGCCCCGGGCACTGAACAGCGCGCGGTTCGACAACTCGGCTGTCGCCGGCAGCGTCCCCGTGGCGGCCGCACTGCCGATCTCCGTCGGCAGGTCGGCCTCCGCGATGGCCCGCTGGTTCAACGTGACGCCGGTCTCCTCCTCCCAGGGCGCGGCTATCTCGTCGATCGCGGTCCGTCGCTCCTCGTTCGTCTCGAAGTGGAGGAACGTCATCTCGCCCGGGAGTTCGGCCATCGGCGTCGACGTCGCGGTGTCGGTCGGCGTATCGCCGCCGTCGCCACCGTCACCGCCGTCGCTCCCACCGTCGCCGCCGTCGCTCCCACCGTCGCTCCCACCGTCGCTCCCGTCGCCGCCGTCGCCGCCGTCACCGTTACCACTACACCCAGCCAACCCCGCGAGTGCGAGCGTACTACCCTCGAGTAGTCGCCGTCGAGTGAGCGGAGTCAGCGGCTTGTCTTGCTCGTCTGCCATACCCGTGAGAATTGCTACCACATATATAAAACTTGGCTAAGTCGGTGAACGAGGAATAGGGGAGAGAACAAGTAGCCTTATGTGCGCTCGTCTGTCACGAACGCGCAAATACCGGGTCCCACCGCGTGCGAGCGCGGCAGTCGGGCAGTTTCCAGGCCGGACCCGCCCGTCGACGACGTAGTCGGGCTCGCGCGCGGCGGTTCGGGAACCGGGTCCGGGCCCCGTTCGTGGCTACGGTCGCGTCCGGGGCCGTGTGGACAACGATTAATTGACTCGGTTCCGCACGTGAGTGTGTGACGCAGTTACCATCCCGGATCCCGTCCCCCTCCAGCGCAGACATCCGCGAGCTGTCCGACCGCTACCACCTCGACCTGGACGACGAGGAGGTCGAGGCGTATCGAGACCTGGTTGACGAGCACCTGGCCGTCCTCGAACGGCTGGACGCGACGCGAGAGCCGCACGAGGAGCGGCGACACACTGACCGCGACCCGGGTTCGCGGCCGGAGGCGGACCCGCACAACGCGATAGTACGTCGCTGTCGCGTCCCGGGGTCCGACTCGGGGCCGCTGAGCGGCTACACGGTCGGCGTCAAGGACAACGTCTCCGTCGCCGGCGTGCCGATGACGTGTGGCACGCCCGTGCTTGACGGGTACGTCCCCACGGCGGACGCGTTCGTCGTCGGGCAGTTGCTCGACGCCGGCGCGACGGTCACGGCCAAGACGAACATGGACGAGATGGCGGTCTCGGGGACCGGCGAACTGGGGTTCGACGGGCCGATCGTCAACCCGCACAGCGACGCCCACCTCGCCGGGGGGTCGTCGGGGGGGTCCGCGGTGGCGGTCGTCACCGGCGACGTCGACGTCGCCATCGGGACCGACCAGGCGGGGTCGGTGCGGGTGCCCGCCGCGTGGTGTGGCTGTGTCGGACTGAAGCCGACCCACGGGCTGGTCTCCTACCGGGGGATCGCCCCGCTGGGCCACTCGTTCGACCACGTCGGACCGCTGGCTCGAACCGTCAGCGACACCGCCCGGACGCTCCAGGCGGTCGTCGGGCCCGACCCCCTCGACCCCCGGCAGGAGGACGTCGAACCCGGGGACTACGCGGCCGCGACCGATGACCCGGACGCCGGGGCGCTCTCGGTCGGCCTGGTCGCGGAGGGGTTCGACAGCGAGTTCGCCGACCCGGCGGTCGACGGGTGCGCGCGAGACGCCGTGGCCGCGTCGGGTGTCGCCTCCCGCGAGGTGTCGGTCCCCTCCCACGACGAGGCCCTGCCGGTCGCGCTCACGATCCAGTTCCAGGACATCGCCGCGATGTGGGAGAGCGAAGGTGCCGGGCGGTTCGTCGACGGCGCCGTCGACAGCCACTTCGCCAAGACGTTCGCGAAGGCGCGTCGCGCCAGCGGCGGCGAGTTCGCCCCGACGGTCAAGCAGATATTCCTCGTGGGCGGGTACCTCGGGACGGAACTCCAGAGCCGCTACTACAACCTCGCGCGGAACCTCCGTCGCGACCTCCGGGCCGCCTACGACGCCGCCCTCGAGTCGGTGGACCTGCTGGCGATGCCCACGACGCCGATGACCGCCTTCGAGCGCACGACCGTCGAGTCCGACCGCGAACTCGTCGACCGGGCACAGGGCAAAGACGGTCGCGGCCGGAACACGATGCCGTTCGACATGACCGGTCACCCCGCTATCTCCGTCCCCTGCGGGACGGTCGACGGACTCCCCGCCGGGTTGATGCTCGTCGGCCGGCCCTTCGAGGAGGAGACGGTACTCCGCGGGGCCGCGGCGGTCGAGCGGGCGGTCGACGCCGCTCCCGACCTCCCGCTCGAGGGCTGATACGGACCGTTGTAATTCGTTACCGCCGTCGCGAACCACGGTGAACGCATCGGGCCGTAACTCGCCCATCCGTCGGCGGCATCGCCGAAAATGGGTACAACGGTCCGTATGAGTTCCGAACGACGGACGGGAGAGGTCCGGCCGCCGCTCGAGAGCAGGCGAGCGGTCGCCGGCCGGGTGGCGACACACGCACCTACAGAGATAAGTGGATGCCGGACGGTATCCCGACCGAATGGTCGACTCTCTGATCGCGGGCGGGACCGTCGTGACCCAGAACGCCGAGCGGGAGTGGCTCCGCGACGGCGCGGTCGCCATCGAAGACGGGGAGATCCGGGCCGTCGGACCCGCGGCGCGACTCCGCCAGGCCGTCGACGCCGACGAGACGGTCGACGCGAGCGGGCACCTCGTCCTGCCCGGGTTCGTCGACCCGCACGTCCACGTCTCGGACATCCTGTTGCGGGGGTACACCGGCGAGGACCGCGGTCTGTTCGACTGGATCCACAACGTCAAGTCGCCGGGCGTCGCCGCGATGTCGGTCGAGGACCACCGGACCGCAGCGGCGCTGTTTTGCGCCGAGGCGCTGGGGGCCGGGGTCACGACGTTCGTCGAGAACGACCTCGACCCCGTCTGGAGCGCCGAGACCGCACGGGCCAAACTCGACACCTACGGGACGGCGGGGGTCAGGACCGTCTACGGGCGCGGTATCGCGGACGTGGCGCCGAGCGGCGAGTTCGCGGCCCTCAAACGGAACAAGGAGCGGCGCGAACCCGGCGTCGACCACCTCCCGGTAACGGAACCGCCCCCGCTCGACGCGCAACTCGAGAGCACGGAGGCGCTCGTCGAGGCGGTCGCCGACACTGACCGCCAGACCGTCTGGCCGGCGCCCGGCATCGTCGAGGGTACGAGCGCCGAGGCGCTCCGGCGGTCCCTGTCGCTCGCCGAGGAGTACGACGTCATGACGACGACCCACGTCTCCGAGTCCAGGCTCCAGGAGAACCGCGCCACGTCGGTCGTCGAGTACCTCGACGACGTCGGCTACCTGGGAGAGCGGACGCTGCTGGGACACTGCGTGCACGTCTCGGACCGCGACGTCCGACTGCTCGCCGAGACCGGGACCCGGGTGAGTCACAACCTGCCGACGAACCTCCGACTGGGCTCGGGGATCGCGCCGCTGCGGGAACTGCGAGCCCGGGGCGTGCCCGTCGGACTCGGCACCGACAACGCGACGCTCAGCGACACCGTCGACCCGCTCACCGACGCCCGGTACGCGGCGCTCGTCCACAAGGGGGACAGCGAAGACCCGGGTGCGGTCACCGCCCAGGACGCGCTCGACATGATCACCATCGAGGCGGCGCGGACGGTCGGGCGAGCGGAGGACCTCGGTTCCATCGAGGCCGGAAAGCGAGCGGACATCGTCCTCGTCGACGCCGACCGCCCGCACCTGACGCCGTCGCCGAACCCGGTCGACACCGTCGTGTACGCCGCCCACGCGTCCGACGTCGACACGGTGTTCTGTGACGGCGAGCGGGTCGTCGCGGACGGGAGCGCCACGACGCTCTCGTCCTCGCACCCGGACCTCCTCGAGGCCGCGACCGACGCGGCGGCGGACCTCGTCGAACGGGCCGGCATCGAGACGACGAGAGACCACTGAGCGGCAGGGAGACGCGGTCGACCCCGACGCCGGTTTGGGCCGGAAACGTCGCCGTACCGGCCCCTGCCCGTCGCACTGGTGGCCCCACAGTCCCGTCCCCCCGTCCGCTGGGGCGGGTCGCCCCCGAGACTTATACTCCAGGGGCGCAGAGACCGGGACACCCGTGGAGATCACCGATATCACCCAGCACAGGCTCCGGCACGAACTGCCCGCCCCGTTCGATCCGTCGTGGGTGCCGGGCGGCGAACAGACCGAACTCACGACGGACCTCTTCGAGGTCCACACCGACGAGGGTCTCACGGGGGTGACGGCGATGCCGTCGTTCCCCGGGGGGCTCGACCTCGAACCGGTCTTCGAGAACCAGCTCGTCGGCGAGGACCCCCACAACGTCGAGCGGATCCTGCAGTTCCTGGAGACGGTGGAGTTCCTGGGGGCGGACGCCCACTACATGGAGGTGGCCCTCTGGGACATCATCGGCAAGGACGCCGGGAAGCCGGTCTACGAACTCCTGGGCGGCGACGACGAGCCCGTCGCCGCCTACGCCAGCACGGGCACGTTAAAACCGGCCGGCGAGCGCCTCGAGTACGTCGCCGACCGGGTCGACGAGGGGTTCCAGGCGGTCAAACTCCGGTTCGGGTCGGCCGACGTCGGGACGGACCTCGAGGTGGCCCGGGCCGTCCGCGAGGCGTTCCCCGACCTGACGCTGATGGTCGACGCCAACAACGGGTGGAGCATGCGTCTGGCCGGCGACGTCGGCGACACGTGGTCGCTGCCGGAGGCAAAGCGGGTGGCGGCCGAACTGGAGTCGATCGGGAACGTCGCGTGGCTGGAAGAGCCCCTCCCCCAGCACGACTACCGGCGCCTGCGCGAACTCCGCGAGAGCACGTCGGTCGCCATCGCGGGCGGCGAGTCGACCGGCGGCCTGACGCCGTTCCGCGACTACGTCGACCAGCGTTCGCTCGACGTACTCCAGCCCGACGCCATCTTCGCGACGGGCATCCTGAACGGCAAGAAAGTCGCGGGCATGGCCGAGGCCTTCGGGCTGGACTTTGCCCCGCACACGTGGTCGAACGGCGTCGGACTCGTCGCCAACCTCCACCTCATCGCCGCGACCCGCGCCGAGTGGTGCGAGTACCCGTACGAACCGCCGGGGTTCGTCCCGGCCGAGCGCGACCACATGCTCGAGGAGCCGGTCGTCCCCGACGACGGCGTCCTGACGCCGCCCGACGGCCCCGGACTCGGCCTCGACCTCGACTGGGACGCGGTCGAAGACGCGAAGCTATAGCCGACGGGACCGGGCCGCGCTCCGAGACGGTTCCGGCACCCCCGCGTCTCCCGACTAGCGCGCGTCGAGCCACTCCTGGCGCCAGGCCTCCGTCGGTTCGGTCTGGTTGAACGTGTAGAGTCTGAGTCTGCGGATGTCGTACAGCGGGTCGGCTCGCGCGGCGGCGAGTGTGGGGAGCATGTCGTCGGGTCTGTACCGCCCGCCGGACCCGACGAGTTCGCGGAGGAAGGTGAAGACGCCGGCCGTCTTGCTGATGAACTCGAGCGGGCTGGCGATGCCCCACCGCCGCGCCAGGGACATGAGTTGCCGGTACTCCATCACCCCCGGGACCCCGACCTCGACCGGCAGGTCGATCCCCCGTTCCCGGACCGATTCGATCCAGTCGACGACTGCCGCCGCGTCGAAGCACAGTTGCGTGACGAGGTACGTCGCGTGGGGCGCTTTCCGGCGCATCGCCTCCCGGAGGGTCCCGTCGTCGATCGCGTCGTGACCGGTGGGATAGCCGCCGATGCCCACCTCCTCGAACTCGTAGCCCAGCTCTTCGAGCGCCACGAGCAGTTCGCACGCGGACGCGAACTCACCGACCGGTTCGTCGCGGTCGCCACCGGGGACGAAGACGTCCGTGACGCCTGCCTCGCGCAGACGACCCGCGAGTTCGTCGAGTTCCTCGGCGTCCTCGACGAACCGGGCCGCGACGTGGGGGACGACCTCGTGACCCAGGTCCCTGGCCTGGACCGTCCGCTCGACGGTCGACTCCATCCCGAGATGCGGGGTGAGCACGACCGCGATCCGGGACCCGCTCGGGAGGTGCGAGAGCGCCTCGTCGAAGTCCTCGGTGGGGAGCAGGTCGAACGTGACGTCGGAGAGACACGATCCGACCGCCACGCTGTCGATGTCCGCGGGCGTCCCCTGAGACATGTGTTGTCGGAAGGGTGATGACCTACAAATAACTATGGATCCCCGCCGATACTGCCGGGCACGCGCGGCCGCCTGACGGCGTATCGTCGGGCGGTCAGTCGAGCCGGAGCGAGCCGACCGGGTCGGCGCCCGCCTCGACCCCGAGGTCCGTCGCGGTCCAGCCCGTCGCCGCGTAGTCCTCCCGGGTGATGCTGGACGCGAGCGCGATCAGCGAGTCGGTCACCGGCGTCTCGACGCCGACGGCGCGACCCAGCGAGCGCATCGGGACGAGGCCGAACGGGACGTCCTCGTGGAAGTAGCGGTGGTCGACGGACGACGGCGCGCGTATCTCCCTGTTCGGTTCGCTCTCGCGGAGGACGCGCCGGAACGAGCCGCTCTCCCCCGCTTCGGTCGTCGTCGACCCGATGTCGGCGAACAGTTCGGGGAAGGGAGCGACGTCGAGTCCCAGGCCGTCGGCGACCGCCAGGCGCTCCGCGTCGAGGTCGGCCATGACGTTGGCGACGGCCGGCGTCCCGGCGTCGTAGTAGAACCGGAAGTCCCCGCCGGTGTGTTCGATCCAGGCCGCCGACAGGACGACACCCGGCGGGTGCAACACCGCGTTGACGTTGCTCAGCGACGTGTGGAGGACGTTCGGGACCCGTTTCAGCGACGGGTAGAGGTCGCGGAACGGGTCGAACGCGTCGTCGCCGCTCCCGGGGAGCGTCGCACACCGGACGTTCTCGACGAGCGACGAGACGTGGACGTGGTCGTCGCTCCGTTTGCGACAGATGTAGGTCAGCGTGTTCGTCTCCACGAGAGGCGGGACCGACCCACAGCCGGCGTCCGCGAGCGCCCCCCGGACCGCCAGCGCGCCGCCAGTGCCGCCGGGATTGAGCAGTATGGGGCGCGACCCGTCGACGTGGTCCGCGAGCTGTGTGGCCACGGCCGTCAGCGCGGTGGCCGGCAGACAGACCATGACCAGGTCGGCGCCGTCGAGCGCCTCCGCCATGTCCGTGGTGACGACCGGGACGGTGGCCGTTCCCTCGCCGAGGACGCCGCTGTACTGGACGGCGCCTGCGGACCGGACGGCCGCGACCGTCTCGGCGGAGCGGTTGTACAGTTGCGGGCGGTGACCCCGGGTCGAGAGGTGGGCGGCCGCGGCGAAGCCGCCGTTCCCGCCCCCCAGGATGGCGACTGTCTTCATCCCACGGTCCTCACGAGTCCGGATCGATGCTGTACGTCTCCAGTTTCGCCTCGTCGACGCCGACGCCGAGTCCGGGGCCGTCGGGGACCAGCACGTCCCCGTCCTCGTAGGTGAACGGTTCGGTGACGATGTCGTCCTCGTAGTAGACGCTCGCTATCTGGCCGTCGTAGGCCTCGGCCGGGCGGTTCACCGGGGTGACGCTCGCCAGCCCCGCGATCGGTACGGCCGCGCCGAGGTGGAGGTTCGCGGCGTTCCCGATACCCATCTCGATGGAGCCGCCGATGTCACAGCGCATCCCGGCGGCCTCCGCGACGACGCCGACCTCGCGGGCGCGGTACAGTCCGCCCGGTTTGGTCACGTAGAGCGCGAACAGTTCGGCCGCGCGGTACTCCCGGAGCGTCAGGATGTCCTGTCGCGTCCAGGCGCCCTCGTCGGCCATGATCGGGACGTCCACCTCGCGAGCGACCTCGGCCATGTCCGCGACGTCTGCCACGGGCTGTTCCATGTACGCGATGTCGTACGCCGCCATCTCCCGGATGACACGGACGGCCTCGCTGGGGAGTTCGTAGCCCTCGTTCGCGTCGACGCGGATCGCCACGTCCGGCCCGAGCGTCTCGCGCAACCGCCGGACGAGTTCGACGTCGCGGTCCCCGTCGAGCCCCGTCTTCACCTTGATCGTCTCGACCCCTTCGCCGACGGCCTGTTCGGCCTCCGCGACGGCACGGTCCGGTTCCATGATCCCGAGGCTGTGGGCGACCGGGAGCCTGTCGCGGTGTTGGCCCCCGAGGAGTTCCGAGACCGGCACGCCGAGGTGCTTGCCGGCGAGGTCGTGCAGCGCGATGTCGACGGCGGCCTTGGCGTAGGGGTGGCCTTTGACCCGTTCGTCCATCGCCTCGTGGATCGGCCCGATGGACAGCGCCGACCGCCCTTCGACGACCGGGAAGAGGTAGTCCTCGACGATGTGGCGAGCGGTTTCGGCAGTCTCGCCGTAGTACTGCATGTGTGTGCCGCCCCACGTCGCGATGGCCGGGGTCTCGCCCCAGCCCGCGAGGCCGTCCGCGGTCTCCAGCCTGACGATGAGATGCGACCCGATGGGGGTGTCCATCTTGCTGGCCCAGTTGTGGGTCCGCCGCGGCGGGAGCTTCACGAAGTAACAGTCGATGTCGCGGATCTCCATGCACGGAGAGCAAACTCGGGGAACCTTAATAGTTGCCTGCTCCCGGGCCTCCGGCGGTCGCACCGGCTCTCGGCCCCGCGCGGCGAACGCGGTGTGGCCCACCCCCACGATTAAGTGACGGTCGTGCCTGCATCCACGGGAATGTTCGACGACGCCCCCCACATGTACGAGACTGACGACTCCCGGGACTCGACGGCCCTCGACGGGGTCACCGCCGCGGTCGTGGGCGGTGACGGTCGGGAGGTCGAGTACCTCCGGGGACTGAAACGGAGCGGTGCCGAGGTCCGGGCCTGTGGGCTCCCGCCGGAGGCGGCCGAGGTCATGGGCCACCCGCAGACCGAGGACCCCGAGGCGGCCGTCGCCGGCGCGGACGCCGTCTTCACGACCGTCGTGCACATCACCGAGGAGGGCGAGCTGTACACGCCCGAGTGGGACGGGACGGTCCACCAGGACGCGTTCTCGTACGTCGACCCCGGGAGCGTCCTGTACATCGGCACCAGCACCCCGGAGGTCGACGGCTACGCCGAGGAGAGCGGCTTCGACGTCGTCGAGTACGGCGACGACGACGAACTCATGCACCTCCGCGCGCCGACGATCATCGAGGGCGTACTGGGGATCACGATCGACCACACGGACGTCTCCATCCACGACTCGCACTCGGTGGTCCTGGGGTTCGGGCGGATGGGCTTCTCGATGACCCGGACCCTCGAGGCGCTGGGCGCACACACGACCGTCGTGGCGCGAGACGGTGCACAGCTCTCCCGGGCGCGGGAACTGGGCGCACGTCCGGTCCACCTCGACGACCTCGCGGCGGCCGTCGGCGACGCCGACATGATATTCAACACGATCCCGACGACCGTCCTCACCCGGGACGTACTCGAGGGCGTCCCCCGAGAGGCCTTCGTGCTCGACCTCGCCAGCACGCCCGGCGGCACGGACTTCGACGCCGCCGAGGAACTCGGCATCGACGCCGTCCTCGCGCCCGGCCTCGGCGGCCGCGCCCCGAAGACGGCCGGCCGCTACCAGTGGATGGGGCTGCGGCGAATGCTCCTCGAGCGACTCGACAGAGACGACTGAGCGACGGAGCGACCGTCGGTCGCGAGCGGAATGTCACCCGAACACGCGGAGTTCCTCGGGCGCGTCGGTGAGTTTCTCGACGCCGTCGTCGGTGACCAGCACCTCGTCCTCGACGAGGAAGCCGCCGTGGCCCAGTTCGTTGTAGGGCGGTTCGATGCACAGCACCATGCCCGATTCGAGCACGCCGGCGTCGGGGACGACCGTGGGCGGGTCGTAGATTTCCACGCCGATCCCGTGGCCGAGGTGGAAGGGGTCGAACGCCGAGAGCGCGTCGACGCCGCTCGACCGGACGGCCGTCACGCCGGCGTCGTAGACGTCTCCCGTTTCGACCCCGTCGCGGAGTTCGGCGAGCGCGGCCGACAGCCCGTCCGAGAGCGCCGCGTAGGTGCGTTCGAAGGCGGGGCCGACCGACCCGAACGCGTACGTCCGGCCGATGTCCGAGCAGTAGTTGCGGTACGTACACCCCCCGTCCCACCGCACGAGGTCGCCCTCCCGTATCTCCCGGTCGCCGGGCAACGGGTGCGTGTAGGCCGTCCGGTCGCCGAATCCGACCGTCAGGAACAGCGGTTCCCCCCCCTTCTCGCAGACCCGCGCCCGGAAGTCCGCGGCGAGTTCGGCCTCGGTCGTGCCGGGTTCCAGCGCGGCCATCGCCTCCCGCATGGACGACTCGGTTATCTCGGCCGAGCGACGGAGACGCCGGATCTCCTCGTCGGTCTTGACCCGGCGGAGTTCGTGGAGATACCCCTCGGCCGGGTCCAGCTCGTAGTCCGGGAGCGACTCGGCGAGACGCGAGAACCCGTCGGGGTCGAACCCCTCGCGTTCGACCGCGACCCGGTCCCCGCCGGCGAGGTCCTCGACGGCCGTCGCCAGGGCCGCTATCGGGTCGTCGAACTCGCCGGACTCCTGGAGCGCCAGGACCCGCTCGTCGGTCGCCGAGAGCGAGTCGCTGCGGTAGATGTTGGTCGCGCCGTACGGGTACACCCCGGCGGGGTCGACGCCGTTGTCGAGGAGGCTGCTCATCTCCCGGGCGGGCATGACCAGGTACGGCCCCCCGGCGTCGGCCGACCAGAGACTGAAGCCCGCCTCGCCCAGTCCCTTGGTCGCGACGCTGTAGGTCCCCGCCGTGTAGTAGACGTTCTCGACGGTCGACGCCACGAGGAGGTCGACGTCCGACCCCTCCAGAAGACGCTCCATGCGGTCCGTTGGCACCATCTCGGTCGACACGACGACAGGAGAGGATAAAAATGGTCGGCCGCGGCCGGGCACCTCCCGCGAGCGCGACGCTCGCCCGGGCGGCGGTCGACGGCAAACGACGCCACCCGTAGGTTCAAGTCACCGTCCCCGGAAGACAGGGACGAGGTATCAGCACAATGCCAGTCGTGACCGTCGACATGTACGAGGGGCGAACGACCGAACAGAAGCAGGCGCTCGTCGAGAGCATCACCGAAGCCATGGTCGAACACGCCGACGCGTCGCCCGACCACCTCCACGTCGTCATCAACGACGTGCCAAAGGAGAACTGGGGCCGGGACGGGAAACTCGGCATCCACAGGGAGGACTGACGATGTCCGGGGAACACGGAACGGTCTCGCACCTGCTGTTGCAGGCGACCGACCTCGACGAACTGGTGACGTTCTACACCGACGTCGTCGGGTTCAGCGTGAGCGAGCGAACGGAGTTCGGCGACGGCAGACCGCTCGTGATACTCGAAGAGCGCATGGGATTGACCCCGCTCCCGGAGGAGCGCGCCGAGTCGGGACAGGCGGTCGAACACGTCGCGTTCCGGGTCCCCGATATCGACCCGCTCGTCGACTCGCTCGACGCACACGACGTGCCCATCGACGACGGCCCCAAACCCACGAGTTACGGGACGTCGGTGTACTTCTTCGACCCCGACGGCAACCGGATCGAGGTCCACGACTGAACGGCCGCCGACACTGCGAAGGAGTCGCTCTCGGATACCCACTCCGGCGCATCGCGGCCTCCGATACGCTCTTTACGCGGGCGGGCCACAGGCTGACACGAGACGCCCGGACAGCGAGCGCACACTATGTCAGACCTGTTAATCAAAGACGTCGACATCGCCGTCACGGTCGACCCCGACGACAGCGTGCTCGAAGACACGTCGGTCGTGGTCGAGGACGGACGCATCGAGGACATCGGCCCGGCCGACGAGATCGCCGAGGAGTACCACGAACCGAGTTTCGACCGCGTCCTCGACGGGAACGGGACGTTGCTGATGCCCGGACTCGTCGACTCGCACTTCCACCTCTCCGAGCACCTGAGTCGGGGCCTGTTCCCTGACAACATGTCCACGAGGCCGTGGGTGTTCAACTGGG
>JAZKRZ010000003.1:0-47025 GCA_036626395.1 Haloarculaceae archaeon
AAAAACCCCGAGACAGTCATCGAACGGAGGCATTGCTTGTGTCCGACAGTATGAGACGGGTCGTCGCCGCAGTCGTGGCAGTTTCGTGACGGTAGGCACAATCATTATACTTTCTCGCGGAGATACCTCTACCGAGGGTGGTTTCACATGACACAGCGATCCGAGTCACACGTCACCGAGTGGGCGTCACTGCTCGGGGAACGCGTCGCGGACGAAGCGGTCGAGACCGGTAACGGCGACCGATGGTCGGAGTTCCCCGACAGCGCCACGAGCCGGTAACCGCGTTTCAGGCGATCTCTTCGTACTGCTCGCCGAGTTTCGTCGCCGCCTCGTCGAGTTGCCCGCGTTCGAACTCGGTGAGGTCCCACTCGACCACTTCCTCGGCGCCGTCGGCGCCCAGCCTGACCGGGACGCCCAGTCCGACGCTCTCCAGTCCGTATTCGCCGTCGAGGACGACAGAGCCGGGGAGGACCTCGCCGGTGTCACGCAGGATGGCCTCGACCATGTGTGCGACGCCGGTCGCGGGCCCCCACTCGGTGGCGCCCTTGCGCTCGATAACGTTCATCGCCGACTCCTGCAGGTCCGAGAGGATCTCCTCTTTTTCGGCGTCGGAAAACTCGGGGTCGCGCCCGTCGACGCGTACCTTCGAGAAGACGGGGACCTGTGCGTCGCCGTGTTCGCCCAGGATCGTCGCCTCCACGTTGCCGACCTGCGTGTCGAACCGCTCCGAGAGGACGTACCGGAACCGTGCCGAGTCCAGGCGACCGCCGAAGCCGACGACCTGCCCGCGGGCGCGCTCGCCCGTCTCGTAGAGGTGCCGGTTGAGCAGGTCGACCGGGTTCGAGGTCGTGACGGTGACGAAGTCGTCGTTGTGTTCCGCGAGCGACGAGCCGATGTCGTCGATGATGTCGGCGTTGTCGCCGGCCAGGTCGAGCCGTGACTGTCCGGGCTGGCGGGGGATGCCCGCCGTGATGACGACCACGTCCGACCCGGCGGTGTCTTCGTACTCGCCCTGTCGGACCGTGGTGTTGGCGTCGTAGGCGACGCCGTGGTTGGTGTCGGCAGCCTGCCCGACCGTGACGTCCTCCTGTTCTGGGATGTCCACGTAGACCAGTTCGTCGACGATGTCGCGCAGCGCGAGGTTGTACCCCGTTGCCGCCCCGACGGTGCCCGCGGCACCGACGATGCTAACTTTCGTCATACCACGTCAACGTGCCCCACGTTTCGGCGTAAGGGTTTCGAAACCGCCGGCGTCGGTACGTCACTCGAAACATTTGAGATCGACGATCGTCGAAATATGGCGGCGGCACCCGGGGTTCCCCGTCGGACGGTCGGTCGGGTCGTGGCGACGCCCTTTTCATTCGTCGCCGGCCACTCACGGGTATGAGCGACTTCGACAGGGAAGCCGAGCGCGAACGGCTTCGCGAGAAGTACGAGCGCGAACAGGAGAAACGGGAGTCGACAGAGCGGATGAGCGAACTCCTGCTCAAGGGGGCGACGATGACCGACGCCCACTGTGGCAACTGCGGCGACCCGATCTTCCGGTACGACGGCGAGGAGTTCTGTCCCACGTGCCAGGAGCGCGTCGCCGACAGCGCCGCCGAAACCGACGACGAGTCTGCGGGGGACCGGGACGGGATGGACGCAACGGGAGGTTCGTCCCGGGCCGAACCCGGACCCGCCAGCGCGGACGCCCCGCGGGACGCCGACGCAGGGACCACACCGGACGCCGGCACGGCGGAGGCGGACACGGAGACCGCGGGTTCCCGCGACGGCACCGGGGCGAACCAGCCGGTCGGCGCCACGGGCCGTGACGCGCCCGCCCCGTCCGCGGACGCGAACGACACGGCCCGACCGCCGGAGGGTCGGACAGGGTCGTCGCGGGATCCGGCCCGGCAGTCACAGGCGGAGCGGTCCCGGTCGCCGGCCGACCGGGGGAGCGACGCCGCCGACGTGGACGCGGCTCGCGCCTCGCTGACCCGGACGCTGCTCGCGCAGGCACGCAAAGCCGAGAACTGCGACGACCCGCGGCGGGCGAGAGACCACCTCGCGGCAGCGCGCGAGGCGGCCGAGACTCTCGGGGCGCTGTCGTACTGACGGGGCCGGAGTCAGTGCGCTACGTCGGCGCGAGACCGGCGATGACGAAAAAGAGGCCGGCCCACCAGCAGATGTAGGCGATGACCTGCCCCCACCATCGCTGCTGGTCCTCGACGAAGATCCGGGTCCGCTCGAACTTGTACTCCGTCCCGGACGTGCGCCAGCGTATCCACCAGCGCGGGTCCCGGACGGTGTAGGCGGCGAGGAGGATGAGCGCGACGCCGAACCCGATCGCGAGCGGTCTCACACCGAGGGTTGGGCGCGAGAAGTAGTAACTCCTGTGGGTCTCACTCGACGACGTCGGCCGCCGTCGCGAGCGCTTCCTCGGGCGTGGGACAGTCCCGGATGGTCTCGCCACCCTCGGTGTGGACGAGGCGGGGGAACTTCGAGGCGGTGTCGAGGACGCCCACCGCGGGGAGCGAGTCGGCGGCCAGCTCGACGTCGTCGAACGCGTCGAACCGCGGCGTCCCGTCGGCCATCGCGGCCTGCTTCGCGACACCCGGGTCGGCGCCGGCCCCCGGTTCCGGCGCCGCGTCCGAGGGGTCCGCCAGCACGGGAAAATCCAGGTCGTACCGCTCCCGCCAGAAGGTCGCCCGGTCCTCGGTGTCGGGCAGCGCGGCGACGAGTGCCGCTCCCTGCTGGAGGAACTCGTCGACAGCGTCGCTGTAGGCGGACGCACAGTCCCGCGAGACCTGACAGTAGTGGTCGCGCAACAGGAGGACGACGATGGCGTCGAACTCCTCCGCGAAGTCCTCGCTCGCCACCGTATCGGGGCCCGGCCCCCCGTTCGGCAGTTCGAACCTGACGATCCACTGCATTCCGTCGCTCATCGTGACTCCCCAGTCGTCGTAACGCAGTCGCCCCACCAGTATCGTTGTTTGGATCTCTCGATTTCTCGACTCGAAACGAAGGGGTTCGGCCGGGTTTCGTCCCGGAATTCGGTCGAATTCGGGCGTACTGGCGTTCGTATCCGTCGAATATACATTCTCGACAGTAGAACCAATAAGAAAACACTCTCTACTGGTAATTCTACGGACGGTCAGCGGACGCCGGGTCCGGGACCGGTAGCGCGGCGTCGCCGATACGGGTCGCCTGGGCGGGGTCGTCAGACCTCCCCGCCGTGGTCACCAGGGTTCCTGGCGGCGACGTCGGAACCCGCCGGGGGAACGGGATCCGGCTCAGCCGTCGTAGTCGCTGGCGACGACCTCGCGGACCCGTTCGGCGGTCACGTCACCGACGCCCGCTGCGTCCTTGAGCGTCTCGACGTCGGCGGTCATGACGGCCTCGACGCTCCCGAGTTCCTCCAGCAACGCCCGTGCGGTGACGGGACCGACCTCCGCGAGGGCGGCGACGACGTACTCCTGCTGTTCGGCCAGCGTCTTCGAACTCTTCTCGCCGTGGACGCTCACGGTGCGGTCCTCGTCTTCCTGCTCGCGGGTCGCGACGGCGCGCAGGAGTTCGGCCGTCTCGTCCTCGGAGTCGGTCCGGAGGACGCTCGCGCCGAAGTCGACTGCCAGCGAGGCCAGCGCGCCCCGGATCGCGTTGGGGTGGACGTTGCGCTCGCCGTACAGGTCCTCGCCCTCGATGACGACCACCGGGCGCGCGTAGTGGCGACTCGCGTCTTTGAGCTGTTCGAACAGCGAGCGCTCGTCGCCGCCGGTCAGGGTGTCGAGGAAGTCGGCGACCGTCTTGCGCTCGACGACCACCCGGTCCGAGAGGACGTAGTCGCCCACCGCCAGCGTCTCCAGGCGCGTGCGGACGCCCTCCCGGCGCGAGAGGTCTTTCGCGATCGAGGCGTCCAGTTCCCGCTGGTCGACGACTATCTCGACGTCCTCGCCCTCGGCACTGGCCGTCGCACGCACCGACTCCTCGTCGTCCGAGTCGACGCCGGACGCCGACTCGCCGGGTCCGCTCTCGTCTCCGCTCTCTCCACCGCTTTCGCTCGCGAACGCGCCGAGTCCCGCCTGTCCGTTCCGTCCCCCGTCTCCGGTCGCGCCATCGGCTTCCCCCCGCCCCCCGTCTGCGGCCGAGCCGGTGGCCCCGTCACCACCCTCGTTTCCGGTCGAAACCTTCCCGGAACCGTCCACGGTCTCGCCCCCTGTCTCCGGTGGCGCGTCACCGTTCGCCGCGGGCCCGTCGCTTCCTGTCTCACCTCCCGTTCCAGCGGCGGTCTCGCCGCCGGTAATGGCCTCGTCTCCAGTGGCAGCGTCGCCGTCGGCACTGCCGCTTCCGCCGTCGGCCACGTCGCCAGTGTCGCCCTCGGCGTCGGGCACATCGCCGGCGTCGCTCTCGCCATCCGAGTCCGCGTCCGCGTCGAAGTCGGAAACGCCGGCCTGTTCGCTCCCGATGGCGGCCTCGATCTCGGCGGCGACGGACTTGAGCGAGCGCAGTTCCTCGCGCATCTGCTTCTGGTCGCGGCGGGCCTTCCAGAAGTAGGCCTCGTCGCGCGTGTCCTCGGCCATCAGCACAGTCACGGCGCCCTCGGTCTGGCGGCCGGTCCGGCCCTTGCGCTGGATGGCCCGGATCGCGGTCGGGACCGGCTCGTAAAACAGCACGAGGTCGACCTCGGGGACGTCCAGCCCCTCCTCTGCGACCGAGGTCGAGACGAGCACCTCGAACTCGCCCGCCCGGAACTCGTCCAGGGTCTCCTGTTGCTGGTTTTGGGTCATCCCGTCGCTGCCGTCGGTGTCGGACTGCCCGACGAACTTCCGGGTCTCGAAGTGCTCGCCCAGGAAGTCGGTCAGCGTCTCCGCGGTGTCCCGGGACTCGGTGAAGACGATGACCCGGTCGCCCCCTTCGATGCCCAGGCGCTGGGCGAGCAACATCCGCGTCCGCCGGAACTTGGGGTGCAGGTCGTCGTAGTCTCCGGCTTTCCGGATGGCCTCCCGGACTTTGGGGTCCGAGACCATCCGCTGGTCGGCCTTCGAGGCGCCCGAGGTCCGGGCGGCCTCCTGCTGGCGGTCGAGATACCGGCGCAGCGACTCGACGCTCTGGGTCTCGGCGTACGTGACGGCGGTCCGGAGTTTCCTCACTTCCGCGAGCAGGCTCATCCCCTCGTAGCCCTCCGACTGGTCGTTGTCCATCAGTTCACGGAGGCGCCCCTGGATCCGCTGGACCTCCCGCTCGGAGACGTCCGGCGCCGTCTTGTTCGTCACCCCCAGTTCCTTGAGTTTGGTCAGGCGGTCCCTGATGACCTCCTGAAGGGCGTCCCGGACCTCCAGCACCGTCTCGGGCAACTCGATGCGCTCGTACTCCACCGAGGTGTCGTGGGTGTACTCGGCGACGTCCGAGTCCTGTTCGGTCATCACTTCCACGCCCTCGATGCCGAGGTTGGCACAGACGGTGAGAATCGACTCCTCGTCGTCGCCCGGCGAGGCCGACATCCCGGTCACGAGCGGGTTCCGGCCCTGCTCGTGGTAGCGCTCGGCGATGTAGGTGTAGGCGTAGTCGCCGGTCGCGCGGTGACACTCGTCGAAGGTGCAGTGGACCACGTCCTCGAGGTCGATGCGCGAGCCCACCAGGTCGTTCTCGACGACTTCGGGCGTGGCGACGACGACGCGCGCGCCCGTCCACAGGTCCGCGCGGTCGTCCGGGCGGGTTTCGCCCGTGTAGACGACGATCTCGTCGTCGGGGACGTCCAGCGCCGCGCGATAGAACTCGGCGTGCTGGGTGACGAGCGGTTTCGTCGGCGCCAGCAGGAGGCTCTTGTCGACGACGTCCCCGGCCAGGCGGTCGGCCGTCACCAGCAGACTCACGGTCGTCTTGCCCAGTCCCGTCGGGAGACACACGAGGGTGTGTCCCTCCAGGGCGGCGTCGGCCAGGCGGCGCTGGTAGCGCCGGTCCTCCAGGACGCCGTCGACGAGCAACGGCCCGGAGACGAACGACTCCTCGCCGTCGTCCTCGCCGGTGGTAGCCATTGCCCGTCCGTTGGCCGCCGCCGCGGTTAAGGGTTCAGGTAGCGCGGCGGAAGTAAAACGACGCCCGGCACGTTCACTCCCCGCCGCCACCGTCACCGCCGCCGCCACCGCCGTCGCCGAACCCGCCGCCGTACCCGCCGTCGCTGGTCGTGCTACCGCCCGACCCCCCGAACAGCATCATGGCGGCGAACACGAGGAGACCGCCAGCGTACGTTATCGGGAGGCCGAGCAGCGTCTCGGGTAACCCCGTGGCACCCAGACCGAAGGGGTCCGCCGGGAGTTCGCCCGAGTTCACCAGGCTCCGGACGGCGAACCAGGCCACCACCACGAATATCCCCGTGAAGACGAGGTTGACCAGGAATCCGATCCCGCGGAGTATCCCCACGATGAGACGAAATGTGCCCATATCGAGTTGTCGGTACGCCAGATGTTAACGCTTGCCCGGCGGTCGGACCGTCACGACCCTTTCGACGACCGACGTCGTCACGACCCTCTCGGCCGTCTCTCGCCCGTGATATCGCATAACACACTCACACAACGGTTTTCAGTCCCTCTCGACAGGGATCTGATATGATCCACTCGCAGTCCGGCCCGACTGGCGCGCCGAACGCGTCCAGCGGGTCCCGCGACGCCGCGATCGCGAGTGGCGACTCCTTCCTCTGAAGACGGCGGTGACGGCCCGCGGGGGCCACGGCGAGGGTATCGCTCCCGACCGACCCACACCCCACCACCATGTCACACGAACGTCGCGACCGCATCGAACAGCTCGCATCGAAAGACGGCGACGGTACGGAACTCGTCTCCGTGACGATACCGGCCGGCGACGCGCTCGCCGCGACCCGCCGGCGTCTCGCCGACGAACACGCCGCCGCCGATAACATCCGGTCCAAACGGACGAGACGGCGCGTGCGCCGCGCGCTCGAACGCGTCCAGCGACTGCTCCCCCCTACGAGTCGACGCCCGACCACGGGTTGGCCGTCTACGCGGGCGTCGTCGACGACGACCTGGTCTCGGCCGTCTTCGACGACCTGCCCGAACCGGTCACCGAGAGCGTCTACCGGTGTGACGACCGCTTCCACCTCGACCCCGTGCGGACGGCCGTCACGCCGGGCGAGACGTTCGGCCTCATAGCTGTCGAGCGCGGCCGCGCCGCGGTCGGCCGACTCGTCGGCGACCGGGTCGTCCTTGACCGCGCCTTCGAGAGCCAGGTCATGGGCAGTTCGCGGGCGGGCGGCCAGTCCGCGAAGCGATTCGAACGCGAGCGTGAGAGGCAGGCCCACGAGTTCTTCGAGGAAGTCGCCGCGACGGCCGACGGGACGTTCCTCAAGGACGGCGGCCCCGTCGCCGGCGTCGTCGTCGGCGGTTCCCTCGGGACGGCCGACGAATTCGTCGACGGCGACTACCTCGATTACCGCCTGCACGAACGCGTGCTCGGCACCTACCCGGTCGAGTACGCCACCGAACAGGGCCTTCACGACCTCGTCGACGCGGCGAGCGAGGAACTCCTGGACGCCGAGCGCCGCGCCGTCCGTGAACACGTCGACGACTTCTTCGCGCGCCTGCGCGGGGACGACCCGGTCGCCTACGGCGTCGACGACGTCTTGCAGGCGGCCGAGTACGGCGCGGTCGAGACGGCGCTCGTCGCGGGAGACGTCGACCCGGCGACCCGCGAACGGGTCGAGGCGGCCGTCGCCGACCGGGGCGGGGAGACGGTCGTCGTCCCCGACGGGTTCGACCGCGGCGCGCGCTTCGCCGGGACGTTCGGCGTGGGTGCGCTCCTGCGGTTCCCGGTGAACTGACGACCGGGGTTCGGTTCACTCGTCGCTCACCGGCCCGGGTCGCTCGCGGGCCAGTCGTGCGAGCGCACCCGTCGCGACCCGTCGGACCGCGTCCTCGTCGTGGTCACAGAGCGCTTTGAGGCGGGGGACTGCGGGAACGACTGCATCGGGACGCTCGGCAGCGACCAGTCCGAGCGCTCCCGCCGCGTTGTGTACGACTGCGACGTCACCGTGGTCCAATAGCGCTCGCAGTCCGGGCGCGCCTTCGGCGACGACGTCCGGATGTGTCCGCGCGAGGGTCGCCAGCGCTTCGACGGCGTTGTGCTGGACCGCGTCGTCCTCGTGGTCAAGCAGGCCGGAGAGCGTGCCGACGTCGGCCGCGACATCGCCCGGTCGTTCCGCCGCGAGTTCGCCGAGGGCCGCGGCCGCCCAGCACTGGACTCCCGGGTCGGGTGTCTCGGCCAGTGCACAGAGCGTCTCCGTCGCGTCGGCGACCGCTCGCGGCCGGTCGGCGGCCGCGACGGCCAGCGCCCGGACGGCACTCCGGCGCGCCGCGACTGACAGGTCGGTGTCGACCGCGCCGACGAACGTCTCGAACGTCTCGTCGTCGACGGCTCCGGGGTCCTCACGGACTGCCTCGCTCACCCGGGTGACGAACCGTTCGCGGTTCGCGTCGTCCGGTTCCATGGCGTCTGTCGTCCCCTCACCGTCGCCCCACAGCCTCCGGTCTTCCTCGCCTCGTCGGATTCATCCCTTCACCACTCGCTCACCGAACGGTTCCAGCGGCTCCTCGAACTCGGAGACGTTCGTGCTATCCGAGAACACCCCGAGGAAGCGGGCGGTTTCGTCGCCCTCGTTCCGGAACCCGTGCGGGGCCATCGGCGGGATGACCGCGAGGTCACCGGCGTCGACGGTCCCGGTCGCGTCCCCCGCCCACGCCTCGACGTCGGACCCCTGGAGACAGAGGACGAGCTCTTCCGGGCTGTCGGTGTGTGTCCCGAGCGCGTCGCCCGGCTCAACCTCGAAGTAGACGACGTTGTGACCTCCCTCCAGTTCCAGCCCCGTCGTCGCCGGGAACTCCGGCGAGAACGGGAAGTTGACGTTCACCGCCATGTCGGTGTCTTCCTGGGTCAACTCGACGAGCTCCAGGTCGTCGAGTGTGACGGTCTGTAACTCGGCCATCCGCTCACTCTGCCTCCCGTGCCAGTTGGTCGTCCAGTTCCGTCAGTTTCGTCACCGGGAGCCCGGCCCGCTCGGAGTGTTCCCTGATCGCCTCCTCGCTCGGCGCACGGTAGTGACAGTACGCACACTCCCCGTCGCGCTCGGGGTCTTCCAGTACGTCCGTGCTCACCCACTCCACGTCTATGCCCTCCTCGTCGAGTTCTTCGATGGCTCCCAGCGAGGCCTCCAGGGCCTCCTGTTTGGTCTCCTCCTCGGTGATGTCTGCGTCCATCTCGCGCCAGATGCCGAAGTCTTTCAGTTCGTCCGACATGCGCACTCGTACACAGGGGCGGGTCGCACTTATTGATTGCGTGAATGACATTTCTCTTGGCGAGTCTAGTGAAATTCCGTTCACTGGTGGTCGTAGCGGAGACGGGATGGGACGAGACGAGAGGGGTGGGGGGGCGACCGGGACGAGCGGAGACGGGACGGGAGGGGCGACTGGGAACTGGGACCGCCGCTGTTTGAGACGGATTATTGCGAGTCTTTACCGCCGCGTTGGAGCGATCCGTCCGTGTCACCGGTCGAAACACCTGCTCTCCCGCATGCCTCACGAAAATAACCGCAATAATCCGTATGAGACGGTGGCGGAATCCGTCGTGGCCCTGTTTCCGGGAGCGGTGGGTTAGCGAGTCACGTCGACGACGCCGAGTTCGTCGTCGAGGACGAGCGTCACCCGGTCGTCGTCGGCCTCGACGGTGGCGGCGACGTGACGCGGGTCGTCGAAGACGGCGGTGTCGACCTGCGTCCGGAGCAGGTCGACGACCTCCGACAGCGAGGGGGCGAGCACGTCGAACTCCTGTTCGTAGAGGAAGCCGATCACCGGCGCGAGCCCGAGGATGCACAGTTCGACGGGGAGTCGCTTGCCGAACCCGCAGGTCCTACACCGGAGTTCCCCCCAGGCTTCGAAGGGCGACCCGCAGGTCTCGCATGGCCCTCCGCCGGCGTCGTGGTCGTCACAGACCGAAACCGACCCCCGGACGTGGCCGGTACACTCCCGGCAGACGCCCTGCATCATGTAGGTCAGGTCGAGCATACACCGGTAGAGCCCGGTCGTCATGGTTTCCTCGGGCGCGCGTTCCACCTCGGAGACCCCCGCGGGCGGGAACGGGAAGTTCAGGAGCGTCCCCTCGGGGGCGGCGTCGCCGAACAGCCCGTCACACTCGGTACAGGAAAACCGGAGCCACTGGTCCTCGTAGGCGGCGGTCACGGTCGCGCCACACAGCGGACAGGGCGTGTCCACCTCGTGTGCGACGTCGGGGTCGGCCTCGCCCGCCACGGCGACGACGGTCCGCGCGATCTTCTTGCCCGCGCCGCTCAGTCGGTAGCCGTCGTCGGTCCCGCGGACGAAGTGCGGCTGGAGTTTCGACAGGTGGTAGTTGAACTTCCCGTTGTCGTCGACGCCCACTCGCCGGCGCAGCTCCGAGAAGGGGATCGTCGCGGTGGTGTCGTCCAGGTCGTCGAACTCGTGGAGCGCTCCGGCCTCCCAGAGGACGCGCACGATCTCCAGGCGCGTCTCGTCTCCCAGGACCGCGAACGCCTCCTCCGGCGAGACGCCGTCGACGTCGATCTCCGGCGTCAACCGTGTCTCTGACATGACAGTGAGTTACGGTGAGCTAACAATAAACCTAGGCCGTCGAGGGCGGTGCGGGGGCCGCCGACCCCGCGCTCGCGCCGGTCCGCGCGCGAGGTTCCCGACGGCGGTCGCCGCGACCGCGATCCGCCCCGAAATCGCGCTCCCGAGGGACAGACCATCGCCGCGCACGCTCCGAGGGGGGGTGACGGGTTCGGTCGGTCGGGTCGGTACCCGGTCTCCAGTCATTCGGGTCCCGTGACCGCGTCGCTCACCCCACCGCCGGCAGGTACTGGAGCGCCACGTACATCGCGACGGCCGCGCTGATCGGGATGGTGAGGTTGTCGTCGAGGACGTACCCCCGAATCGCGGGCTTGACGCCGTCGGCGACGGTGGCGGCGACCCCGCCGACGACCGCCGCCGTCGAGGCGACGAACGGGACCGCCAGCAGCGTCGCGACGCCGAACGTCGCCAGCAGGACCCAGCCCTGTTTGGCCGGGCGAAGCTTCCCGGACCCCAGCAGACCGCTGACGGGGTCGGCGATAGTCAGCATCAGCATCGCCGGGACGGCCACCGGCGCGGGGGCGGCCAGCGCCACGAGCGGGTCGGCGCCCGGCGGCGGGAAGACGAGGGCGACGCTCGTCATCCCCACCGCACCCAGGTAGTAGCCCGCGAGGTTGTCCCGTTCGTACTCGCGCGTGAGCCGGTCGAACACCCACCACTCCAGGCCGGCACGCAGGCGGACGAGTTCCAGTGCGAGTCCCGTCACCACCGCGACGACGAGAAACAGCTGGAGCCGTCGCCAGGTGACGAACTCGACGAAGACGTACGACAGCGGGACGGCGCTCGTGCTCGCGTGGAAGAGCCGCCGGGTCACCTCGTCGGCGACGGACCCGTCGGCGCTCGGCTCCGAGTCAGTGCCGGGGTCCACACCCTCGTCGCCCATTCACAGGTCGGCGAATGCGAGGTCGCCGTCCCGGAGGCGTTCGAGCGTCCCACCCAGGTCCTCGACCGGGACGCGTTTCTGTGCCGTCGTGTCCCGTTCCCGGACGGTGACGGTGTCCTCTCGCGGGTCGCTTCGCTCACGGCTCCCCCCGGTCGCCGTTCGCGTCGATGTCTCCCTCCGGTCGCCCTCGCTTTGCTCCCCGCTCGCGCCGTCCGAGGCCTCTCCGCGGTCGGCCTCGCGGGGCTCGCCCTCGTCGGGGTCTTCGGCCTCGCCGATGGTCGCGTAGTCGACGGTGACACAGAAGGGGGTCCCGACCTCGTCCTGGCGGCGGTAGCGCCGGCCGATCGCGCCGGCGTCGTCGTAGGTGGCCGCCAGGCCGCGCTCGCGGAGGTCGCTGGCGACATCGCGCGCGCGCTCGGCCAGGCCGTCCCGGTCCATCAGCGGGAACACGCCGACGGTCGTCGGTGCGACCTCGGCTGGCAGTTCGAGGTACGTGCGCCGCTCGCCGTCGACTTCGTCCTCGCACAGCGAGTGTCTGAGCACCGTATAGAGCGTCCGCCCGATGCCCAGTGAGGGCTCGACGACGTGGGGGATGACGTGCTCGCCCGACTCAGTGACCTCCTCGACGGCAAACCCGGTTCGGTCGACGGGCACCTCGTAGGCGTCGCCGTCGACTTCGACCGTGACGTGCCCCTCCGCGGGGTCGTCCTCCGCGTCCCGGAACGCCCCGGGGTCGCGCTCTGCCAGTTCAGCGAGGGCGTCGGCGACGGCGGTGGCGTCGCCGCCGAACTCGGGACCCAGGTAGCTCATGTCGGGGTCGACCGCGGGCCGTTCGACGGTGACCGGCTCGTCGTACTGTTTGAAGACGGTGTAGTCGTCGTCGGAGTGTTCGTGGTGGTTCGAGAGGTCGTAGTCCTCGCGGTAGGCGAAGCCGGCGATCTCCACCCAGTCGGGCTCCTCGCCGGGGGCGCTCACGTCGCTCTCGGCGTCCCAGCAGTCGGCGGCGTAGTGGGCGAGTTCGCCGCCGAGGTGCTGGCGGAAGCGAAACCGGTCCATGTCGACGCCGACGCGCTCGTACCACTCGGTCGCCACGCCGAGGTAGTAGGCGATCCACTCGTCGGCCACGACGCCCTCGTCGACGGCCTCGCGGACCGTCAGTTCGCGGGGGTGGCCATCCTCGTTCTGGGCGGGGGCGCTGTAGAAGGGCGCGACGACGTCCTCGACCGCCGAGAGGTCGGGTTCGTCCTCCTCGGGGTCGACGAACAGTTCGAGTTCGGCCTGGGTAAACTCCCGGACGCGTACCAGCGACTTCCGGGGGCTGATCTCGTTGCGGTAGGCGCGGCCGATCTGCGTGACGCCGAACGGGAGCTGGTTGCGGGCGTACTCCGCGAGTTGCGGGAACTCGACGAAGATGCCCTGTGCGGTCTCGGGGCGCAGGTAGCCGGGCGAGGCCGAACCCGGGCCGATGTTCGTCTCGAACATGAGGTTGAACTCCTCGACGGCCTGGCCGGCCAGGCCCGTCCCGCAGTCGGGGCAGACGAGTTCGTACTCGGCGATGACCTCGCCGACGCGCTCGGGGCCGAGCGACTCGGCCTCCTCGTAGTCGGTGTTGTCCTCGACGACGTGGTCGGCGCGGTGGGTGGCCCCACACTCGGGGCACTCGACTATCATGTCGTCGAAGCCGTCGAGGTGGCCCGACGCCTCGAAGACGGGTTCGGGCATCACGGTGGGGGCGTCGACCTCCATGTTGCCCTCCTGGACGGTAAATCGCTCGCGCCAGGTGTCCTCGATGTTGTCCTTGAGGCTCGCGCCCTGGGGCCCGTAGGTGTAGAACCCGGCGACGCCGCCGTAGGCGCCGGCGGTCGGCAGGAAGAAACCGCGGCGCTTGGCGAGTTCCGTCAGGCCACTCATATCAGCGCCCCCAGCAGGTCCATGTCCCGGACGATACTCTCGAGTTCGTCGCCGGCGACGAGCGGAATCTGCTCGATGTCGGACTCGATCATCATCCGGGCGACCTCCCGGGCGCTGCGGCGGCCGCTGACGGTCACGAGGTCGGCGGTCATGAACTCCGAGACCGGGCCCGTCGGGAGTTCGACGTTCCGGGTGGGCATGTAGCTGTTCCCGACAGTCTGGACGCTCTCCCACTTCCAGTCGTCGTCGTCGCTGGCGATCGACCCGCCGGTGTCCTCCTCGCCCTCGACGACGCGGGCGACGTCGATGATGTCGACCTCGGTGAGCATACCGACGTGGTCACCGTCGTCTCCCAGGACGACCGCGTAGGGGACTCTGGCGTGGGAGAGCTCGCGCTCGGCGACGGTCAGTGGCGTGTCCTGGTAGACGCAGTTGACTGCACGGTCGGCCAGCTCTTTGACCGGGGTGTCGCCGTCGCCGGCGCCGGCGGCGATAGCGCGCACGACGTCGGTGATCGTGACGATCCCTTCGAGGCGGCTGTCGACGACCGGGACGCGCCGGGCGCCCTCGGCGAGCATCAACTCGGCGAGGTCGTCGAGGGCGGCCGACCCTTCGATGGTGGGGACCTCCTCGACGAGGAGCGCGAGCTGGTCCTCGTCGGGGTTGTCGATGAGAGCGGTACGGGTGACCAGGCCCCGGAACTGTTCCCCGTCGTCGGTCGGCTTGACGACCGGAACCGACGAGAATGCCCGTTCCTGGAGGTACTCGAGGACGTCGTCGCGCGTGCCCGGCAGTTCGACGGTGACGAGGTCCTCGCGGGGCGTCATGACGTCTGCGACGTTCATAGTGCCAACTGTTCCGCCCCGCACACACTAAGAGTTTGCACTTTCGCGTCACGAGTCGCTGCCCGGCGCACACCGGGTTTGGCGTGCTTCGCGGCCGTTGCTCGCGAGAATCGGGCCGTTCCGGCGTCTGGGCGGTTCGGTCGCTCCCCGACTCCCGTCGACTCGCCGATTCCCGACACTCGGTGACGCTGGTCCCGACTCCCGCGCGGGGTAGCCCTCCCCGACCAGACACCTGTATCGACGGTTGACACTGCCACCTTCGGCAGCCTCTCCCCCCGCCGAACCACCGCGTGTCGTGCGTTCGTCTGACGCCCGTCTGCCACCCTGGTTTCAATCGCTGAGAATCGTTCCGGCAGGTTTATAAGGCATTGTTACATGTTCTCACGCATGGCGCCGAAGGGAGTCGGCGAAGCGGAGGTGGCAGCGGACGCCGAGGTCATGGCCTCGGTCGAGGGAGGGCCCACCGAGAGGTTCGTCATCGCGGACATCAGTCGCGACGACGCCTATCTCACGACACCGCTCGCAGACGCCGCGTCGCTGCCGGCCTGGCGGTAGACGGTGGTCGGGTTCCGTTCTCTCGCGTCCCCGAGCGGCGGGGCCCGTCTCTTCCGGCCCCGCAGTGTCGACAGTGTCGACCGTGTCCGTCGCGACGCGGCCAGAAAACAAGGGTTATACACGCAGACTCGGATGTGACGCGCATGAAGGTACTCGTGACAGACCCCATCGCAGAGGCGGGTCTCGACAGACTGCGCGAGGCGGGCCACACGGTCGAAACCGCGTACGACGTCGAGGGCGAGGCGCTCTTCGACGCCGTTTCGGACGCGAACGCGCTCATCGTGCGCTCGGGGACCGAGGTGACGGAGGCGCTCCTCGCGGCCGGGCCCGACCTGGAGATCGTCGGGCGGGCGGGCATCGGTGTCGACAACATCGACATCGACGCCGCCACCGACCACGGGGTCATCGTCGCCAACGCGCCACAGGGCAACGTCCGCGCGGCCGCCGAGCACTCCGTCGCGATGGCCTTCGCGACGGCCCGGTCAATCCCGCAGGCCCACCAGCGCCTCCGCAACGGGGAGTGGGCCAAAGGCGACTTTCTCGGGACGGAACTCAACAGCAAGACGCTGGGCGTCGTCGGGTTCGGCCGCGTCGGCCAGGAGGTCGGCAAGCGCCTCGGCGGCCTGGGGATGGACCTCGTCACCTACGACCCGTACATCAGCGAGGAACGCGCCGACCAGTTCGGGGCGGAACTCGTCGATTCGCTCGAGGCGTGTCTCGAGCGCGCCGACTTCATCACGGTCCACACGCCGCTGACCGACGAGACCGAGAACATGATCGGCGAGGACGAACTCGCGAAACTCGAGGGCGGCTACGTGATCAACTGCGCCCGCGGCGGGATCATCGACGAACCGGCGCTGGCCGAGGCCGTCGAGGGAGGCGTGCTCGCGGGCGCGGCGGTGGACGTCTTCGCCGAGGAACCCGTCGACCCAGGTAACCCCCTGCTCGACGTCGAGGACGTCATCGTCACGCCCCATCTCGGCGCCTCCACCGAGGCCGCCCAGGAGAACGTCGCCACGTCGACGGCCGACCAGATCCTCGCCGCCTTCGCCGGCGAACCGGTCGTCAACGCGCTGAACGCGCCCTCCGTCGACGAGTCCGTCTTCCGGCAGATCCGGCCGTACCTGGACCTCGCGGAGACGGCGGGCACCATCGCCGTCCAGCTGTTCGACGGCCGCGTTTCGGAAATAGAGGTCGTCTACGCCGGCGAGATCGCAGACGAGGACGTCGAACTCGTCACCGCGAGCGCGCTCCAGGGCGTGTTCGAGCCCCTGGTGGGGGCGGTCAACACCGTCAACGCCACCGGCATCGCGGAGAGTCGCGGCGTCGACGTCACCGAATCGAAGACCCGCCAGTCCGAGGACTTCCGGAGCCTCGTGACGGTCCGGGTCAGTGACGGCGCGAACGAGATCGCCGTCAGCGGCACCCAGTTCGGCGACGGGGAGTCGCGCATCGTCCGCATCGACGGCTACCGCGTCGACGCCGTCCCCAGCGGCCACATGCTCGTCGCGCGCAACGAGGACGTCCCCGGCGTCATCGGCTTCATCGGCACGGTGCTCGGGGAGGCGGACGTCAACATCGCCGGCATGTTCAACGGCCGCGAGACTATCGGCGGCGAGGCCCTCACCGTTTACAACTTAGACGACCTCGTCCCCGAGTCCGTACTGGAGGAACTCCACGCCGACGAGCGCATCACCAAGACGACGTACATCTCGCTCAACGGGACGTAAGGACGGCTCTGGCCCGTTTCGGCGGCAAAGACACGACGGCCTCAGTCCCTCACAGTAGCGAGCGGACGCGCTCTATCGCCCGTTCGGTAACGGTCTGCGCAGTCGACTGTTCGCGGTCCATCGCCCGTCCCCCGTCGGTGTACAGTTCGCCGCTCGCTCGCTCTTCGAGTAGCTTCTCGTAGCGGTCGATGACGTACTGGCGGTCGCGCTCTGCGCGTTCGGCCCGTGCCTCCTCGACGTCGAGCCTGGCTTCCAGTACGGCTATCTGCCAGAGGTAGAGCGCTTGAGGCGTCGTCTCGACCGACCGGTCGAACGGGCGTCCGGCCGAACTGCGAGAACCCGGGCCCGGGCGACGAGCGCAGCGAGTCAGCCAGTGGTCGGTGCGTGCGTCGGCCGGCGTCCCCGGCGCGGCCTCCGGGTCGCCGGTCGCGTGCCCGTCGTGTGTCATGCTCTCATATCTCTGTGTCGTCGGTGCAAAAACCCCGGGCAGACGCGCGTCTGACTGCGCGCCGTCGGCGACTCTCCGCCGGTCCCGCCCCGTGCCGTCAGCGCCGCTGTTCGTCGCGCTCTCGCCGGCCGTCTTCGGTGTCGTGCTGGCCGCCACCGGTACGAGCGGATGTTCCTCGCCGCTGGCGTGCTCGCCCTGCCTCCCGTGGTCCCGACTGCGCTCGTCCTCGACGGCGCCGGGTGACGGCCCCGCTCACTCCCGGGTGAACCGCGCGACGAACCCGCCGTTGGGTGCGACCACGACGTCCAGGGCTTCCTGACCCGTGACGGTCCACGCCTCCGTTTCGAGTCCGTCGTCGCCGTCGTCCCGGACAACGTGTGCCGTCCACTTGCCGGTGTCGTCCCCGAGGAACGAGCAGTCGGCGGTGACGATCCGCTGTGGTCCGGCCGTGATCGACCCGAGGAACCACTCGCCGTCGGCGTCGTGCTCGGCGCGCGCCCGCCGGGCGACGGTGGCCTCGGTGCCGGGATGGCCGGAGACGAAGCGGGTCCCCTCCCACGCCGCGGGGACGGTTTCGAGGAAGCGCTCGGCGGCCGGGCGGGCGGCGTACTCGTCGACCCCGTCGGCGAAGTGCTGGAGCGCCGACTCGTACACCACCGAGAGGGCGAGTTCGTGGCCCGCCGAAGTGTGGCGCGAGTCCGCCGAGAAGGTGACGGGCGTGTAGTCCATCGGGCCGACGACGTTCCGAGTGTAGGGGAGCGTGCAGTTGTGTTCGGCCGAGAGCGTGCTCCACTTGTAGTACTCGGCGCCCATGACGCCCTCGTAGGTCATGAGATGCGGGTACTGGCGCTGGAGACCCGTCGGGACGACCGACCCGTGGACGTTCACCAGCAGGTCGTACGCCGCCGCGTCCGCGGCGAGGCGGTCGTAGAACGCGAGGCGGCCCTGGTCGTCGTGGTCCATGAAGTCGACCTTGACCCCGGCGACGCCCCACCCGCTCCAGGTCGCCAGGCGCTCCGCGCGCTCGCTCTCGGTCGCGAGGTCGGTCCAGTGGGCCCACAGGAACAACTCGACGTCGCGCTCGGCGGCGTACTCGACGAGCCGGGGCACCTCGTCGGCCCGGCGCTGCCAGCCGTCGTCGACGAGGACGTACTCCCAGCCCCGCTCGGCCGCGTAGTCGATATAGTCGCGCTGGCGGTCGAAGTCGTCGGGACTGTCCGACTCGGCCCACCACGACCACGCGACGCGACCGGGGTCGACCCAGGAATCGTCGGTTTCGGCCTCGCCGACCAGATCCGTCACGAGCGTCGACTCGACGACGGTGGCGAGGTCACCAACCACGGCCACGCGCCAGGGCGTCCTGAAGGGATAGTGGGCGTTGACCTGCGTTTCGGGCGCCGCGAACGTCAGCCCGTCCTCGTCGGCGACGAGTCGCGAGGCGCCGTAGCCCCCGTCGGCACCCGCCTCTGCGAGCAGACACCACTGGCCGTCCACTTCGAGGAGTCCGGGGACGCAGAATTCGCCCTCGGCCTCCCGGGCAGGTTGCTGGCGGGCGCTGGCCTCGTGTGCCTCGTCGAAGGGCGTCAGGTAGGTCACGGCCTCGCGAGGGACCTCGAACGTCGTCGCGTCGCCGGTTGTCAGGTCCCGTCCCTCGCCGGTGACGCGATAGCGAACGGCGACGCCTTCGTCCGCGACCCGCAGGTCGACGTGGACGTCGCCGTCGGCCTCGGGGTGGGTGAACGTCGCGGTGGTCGCCACCGCGCGGTGCTCGCGCTCGCGGGCTTTCCCCCGGACCATCTCGTAGGTCTCTTCGAGTGGTTCGGGGTCGGTGAGAGTCACGTCGCCGCCGTCGTGCCAGGAGACGCCGTGGAGTTCGGTCACGAGTTTCGACACGGGGAGATAGGAGTGGTCGAGGACGGTCGTACCGTCGCGGGAGACGGCCAGAGTCGGGCGGTCGGGCGCGAACTCGACCACCACGCGGTCGTCGGGTCCTGTCAGTTCCATGTCCGCTGTGACCGCCCGCCGGGGGTAAAGCGTTCCGAACACGTCACCGGCGGGTCGCCACCGCCCCGCCGCTCATACTGTCGGACACACGTGAGGCCACCGTCGGTGGCTCGTTCGACCGGGAACGGGCGTTTCGATAGCGTGTTCACGTACTTGTGTCCGACAGTATCACTCCGCGAGGTGTTCCAGCACCGCCTCGGTGTCCGCGGGAACGGGTTCGGGGTCACTGCCGGCCTCGTAGGCGGCGTCGGGGTCTTTCAGGAGGTGGCCCGTCGTCAGACAGACGACGTCCTCGTCGGCGTCGACCTCCCCCAACTCCCGGAGTTTCCGCAGACCCGCGATGGAGGCGGCCGAGGCGGGTTCCACCCCGATGCCCTCCTCGGCGAGCGAGCGCTGTGCGTCCGTGATCGCCTCGTCGGACACCGCGACGGCTGTCCCGCCCGTCTCGCGGATACCCGGGAGGGCTTTGGGGGCGTTGACGGGGTTGCCGATACGGATGGCCGTCGCCCGGGTCTCGACGTCGTTCCAGCGCCGGACCTCGTCGTTGCCCTCACGGACCGCCTCGACCATCGGTGCCGACCCCGCTGCCTGGACGCCCGTGAGTTTCGGTACCTCGTCGGCGTCGATGGCGCCCGCCCGCCGGAGTTCGCGGAAACACTTGTACAGCGCCGCGGTGTTGCCCGCGTTGCCCACCGGGAGGACGATCCGGTCGGGATAGCGGCCCTCGTCGGCGTAGAACCGTTCCATGATCTCCAGGCCGATGGTCTTCTGTCCCTCGAGGCGGAACGGGTTCAGCGAGTTGAGCAGGTACACCTCCCCGCGGGCGGCCAGGTCCTGAACGATGTCGAGACAGCGGTCGAAGTTGCCGTCGACCTCCAGGATGCGGGCGCCGTGGAGGCTGGCCTGGGCGACCTTGCCCGCCGCCACCTTCCCCGCGGGGAGGAGGACGAGCGTCTCCATACCCCCGCGAGCGCCGTAGGCCGCCAGCGCCGCCGACGTGTTGCCCGTCGACGCACACGCCAGGCGGTCGACGCCTACTTCCCGTGCGACCCGCACCCCGACGGTCATCCCGCGGTCCTTGAACGACCCCGTCGGGTTCATCCCCTCGTGTTTCACCCGGAGGTTCGCGACCCCGACCTCCGCCTCGAGGCGGGGGACGTGATGGAGCGGCGTCCCGCCCTCCGGCAGAGAGACGCCCGACTCGAAGGGCAGGGCTGGACTGTACCGCCAGACGCCGTAGCCGTCGTTTTCGGGACCGCCGACGCGACCGAAGTCCTCCCAGGTCGGCAGGTCGGCGTACCGAACTTCCAGCAGGCCGTCGCAGTGGTCACAGGTGTAGCGGACGGCGTCGAAGGGGGCGAACGTCTCCCCGCACTCGATGCAGGTCAGCCAGACGCCGTCGGCCGCGACGTCGGGATCCGCCTCGTCCAGGTCGAGGTGTGCACTCATTACCCGAGCCATCGGCGCGCGAGGGAAAAAACGGCGTGGTTTGCCCGCCGGGCCCCCTCTGTCGACGCCGCCGACTCCCGGCCGAGGCGCCGGCTGTCCCGTGCAAGCGTTTATACCGGACGGGTCGACCACCCGTGGGCGTGGCCTGACCCTCGCCGCGTGGCGGTCCGCGGGTGCACGGCACACCGCCACGCGTCATAGTGATTATTGTAGATTATTTCCGGATTGCACCGGTACCGGTGCCGGCGCGTACCGGTAAATCGCTACAATAATCACTATCAGTCACCGTGCCGTCTGTTCGCTGTCCCGACCCCGGGGAACGCTACCGCGGTCCCGGCCCTGGGAACGCGCCCGGTCAGACGGTCTCCTCCCCGAAATCGTCGATGCGGTCGTGGACGTAGGCTGCCCACTCGTCCAGGGTTTCGTGCATCAACTCGCGGGCCTCCGGGAGGGGCGTCGCGGCGTACTGGTAGATGTGGCCACCGCCGTCGAGCAGGCGGCGTTCGCGCTCGGCGAGCCCCTTCCCGCGGAGCGTCGACAGCGACCGGTTGACGTTGCTGCGGTCGCGGTCCAGTTCGCCGGCCAGTTCCTCGACGGTGCTTCCGGGGTTGTCAAGCAGCGTCAGGTACGTCCGGACCTCGTGGTCCTGGATCCCGAACACGCAGGCGAGGACGTCCGCGAACGTCGGTTCCTCGTCGAGCATGAGTTCGCGAAACCGCTGAGGCGATGGGTCCGCCGTGACCATTGTGATTCCACGTTGGCACGCCCCACCCATAAACGGATACGTTACCCGGCACTCGCCCGGTTTCGGGAGCCTCACCCGGCCGCGACGGGACGGTCATCGACCGTATCCCTGGTTCTCCAGACAGGCGCGCATCTCGTCTTCGTCGTCGTGTTTGTGGAGACGCGTCGGCGTATCACAGTAGAACGTCTCGCCGTCCCACCGCAGGGTCACCTCGTGTTCCGACCCCAGGAACTCGGTGCGGACGATGACGCGTTGCTCGCGCTTGAGCGTGTCGAGCAGCTCCTCGGCGCCGAGTTCTCCGGCCGAGACGACCTCGTGGTCCGTCATTACCCCGGTCTACTCGCGGCCCCGACTTCAGTGTTCGTTCCGCGCCCGACGGAGCGGTTCACTCCCCCGACCGGTCGGGGGAACGAACCCGCCACGCCGGGGGCCGCGGGGGACAGACAGCCGCCACGCGATGAACCCGAAAAAGCCGAAGACGTAAGCGTTGAGCGACCCGTGGAGCGTGACCATGGTATCGAGGGTTAGCCCGAGCGGCGGGGTCCCGGTGTAGGCACCGACACCGTAGGCGAGCGCCAGGGCCATCGAGACCGGCAGCGCCAGTGCCGCAAGCCGCAGGAGCACTCGCTGTGCACGGGGGCGACGGGGGGCGACCCGGAGGGCAACGTACCCGCCCAGCGCCGCGACCGCCAGCGTGAACGCCCCGACGGCGACGAGTTCGACGACCGGCGAGACGGCGATCCCGACCGCGATCAGCGCCGGCCCCACGAGCACGACCGCGGCCAGGGGTCGGTACACGCGGTCCCCCGTGGGACCGACACACCGGCCCGCAAGTCCCGTGAACACCGGCAGGACGAACCCGGCGTAGTGGAAGTGTACCGCCGTGAGGGCGACGACCGTCGGGTCGAACCAGAAGGTGACGCCCAGATGCGAGAGCACCAGCGCGGTACTCCCGGCGGTCACGTACGCGAACCCGGCGTCGACCAGCGTCTCCGGTGCGGTCAGCACCGTCCAGAGTCCGGCCGGAGCGCCGTCCCGTGCATCCTCATCGTCGCCGTCCCGGGTTCGCCACGCCGTCGTCAGGCGGTCGCGGACCCGCGCGAGCCCCGCCGCCCCCAGCAGTGCGGTGACGAGCACCCACGGTACCGCCAGGGCGGCGGCCGTCGTCCCCGCGGGGACCACCAGCGAGAGCGTCACGAGGGCGGCCCCGACGGGCTGACAGAGCGTCGCCGCGGCGTGGAACCGGTCGGCCGCTCCCGCGAAGCGCGGCCGAGCGGCCATCCGCACGCCCGCCGGGACCAGCACCAGCGGCGCCAGTGCGAGCGGCTGTTCGACCGGGCCGAGGAGGACCGCGAGGCTCACGAACGTCCAGACGAACGCGCCGCCCGCCGCACTGACGTCGCCCAGGGCGTAGTCGCGGACCTTCCAGCGGGCGGTCTCGACCTCGGGCGTTCCCCTCACCTCCCCGACGGTCCCTAACCCCCCGCCCTCGGTTCGCTCGGCGTCGGCGTCGTCGCTCATGCCGGCGGGAGTGACGTCAGCCGCGTCGGTTTGAACTCGGGGGGCACGGGGTCCATCGCCCCGACCGTCTGGGTGAAGGTGCCCCTATACCGGAGGATCCGCCCCGCGAGCGCGTTCCGGACCGTCCCGAACACGCGGTACCGCTCGCCGTCGTCGTCGTAGCGGTCGCGCACCTCGACGTCTGCCGCCAGCGGCCCCGGGAGCGGGACGTATCGACTCGCCACTCGCGCCCACTGGCGACCGCCGCCGACGACGAGTGCGCCGTCCTCGACGCGCGGGCGGAGTTCGCTCGCGACGAGTCCGCCCCGCCCGAGAAAATCCAGGAGCCGGTCGTGTTCGTGGTCCCAGACCGTCACGGAGTCGAAGCGGCGGTCGGTGTCGCCGAAGTCGAACTCCCGGCGGGTGGTCATCGCCTCGTAGCCGTCCTGCCGGTAGGCCACCGTCGTCACGGTGAAGGGGACGTCCGTCCCGGTCTCGGGAAAGAGCAGGTCACGCGCCGGCATCGCGTAGAGCGCCGGCAGCGCGAGCGTCCCGCTGTCGATGTCCATCTCCCCGCGGCCGACGACGGCGCCGTCGCCCGGCCCGATGGCGTAGCGCTCCCGGACCCGGGGGTGGAGGTCGTCGGCCGCCTCGCCCAGCGCGCGCTCGTAGACGCCGGTCATCGCGGGGCGCCCCCGGTCCCGTCACCGCTCGCGCTCGTGGCTCCCCTCGGGCCGTCGAACGGACTCGCGCACCCGGCACTCGCGTCCATAGCCCGCGTTTCGAAGCCCCGCGACAAGAGGGTTGTTCACCCGACGCCGTCCGGTGGGGCCTGCAGGCCGTTGCGCGGTGGGCCGCGCCGACGGGGTACGCCGGCGGTGTCGAGACGCCGGGCGGGCCGCGCTGTCGTCGCGGGGCGGTCACGCCGTGATCGACGGGACCGCGTCCGGCCCATCGGCCAGGACGCCCAGCACCCCCTCGACGGTCCGTTCCCGTCCCGACGAGGAGAAGAACTCGTGGCCGCCGTCGTAGAGCACGGTGCGGGCGGCGGGGGCGCGAGCGCCGATGGCGTCGACGCCGACGACGCGGTCCTGCAGGCTACAGAACACGACCGCGTCCTCGCGCATCGGCGGCAGGCGTTCCTGGGCGTCGACGACGGTTCGAAAGAAGGCCGGCGCGCCGTAGTCGGCACCGTCCTCGAGCTGTCGCTCGGTCACCAGGTCGCCGATCGCCTCGGGGTCGTCGGGGATCGGGATGACCGGTCGACTGGTTGGCAGCGAGACCAGCAACCGCTGGAGCAGTGACCCCTCGTCGGCCAGCCCCCACCACGGGCTCAGGTAGACCCTGGGGACGTCGGCGTCGAGGTGGGCGGCGATCAGCCCGCCCGTACTGTGTGAGAGTATCCGGTCGGGCCCGGTCGTGTCGTACCGTTCCCGCGTCGGGGCGAGGTACTCCCGCTCGAAGTCGGCGATGTGCAGCGGGATCTGGCCGACGTCGACGACGTAGCCCGCGTCGAGGAGTTCCTCGATTAGCCACTGGACGTTCTCGTGGTCGGTCCGGTTGCCCCACCCGAGCACGAACAGCACGCGGGAATCGCCACTCTCGTCGAACTCCGTGAACTCCATGGCACGCTCTGGCGTTCGCACTCGCAAAAAACTCCGCCCTGCTGTCGGACCACTCCCCGCTTGCACTCCCTGGCCGCTGCCGGGATGTTCGTTCAACTCGGTCTCGTCACAACGGCCCATAGTACGAGGTACCAGTCCCCGCGAGACGTCCGGTTGCCCCCCTCTGTCATTGCTGTTCGACCAGCCGGCCGAGTATACACCCGGACACGAATAGTTCACCGGGCCAGTTGCTGGTCCGGGGGCAACGCGACTTCTCCCGACCAGTGCACGAGACTGTTGCGTGGTTCGTGTCCGGGTGTATAGCCCTTTCCGGACCACCTTTTTCGGCCTCGGGTCGTTTACTCTGTTCGCGACCCCTCGGCGCAAAAACGTGGGTGAAAAAACGGGACCTCACTCCGTTCGGTCCTGTGAACCGCTCGCTCGCGGACGTTACTGCTCGGCCAGCCAGACGAGCAGCCCTTTCTGGGCGTGCAGGCGGTTTTCCGCCTGGTCCCAGACGATGGCGTTGTCGCTCTCCAGGACGTCGTCGGTGACCTCCTCGCCGCGGTGGGCGGGCAGGCAGTGCATCAGCGTCCGGTCGCCCAGCAGGTCCGCCGTGATCTGGAAGCCCTCGAAATCCCGCAACTTCTGCTCGCGCTCGTCCTCCTGGCCCATGCTGACCCAGACGTCCGTGTAGACGACGTCGGCGTCTGCCACCGCGGCCTGTGGGTCGTGCGTCGTGGCGGGGGCTCCGCCTAACCCCCGGGCGCGCTCGAGGACGCCCCCGTCGACGCCGTAGCCCTCGGGCGTCGCGACGGTGAGGTCGAGTCCCTCCATCGCGGCGCCGAGCACGAACGACTGACAGACGTTGTTGCCATCGCCGACCCACGCCACCTCGGGGTCGTCGAAGTGCTCGCGGATGGTCAGGAGATCCGCGAGCGTCTGGCAGGGGTGGGCGTCGTCGGTCAGCGCGTTGACCACCGGGACCCCGGCGTACCGGCCGAGTTCCACCACGTCGGCGTGGTCGAAGACGCGGGCCATCACGACGTCGACGTAGCGACCGAGCGCTCGCGCGATGTCCTTGACCGGTTCGCGGCCGTGCAGCCCGATGTCGTCGGGGCCCAGGAAGACCGCGTGGCCGCCCAGCTGGGTCATGCCCGTCTCGAAGGAGACGCGCGTTCGGGTCGAAGGTTTCTCGAAGATCATCCCGAGCGTCCGGCCGTCGAGTTCGTCGCTCGCGCCGTTCGCGCGGTAGTCCGTCTCGATGTCGGCCGCACGAGAGAGGACGGTGTCCAGTTCGTCGGTCGTCAGGTCGTCGACGTCTAAGAAGTTCATGGTCTGTTACTCCTCGAGCAGGCGCCGGGCCGCGGCTTCGAGGACGGCGACGGCGCGGTCGTACTCCGCCAGCGAGAGGTGCTCGTCGGGCGCGTGGTCCAGGTCCGAGTCGCCGGGGCCGTAGGTCACCATCGGACAGTTCCACTCCTGTGCGTAGACGTTCATATCACTTGTGCCGGTCTTCCGCAGGAGTCGGGGGTCGCCGCCCACGTCGCGGACCGCCCCGCGGAACGCCCGTCCGACGGGGGTCCGGGGGTTCTGCATGACCGGTTCGACGGCGTCGTGCCACTGGACGGTGCCGTTGTCGAGGTGGCCGTCCGCGAGTTCGCGCACCTCCTCGGTGGTGTACTCGGGCGGGACGCGCAACTGGACGTCCATCGTCGCCTCAACGGAGAGGCCGTCCGCCGAGGGACCGCCCTCGAACTCGACGGGTTTGCACGTGACCCGCTCGAAGACGGGCACCCACTCGTCGTGGCCGAACTCGTCCTCGACGCGTGCCCACCAGTCCATCGCGTCCTGGATGGCGTTGTTCTCCGGGCGCGAGGAGTGGCCCGACTCGGAGGTGGCGACGTACGTGCCCGCGAGCAGGCCGCGGTACCCCAGGGTGATACCGTCCCAGCCGGAGGGTTCGCCGTTGACGACGGCTTCGGGTACCTGCTCGCGGTCCGCGACCAGGTGGCGCGCGCCCCGCGAATCCACTTCCTCGCCGACGACGCCGACGAACGACGCCCCCGTCCGGACGGCCGCGACGGCCATCGACGCGAGCGGTCCCTTCGCGTCGACGCTGCCGCGCCCCCACAGTTCGGGTTCGCCCTCGTCGCCGTCGGCGGTTTCACCGGCTCCGTTCCGTGCCTCCTCTGGAGGCACGCGCTCGACCCTGACGGGGATGTCGCCGGGGACGGTGTCGACGTGGGAGGTCAGGAGGACGCCGTCGTCGGCCGGCGCGCGGACGTTGCCCACCTCGTCGATCCACACCTCGCGGTCGTGGGACTCGAAGAAATCGGCGAGGCGCTCGGCACACTCCCTTTCCTCGCCCGACACGGAGGGGATCGACACGAGGTCGACGAGCAACTCGCGGGCCGCCTCGTCGGGGTCGGTGGCGCTCGCCTCGCGGTCCTGCTCTTCCGTGTCCGCCGTGGATTCACTCATCGCCAACCACCTCGGTCATCGCCTCGACGACGCGGTCGGCGTGTTCCTCCTCGATGGTCAGCGGCGGGAGCAGGCGCACGACCGTCCGGCCGGCGGGGAGCGCCAGGATCCCGTGGTTCAGGGCGAGTTGCTTCAGTGCGCGGGTGGCGCCGCGACCGACCTCGATGCCGACCATCAGGCCCTCGCCGCGCACCTCGCGCACCTCGTCGCCGAGTTCGGCGTCCAGGCGCTCCATGAGATAGCCGCCGACGTCGGCGGCGTGGGTCGGAATGTCCTCCTCGACGATGGTTTCGACCGTCGCGCCCGCGGCGGCGGCGACGACCGGCCCGCCAGAGAACGTCGAGGCGTGCGACCCGTAGTTCTCGGCGATCCACTCCCGACAGAGCGTCGCGCCGACGGGGAAGCCGTTGCCCAGCCCCTTCGCGGCGGTGATCATGTCGGGGACGACGTCGGCCCACTCGGACGCCCACAGGGTCCCGGTCCGGCCCATTCCCGTCTGTACTTCGTCGAAGATGAGCGCCGCGCCGCTGGTCGCCGTCTCGACGCGTGCTGTCTGGAGGAACTCCCTGGTCGGCGGGTTGATCCCGCCCTCGCCCTGGACGGGTTCGACGATCACGGCGGCCGTCTCGTCGTCGACGGCGTCGGCCATCGCCTCGGGGTCGCCGTAGGGAACGAACTCGACGTCCCCGATCAGCGGCTCGTAGGGCTTCTTGTACTTTTCTTTCCACGTCGTCGCGAGCGCGCCCATCGTCCGACCGTGAAAGCCCTGCATCGTCGCGATGATCTTCGAGTTTCCGGTCGCCGAGCGGGCGAATTTGAGTGCTGCTTCGTTGGCCTCGGTCCCCGAGTTACAGAGCCACGTGTAGTCGACGTCGCGGGGCGCGGTCTCGGCCAGCAGCTCGTACAGCGCCGTGCGTGTGGCGTTGGGATAGGAGGCCTGCACGTAGGTCAGCTTCTCGAACTGCCCGGTGACGGCCTCGTGGACCGCGGGGTGGCCGTGTCCCAGCGGGACACACGCGTACGAGGCCCCCATGTCGAGGTACTCGGTGCCGCCGTCGTCGTAGAGGTAGGGCCCGTCGCCCTCCTCGATCTGGATGGGTTTCTCGGAAAAGACGAATCCGGTCATAACAGTGGTCAGTCCTCCTCCGCCGTATCGCTTTCACTTTCGAGTGCCGACGCGTGGACGTGCGTGCCGCCGCCCGAGAGCGCCGACAGGACCGGCTCCTCGGCGTTGGCGTCGGCGACGATAACCTCGCCGGCGCCGCCGTCCAGCGCCTCCTCGATGGCCATCACTTTCCGGCCCATGAACCCCTCGGCGGCGTCCTCGAGGTCGGCCCACTCGGCGGGCGTCTCGACGGACTCGATGAGCGTCCCGGGGTCGTCCGGGTCCCGGTAGATGCCCGCGACGTCGGTCAACAGGACCAGCGTCGCGCCGAGCGCGCCGGCGACGTGGGCGGCCGAGCGGTCGGCGTCGGTGTTGACGGGCGTCACGCCATCTTCGTCGGCGCCGGCCATCGGCGGACTCGCGACGGGCGTGTACCCGTCGTCGAGCAGCGTCTCCAGCAACTCGGCGTTGACCTGCCTGATGCTCCCCGAGTGGTCGCCCCGCCGGATCTTGCGCTTGCCGTCCTCGACGACGCGCACGGCGGACTTCCGGGGGCCGTACAGCAACTTGCCGTCGACGCCGTTGAGACCCACGGCGTCCACGTCCAGCGTCTGGAGGCCGGCGACCAGTCGCGTGTTGAGGTGGCCGAAGACCATCTCGAAGACCTCCATGGTCTCCTCGTCGGTGAACCGACCCACGACGCCCGAGGGCGTCTCGACGTACTCGGGTTCCATCCCGAGTCGTTCGAGCGTCTCGTCGACGGCGGTCGACCCGCCGTGGACGACTCCGACCCGCTCACCGCGGTCGTTCACCAGCGTTGCGACGTCCGAGAGCGCCCCCGCGGGGTCGACCGCGCGAGCGCCGCCTATCTTGACTACTGTCGTCATGGTCTGTCAGGGGGCGCCGACCGGATGCAGGCCCCGGAAGCCGAGGCCGGCGGTCTCCTCGATGCCCAGCGCGACGTTGGCCGCGTGGACGGCCTGTCCGGCCGACCCCTTCATCATGTTGTCGATGGCCGAGAACACGACCACGCGCCCGTTCCCGGGGTCGAGTTCGAAGCCCACTTCGGCGCGGTTGGTCCCCGCGACGGCCTTGGGTTCGGGGTAGCGATAGACGCCGCCGCCCCCGGCGACGAGTTCGACGAACGGTTCCTCTTCGTAGGTGCCCCGATAGGCACTCCAGAGGTCGCCCTTCGAGACGGGCCCGCCGGGGAAGACGTGACACGTCGCCGACGCGCCGCGGGTCATGTCCACCGCGTGGACGGTAAAGGAGACGTCCACGCCGAGGAACTGCTCGATCTCGGCCTCGTGGCGGTGGCCCGTCGGCGCGTAGGGCCGGACGACCCCCGACCGCTCGGGGTGCGAGGAGGCGGCGCCGCCGCCGGCACCCCCCTCCGAGGAGCCGACTTTCACGTCCACCACTACTTGCTCGTCACCCGAGAGGACGTCGTCGTCGAACAGCGGCTTGAGCCCCAGAATGGTGGCGGTCGCGTTACACCCGCCCGAGGCGATGAGGTCCGCGCCGGGCAACTCGTCGCGGGTCAACTCGGGGAGGGCGTACACGGCCTCCCCGAGGAGTTCGGGGCGCTCGTGGCCGTCGTACCACTCGTCGTACTGTGCCTCGGTGTCCAGCCGGAAGTCCGCCGACAGGTCCACCACGGTGTCGGCCGCCTCCCGGAACCCGTCGATCCGGCCCATCGAGACGCCGTGGGGCGTCGCGGCGAAGAGGACGTCCACCGGTTCCAGGTCGTCGGGCGCGGAAAAGCGCAGGTCCAGCCCGCGCAGGTTGGGGTGGGCGTTGCCGACAGTCTTGTTCTCCTCGGAGCGACTCGTCGCCTGGACCACCTCGAACTCGGGGTGACCCGCGAGCAACCTGAGGAGTTCGCCGCCGGTAAAGCCGCTGCCCCCGACGACCGATGCGGTGTAGCTCATAGCGCCTCTCGACCCTTCAGGTAGTAACCTCTGGCGTTTCACTCCCGGCGCCGGCTCGCTCCTCGAGCCAGTCGACGACCCGCGCCGGCAGGTCCACCTCGGTCACCTCGTTCAGGGCCTTGAACTCGACGGTGTGGTTGACCTCGTGAACCGTGAACCCGGCGGGGTTCCCCGCGTCGTCGACGCCGGTCTCCATCAGGTCCACGCCCAGCAGGCCGTCGCCGACCGCGTCGCTCGCGGCCTCGACGAGGTCGCGCATCTCCGGCGTGACCTCGACTTCCTCGGTCGTCGCGCCCTGGGCGGCGTTGGTCAGCCAGTGGTCCGACGAGCGGACCATCCCCGCCACGGGTTCGCCGTCGACGGCCACCACGCGGATGTCGCGACCGGGCTTGTCGACGAACTCCTGGATGTAGAAGACCTTGTGCTCGTAGTGACCGAGCGTCTCCTTGTGCTCCAGGATGGCCTCGGCCGCCGACCGGGAGTCGATCTTCGCCATCAGGCGACCCCACGAGCCGACCACCGGCTTCAACACGCAGGGATAGCCGAAGTCCTCGATGCTCTCGAGGGCGGCGTCCTTGGTGAACGCGACGTCGGTCTCGGGGGTCGGGACGCCCGCGTTCTGGAGCGCGAGACTGTTCTTGACCTTGTTCGCACACACCTCCGCGGTCGCGTGGTCGTTGACCACGGGGATGCCGTAGGCCTCGGCGAACTGCGTCGCGTAGAGCGAGCGACTCGTCGCCAGACACCGGTCGACGAGGATGTCGACGTCCGCCATCTCAGCGGGCGGGTCCGCGATGTTGAACCGCTGTTTGCGGACGTCGATCTTCGTCACGTCGTGGCCCCGTTCGCGCAACTCGCTCAGCAGCAGCTTCTCGTCCCGACGGATCCGGGAGTAGAGGATGCCGACCTGCAATCTCACTCACCCCAGTCCTCTTCGAGCTCGGGCGCCGTCTCGAGGACTGGAGGTTCGGTGTCGACGACTTCGAGCTCCGCACCGCAGGTCGCACAGTCGACGATCTCTCCCGTCTCGATGTCGTCGTGCAGGGATACCTCCGCCCCGCACTCGACGCATTCCGTCATCGTACCCACTACTCGCGCACCGACCCACTTAAAGGCTTCGAACTTATCAGAAGGTGGAAAGACACGTACCACACTCTAAGCGCATCGAGAGGGCGAATACAGCGACAGTCGAATCACGGTATAATTTTTCTGGTAGGTGACCCGGGAGGGGCCGGCGGTCCCGGCGGTCGGCCCGCAGGGCGGGTCGTCGTTCGCGTCGCCCGGGTGCCGGGGACGGCCGCGCGTTCAGACATACGTCGCCACCTCCCGGGCGAGCGCCTCGTCGGCGGCCGCGACCGAGTCGCGGCGGTCGGCGCCGGCCTCGCGGTCCGCGTCGAGGCGGTCGCGGGCGCGCTCGACGCTCGCTGCCACGGCCGCGGGAGCGGGCCCGCCCTGCGAGTCGCGCATCGCCACGCTCTCGACGGGGTCGAGCGTCGCCGCCAGCGTCTCGCGGTCGACGAACTCCGGGAGGTCCGCGCCCAGTACCTCCTCGGCAGCGGCCTCGACCGCCGCGACGTCGGGCTGGCCGTCGATGCGCTCGGCGGCCGTCGCGACGACTTCGTGAGCGGTCCGGAAGGGCAGTCCCGCCATCGCCAGGCGGTCGGCGACGCCGGTCGCCGTCGAAAAGCCCGCCGCGGCCTCCGCGGCGCTGACCGCCTCGTTCCACTCGGCGGTCGCGACGGCGCCCGTCGCCACCGAAAGCGCCTCGGGCACTGCGTCGACGGCCGTCCACGCGTGGGGCGTCGCCTCCTGGAGGTCGATGTTGTACGACCGGGGCAGGCCCTTGAGCGTCGTCAACAGCCCCTGGAGCGCCCCGTATGCCTCGCCGCTCGTCGCGCGGACGAGTTCGAGCGTATCGGGGTTTTTCTTCTGGGGCATGATCGACGACGTCGAGGCGTAGTCGTCGCTGATCTCGACGTACCCCCGGCCGCCGTAGACCACGACGTCCTCGGCCAGTCCCGACAGCGTCGCGGCCAGCGTCGCCATCGCGGCCGTGGCCTCGACGAGGAAGTCCCGCGTGGAGACGGCGTCCATCGAGTTCTCGACGACCGACTCGAAACCCAGTAACTCGGCGGTGCGCTCGCGGTCCACGTCGAAGGGCGTCCCGGCGAACGCCGCCGCCCCCAGCGGCGAGCGGTTCGTCCGGTCGCAGGCCGCCAGCAACCGCTCGGTGTCGCGAGCGAAGGCGCCCTCGTAGGACGCCACCCAGTGTGCGACCGTCACGGGCTGGGCGTACTGCAGGTGGGTGAAGCCGGGCAACAGCGTCTCGCGGTGCTGGTCGGCCACGCCCAGGAGTTCCTCGCGAGCGCCCGTGACCGTCTCCAGCGCGTCGAGCAGGTCCGCGCGCAACCGGTAGCGGATGCACGTCGCCACCTCGTCGTTGCGCGAGCGGGCGGTGTGCATCCGCCCGCCCTCGGGCCCGACGCGTTCTATCACTGCTGTCTCGATGGCCTCGTGGACGTCCTCCGCGTCGGGCAACGCGCCGTGCCCCGCCGCCTCGACGCCGTCGAGCGCCGCGAGGATCCCCCCCGCGTCCTCGTCGTCGATGATACCCTGTTCGGTGAGCATCACCGTGTGCGCGCGGTCGACGGCCAGGTCCGCCGCGAAGATGCGCCTGTCCGCGGCCAGCGAGGACATGAACCCCCGAGCGGGGCCGCCGGCAAAGCGGTCGCGACGGACCGCGGTCCCGCCGCTCGCGCCGTTCTCACCGTTTTCGGGTTCGCCGGTGTCCTCGCTGTCGGTCATGGGTTCACTCGCCGTTCGTCTCGGTGTCGCCGTCGGTCGATTCGCCGCCGTCGGTGGCGGCCGTCTCCGCCTGCTTCGCGGCGACGTTCTGTGCGACGCGGTTTGCCAGGCGCGACTGGAAGCCGTGGTACTTCGCGACGCCCGTCGCGTCGTTCTGCTCGATGTCGTCGGTCACTGCTTCCTCGTTGAACGACGCCGCCGACTCGCTGTAGACCGCGTACTCGCTGTCCCGGCCCACGGGGCGGGCCTGCCCGCCGTCGAGTTTGACCGTGACCGTTCCCGTCACCTTCGTCTGGGTCCGCTCGATGAACGACTCCAGGGCCCTGGTCAGGGGCGCGTCGACCAGCCCCTCGTAGCCTTTCCGGGCCCAGCGCTGGTCGACCTGCCCTTTGAACGCGCGCTCTTCCTGGGTGAGCACGAGCGCCTCCAGGGCCTCGTGGGCGTTCAGCAAGACTGTGGCAGCGGGGTGCTCGTAGTTCTCCCGCACCTTGAGCCCGAGCATGCGGTCTTCCATCGTGTCCGTCCGCCCGACGCCGTGTTTCCCGGCGCGCTCGTTCAACTCCGCGATGAGCGACACGGCGTCCATCTCTTCGCCGTCGAGCGCGACCGCCTCGCCCTGTTCGAAGGCGACCGTCAGCGTCTCCGTCTCGGCGTTGCCGGGCGCCTGGGTCCAGTCGTAGATCTCCTCGCCGGGGACGTGAGCGGGGTCTTCGAGTTCCGACCCCTCGACCGAGCGGCTCCAGAGGTTGGTGTCGATGCTCCAGCGGCCGCCGTCACCGCCCTCCACGGGCAGGCCCTTCTCGGCGGCGTACTCGTTTTCCCACTCGCGGGTGAGTCCGAGTTCGCGGACCGGGGCGATGACATCCAGGTCGGAGGCGCGCCAGACCGCCTCGAAGCGCAACTGGTCGTTGCCCTTGCCCGTACAGCCGTGAGCGAGCGCCGCACAGCCCTGTTCCTCGGCGACCTCCAGGATGGCCTCGGCGATGACCGGCCGCGCCAGCGCGGTCCCGAGGGGGTAGCCCTGGTAGGTGCCGTTGGCCTTGACCGACTGCAGACAGAGGTCGGCGAACTCGGCTCTGGCGTCGACGACGTAGTGGTCGATGCCGAGCGCCTCGGCGGTCTCCTCGGCCTCGTCGAACTCCTTGCGGGGCTGGCCGACGTCGACGGTGACGCCGATGACGTCGTCGTAGCCGTACTCCTCCGTGAGGAGCGGGACGCAGACGGTGGTATCGAGCCCGCCCGAGAAGGCGAGCGCGACTGTGCCGGATGGGTCGGATGCGGTGTGTGCTGGCAGGTCAGGTGTCATCTGTGGTGGGGTGTCGGGTGGGGTGTCCGCCCGGAACCCGACGGTGGCGGGAGTTGGCAACGGAACGAGACGACGATGGGGTGTGAGTAGTAGCGGGCCTAACGGCCCGGTCGTCGCTGTCGCGGGGAGAATCGAGTGACGGACCGCCGACTCGCCGCAGCCGGTGTGCCGGGTTCGTCGGTCCGCGTCATGTACCCGTCCTTAATCACAGTTCGATATTAAAAGGTTCCGAAGCGGGCTCGTGCGGGTGACTGACAGACGTGTGAGGGCTGTGACCGGGTGTCGAAGTGGTCGCCCATCGGCCGCGTCAGACTACTCGCAGAGTCGTCTCGGCGCTGGCGCCGTCGCTGTTGTTGCCCGAGCCGCCACCGTCGCCGGCCTCGCCGTCGTTGCCGTTCCCGGTGTCGTTGCCTGAACTATCACCGCTGCCGGACCCCGGTCCGGTGCTGTTGCCGGCACGGTCGCCCTGGCCGCCGTCGGTTCCACCGGTCCCGTTACCCGCGGGGCCCTGTCCCTGGTTGGGGCCGCCAGTCTGGTTCCCGTTCGGCCCGCCGGACTGCTCGGACGGTCCGGTCTCGTTCCCGGGGGGACCGGTCCTGTTGCCGGGAGCCCCGGCTCCGTTGTTGGTTCCCTGTCCGTTGCCGGGTGCGCCGGTCCCGTTCCGGGGTGGCCCGGTCCCGTTACTGGCGGGTCCGCCGCTCCGGTTGGCCGGGGGACCACGTTCGCTCTCGCCCGGTGGGCCGTTTCCGCTATCGGGGGGGCCACCGGTCCGGTTTTCGACGAAGTCGGGCGGTCCCGCACCGGCCGGCCGACTGACGCTCTCGCCCGCGACGTCGCGGGCGACCGCGGCCACTCCGGGCCCGGTGAGGTTCCGGGCCTGTGACCGGAGGGTACGGAGGGCGGTGACGTTGACGCCTTGCTCGCGCAGCGCCTGCTCGGGCAGGTCGCGGGCGACGCGCTCGGTCCGGTTGGCCAGCCGCTGGAGGGCGCGCTGCTCGGCGTAGAGTTTCGCCAGCCGCGCCCGGTACTGGCCGGTCGAGAGTGTCCCGTTCTCGCGGGCGCGACGGAGTTCGGCCTCGCGGTCGGCGAGTTCGTCGAGACGCGCCTGCAGGTTCTCGACCTCCGACTCGACGACCCCGGCCTTGGCCGTCGAGGAGTTCGCGACCGCCACCCGGCGCTCGAACGCCCGGACCGCGACTTCGCTCTCGACCGCGGCCTGCTCGGCGCCGACGACGCCTGCCATCCGTTCGCCCGGCGCGATGTCGGTGTCGTTCACCGGCGTCGCCTGGGCGGCTGTCCCGGCGGTGAGTCCGGCGCTCGAGGCGACCGGCGCCGCAGCGGCGACGCCCGCCACGGCCACTGCCAGGACCACCGCGACGACCGCGACTGTATCGGCCATTCTCGTTCCTACCTTGACGGGCTATCTGCATATAAACCACCGACCTCGAACCCGGATCAAGCCGGATTAAGCCCGATTAAACGCCCGACAGTGGCCGTTCCGTCCCGTCGACTCGTCGGCCGGGTGGAGGTGACCGCACACCGATTACCACGCCGGCGTCCCCGGCGGCGTTCGCACGGGCGGTCACCGACCGTCCCGCCGCCGGACGAACGCGGGTCACGTCTCGTCGTCACCGCCGTCGATCAGGTCGCTCTCTTCGGGGAGCGTGACGACGTTCTCGCGCCCGATCCGGAACGTCTCGACGGCGTCGTCGTCCCGGAGGCTCCCGACGACCTGGCTCGTCTTGGCGTCGGTCCAGTCGAACTCCTCGGCTATCCGCTGTTGTTTGATCCGCCCGCCGGACTCGTCGAGTAGCTTGATCACGCGCTCCTCGTTGCTCAACAGTTCCTCGGGCGGTTCTTCGGGTTCGTCGCCGTCGTCGGCCGCGGCGGCCGCTCCACCCCCGCTCTCGCCGGCCCCGGCGGCGTCGGCGGACTCGCCCGCGGCGGGCGGCGGAACGTCGGTCGTTCGTTCGCGGTAGAGCCACGCGCCGCCGACGACGGCGAGCAGGAGGACCACCGCGCCGGCGACGAACCGGAGCGTGGCCGGGAAGCCCCCACCCTCGCCGGCGCCTGGCGCGACGACCAGTCGCGGTTCCTCGGGACCGAAATCGACCGGGCCGCGCCAGACGACCGCGTTCGTGCGGTTCTCGGTCGGCCGCGGCTGGACCGACTCGACGCCGTACCCCTCGGGATAGCCGAGCACGAGTGCCGTCTCGCTGTCGAGGAACAGTTCCGCGATCGCGTCGCCCGCGTGGAGTCGGTCGCCGTCGGTCGTGGCGAAGTTCGTCCAGGTGAACCGGTAGGTGATGACGCCGTACTCCTGGCCGAAGGTCTGCCGGTCGGCCGAGACAGTGACGTTCACAAGCCCCATCTCGCGGCCGGTCGCGTTCTCGGCGCTGGCGACGGTTCGACTCATACCGTCGGCGAACCGCGCCGTAAACGCCGAGGCGTTGGTCTCGATGTCGGACCGGACGGACTCGAATGCCTCGGTCGTGTTCTCGTCGTCGAGTCGCAGCCGGTACTCGACGGTCCACTCCGCCGTCCCGGACTCGTCGACGTCGGCGCGCAACACCACGACGTCGGGGTCGACCGAGGTCTGCAGGAAGCCCGGCTCGGGCTGTGCCGACTGTCCCCCCTCGACCGCCGGTCCCGACGAGGCTGCCAGTGCGGCCCCGCCAAGCGCTGGTGTGGCGGCTGAGACGGCGAAGGCGACCGCGACGGCTATCGTCACGACGGCGCGAACCGCATACATTGTCAGCGTGTTCGAGTGCGCCGCTGAAAGGCTTTCGTGGTCCGGCCGCGCTCTTTCAGCCGATAAATCGGTTTCCCGCGGGGACACAAGGCCTTTACTTCCGTCGCTCGGGGCACGGACATGGACTACCGTGGCGATATCGACGTCGACACCCTGTTGAAGGTCGTGCTCGTCCTCGTCGTCGTCTGGATCGGCCTGGAGATCCTCGAGTCGGTCGTCGACCTCGTGTTCGGTCCGTTCAAGTCGGTCTTCGGGCTGATCGCCGTCGTCCTCATCCTGCTCTGGTTGCTCGACCGGATCTGACTCGGGGTCACAGGCCCCCGTCCGGGGTTTCGGCACCGAGCGGTGGACTTTTGGCCGGTAGTACCCAGTCCAGAGACGTGTACAGCCTGAACGTCCCGGTCCCCTCGGACGTGGCGCGCCTCGCGAGCGACCTCGCCCGCGAGGTACCGGACGCTCGCGCCCGCCGCCGGGACGAGCACACGCTCGTCTGCAAGCGCCTCGACCCTGGGACGGGCCCCGACGCGGTCCACCGCCTCGGCGCCCGCGCCCGGGAGGCACTCGCCGGGACGCCCCCGTTCGCGGCCCGCGTCACCGCCGTCGACCAGTTCCGCGAGGCCGTCACCGGTCCCTCACCGGTCGTCTACCTCGCCGTCGAGAGCCCCGGCCTCCGCGCGGTCCACGAGCGTCTCTGCGAGGTCTTCGAACCCGTCGACGGACTGGAGGGCGACGAGTACACCCCCCACGTCACCGTCGCGCGCGGCGGCTCCCCCGAGCGCGCCGACGCGCTCTGTGCCCGCGATATCGACCCCGTCGAGTGGACCGTCTCCGAACTGCAACTCTACGACGCCGACCACGACCAGCCCGTGTGCACGCTGTCGCTCCCCGTGTGAGCGGCGCTCGATCTCCGTGGCACGCACTGTTCGCGGGTCGTGCGAGGTGGCGATGTCGCTTCGACTTCGCCGCGCGGAGCGCCGCGCATTCCCCGCTCGCGCCACCCTACCGCGGCCGGAAGTATTTTTGTCGGTCCGGCACCTCCCACGAGCATGGACTACCTGGCAGTCGAGTTCGACGTCCCGCTCGAACGCGCCCACGACGAGACGACCGACCTGGACCTCTGGCCGCTGTGATGGGCGCGACGGACTGCCCCGCGGTGTCCGATGCGACCCGTCGGGAGGCGACGGCATGAGAGACGTCGACGAGCGCTACTTCGAGCGGCTGGAATCCCAGCTCGACGAGGCCTTCGACGTGGCCGAGCGCGCTCGCGAGCGCGGCGGAGACCCCACTGACGACGTCGAGATCCCCGTCGCGAAGGACATGGCCGACCGCGTCGAGAACATCCTCGGCATCGATGGCGTCGCCGAGCGCGTCCGCGAACTCGAAGGCGAGATGAGCCGCGAGGAAGCCGCGCTGGCCCTCGTCTCCGACTTCGTCGAGGGGAGTGTGGGTGACTACGAGACGAAAGCCGGCAAGGTCGAGGGCGCGGTCCGGACGGCGGTCGCCCTGCTGACCGAGGGCGTGGTCGCCGCGCCCATCGAGGGAATCGACCGCGTCGAAGTCCTGGAAAACGACGACGGCACGGAGTTCGTCAACGTCTACTACGCCGGGCCGATCAGGTCCGCGGGCGGGACCGCACAGGCGCTGTCGGTGCTGGTCGCCGACTACGCCCGCGCTATGCTCGGTATCGACCAGTACAAGGCCCGCGACGCGGAGGTCGAGCGATACGCCGAGGAGGTGGCGCTGTACGACCAGGAGACCGGCCTCCAGTACTCCCCCAGGGACGTGGAGACGAAGTTCATCGCCGAGCACGTCCCGATCATGCTGGACGGCGAGGCGACCGGCGAGGAGGAGGTCTCCGGGTTTCGGGACCTCGAACGCGTCGACTCGAACTCGCCACGCGGGGGGATGTGTCTCGTCCTCGCCGAGGGGATCGCGCTGAAAGCCCCGAAGATCCAGCGCTACACCCGCAACCTGGACGAGGTGGACTGGCCCTGGCTCCAGGACCTCATCGACGGCACCATCGGCACGGACGACGAGAGCGAGGACGCCGACGAGGGCGATGCCGACGCCGAGGCCGGCGGCGACGGAGACGGAGACGCTGTCGAGGAGGCCGGGGGCGCCGTCGAGGAACCGGCGGGGCCGCCCCGTCCCGACCCCAGCAAGAAGTTCCTGCGCGACCTGATCGCGGGCCGTCCGGTCTTCTCACACCCCTCGGAACCGGGGGGCTTCCGCCTGCGCTACGGCCGGGCGCGCAACCACGGGTTCGCCACCGCGGGCGTGCATCCGGCGACGATGCACCTCGTCGACGACTTCCTCGCGACCGGCACCCAGATCAAGACCGAGCGCCCCGGCAAGGCCGCCGGCGTGGTCCCCGTCGACACCATCGAGGGCCCCACGGTCAGACTGGCCAACGGCGACGTCCGGCGCATCGACGACCCGGAGGAGGCGCTCGAACTGCGCAACGGCGTCGAGAAGGTCATCGACCTCGGCGAGTACCTCGTCAACTACGGCGAGTTCGTCGAGAACAACCACCCGCTCGCGCCCGCGTCCTACACTGTGGAGTGGTGGCGCCAGGAGTTCGCCGACGCCGGTGCGGACGTCCGGGCGATGCGGGACTCCCTCGCCGTGGACCTCGCCGACCCCGCCGCCGCCGAGGCCCTGGAATGGGCCAGCGAGTACGACGCGCCGCTCCACCCGACGTACACCTACTGCTGGCACGACGTCAGCGTCGAGGACGTGTGTGCGCTCGCCGACGCCGTCGACGAGGGCCGCGTGGCTCATACTGACGGTGCGGTGATGCGGGATTCGGACGACGACTCCACGGCGGACGACGATGGGACCCGTGACGAGACAGGTGTCGCCGCCGGCGACCTCGTCCTTCCACGCACCGAACAGGTGCGGGAGACGCTCGAACGCCTCCTCGTCGAGCACACCCAGCGCGAGGACTCGCTCGTCGTCCCGGACTGGCACCCGCTGGTGCAGACGCTCGGCTTCTCCGGGGCGCTGGAGCGCGACTGGTCCCCCGACGACCTCTCGGAACGCGCCCGCTCGTACGCCGACGGCGACAACGCCATCGAGGCCGTCAACGAGGTCGCTCCCTTCGCCGTCCGGGAGCGCGCCCCAACCCGCATCGGCAACCGGATGGGCCGCCCCGAGAAGTCCGAACGCCGCGACCTCTCGCCGGCCGTGCACACGCTCTTTCCCATCGGCGAGTCCGGCGGCTCCCAGCGCAAGGTGGGCGACGCCGCGCAGGACGGCGACAGCGTCGACGGCTCGCAGGGCAAAGTCGAGGTCGAGGTCGGCCGCATGGAGTGTCGGGCGTGCGGCGAGCGCACGTTCAAACCGCGGTGTCCCGACTGCGGCGGCGTCACCGACCCCGTCTACGTCTGTCCCGACTGCGAGCGGGAGGTCGCGGTCGACGAATCGGGTCGCGCGGAATGTGACCGGTGTGAGACGCTCGCCCGTCCCACCCAGTACGAACTGGTCGACGTCGCCGAGGAGTTCCAGCAGGCGCTGGCGAACGTCGGCGAGCGCCCCACCGCCTACGAGACCCTGAAGGGCGTCAAGGGCCTCTCCTCGAAGCTCAAGACGCCCGAGCCCATGGAGAAGGGCATCCTGCGGGCGAAACACGACGTCTCCGCGTTCAAGGATGGGACTGTGCGCTACGACATGACCGACCTCCCCGTCACGTCGGTACGCCCCGGCGAACTGGACGTCACCGCCGACGTGTTCCGGGCGCTGGGCTACGAGGCGGACGTCCACGGCGACCCCCTCCGCCACGACGACCAGCTGGTCGAACTCAAGGTCCAGGACATCGTCCTCTCGGACGGCGCCGCCGAACACATGCTCCGGACCGCCGAGTTCGTCGACGACCTGCTCGAGCAGTACTACGGCGTCGACCGCTTCTACGACTTCGACGAGCGAAACGACCTCGTCGGGGAACTGGTCTTCGGGATGGCTCCCCACACGAGCGCCGCGACAGTAGGCCGTATCGTCGGGTTCACTTCGGCTGCCGTCGGGTACGCGCATCCGTACTTCCATGCTGCCAAGCGACGCAACTGCTTCCACCCAGAGACGAAGATCCGCTACGAGGACGAGAGCGGGGAGAAACGCCACGAGCGAATAGCCACGTTCGTCGAGGAACGTCTCGACGACCCGCGCGAGGACGACTTCGGGGCGCTGGTGACTGAACTCGACGGCGCGGTGACTGTCCCGTCGTTGACCGACGACGGTCGCCGGGTTCGAAAGCCGGTCGAGGCGGTTTCGAAGCACCCGTCGACCGACCACCTGGTCGAGATAGAGACTGAAAGCGGTCGATGCCTGACCGTCACGCCGGATCACTCGATACCACGCTGGGTCGGCGGTGTCGAAACCATCGAAGCACACGAACTAAGCGAGGGTGACGCGATCCCGGCCTTCGAGGGCGGTTCGGACTCGGCTCGTTCGACGGCACTGACGACTGCTGCCGACGGGGGCGCCCCGAAACTTGACATAGTAGACCGGGTCGAGTACGTCGCAACGGATGTCGACTACACGTATTCGCTCACAGTCCGTGATACGCATCGTCTCGTCGCGAACGAACTCGTGGCAGCGCAATGTGACGGCGACGAGGACTGCGTGATGCTCCTGATGGACGGCCTGTTGAACTTCTCCCGCCAGTACCTGCCGGACCAGCGCGGCGGGAGCGTCGCCGAGGACTCGCGTCTCGTCGCCGTCGACCCGGATGGAGACGTTCGGTTCCTCACGTTCGAGGAGTTCTGGCACGAACTCGAATCACCGGTCGAGGTCGGCGGGAAGTTCCGCAAACGGACCTGTTACACCGAAGGGTGGCAGACGTTCGCGTTCGGCGACGACCACGAGGCATCGCTCGAACCCATCGAGAAGGCGATCCGGTATCGGGCAAACGACGACGAGCAACTGGTTCGGGTCGAGACGCAGTTCGGCCGCTCGCTCGATATCACGGAGAACCACAGCCTGTTCCGATACGACGACGGCATCGAGGAGGTCGCCGGCTCGGACCTCGAAACCGGTGACCTCGTCGTCGCGCCGCGCGACCTCGACGTCGAAACGAGCGAGACGACTATTGACGTCGCGGAGTGCGTCGACGACCAGTACGTCGTCATTGACGACCACGTCGAGGACCTGCTTCGGACGGTCTGGGAGTCGAACGAACACGGGAGTGAGGCGCACGCGGCGTTTACCGCCGGCCTCTCGTATCGCCTGCGCAAGTCCAAGATCGCGTTCGAACAGTTCGAAGAGATACTCGACCACGGTGGGTTCGTCGTCCCGGACGACGTCGGGATCGGAATTCCGGGCTCGGAACAGGGGATCGAACGGACCATTGATGTCGACGAGGACTTCGCCTGGTTCCTCGGACTCTTCGTCGCCGAGGGAACCACGTCGAGCGTCAATCCCTGCATCCACAACGCCGACGAGGACCTCATCGACCGCGCGGCCGAGATCGCCACCGAAAAGTTCGGCGTCGAACCGGGTCGTCGGTGGTCGAACCGCGCGTACGAACTTCGCTTCCCGGCGGTCTTCCGCGAGGTGCTCTATTCCCTGGGCTTCGAGAACGCTGACTCGTACGATTCGAGCGAGAAGGTCGTGCCCGACTGTATCCTACGAGCACCGCGCGAGCAGGTGTTGGCGTTCCTGCGGGGCTTCGTGGCCGGTGACGGCAGCGACGAGAGCGACGACAACGTGACGACAGTCGCCTTCCACACGACCAGCGACGACGCCAAAGACGGGATCGTATTCCTCCTGCACCGACTCGGTCTCGTCGCCAACGTCACGGAGAAGACGGACAGGGACGGCAATCGACGGGATATCTATACCGTGACCGTTTCCGGTGGGGCAAGCGACAACCCCCTCCATCGGATTCTGAACGGTGAGGAGCCGTATCATCCGAAAAGTCTCGTCGTTTCGGTCCCCGACGTGCTGTTCGACATTCGGGGGATGGACATCGAAGGCGTGAAACAGACGATACCGCACTATCTCATCGAGCGCGACAATGTCTCGCTAGAGAAACTCCGCGAGATGGTCGCCGAACTCGACGACCGGGACTTGCCCGACGAGGCACGGGCGAAACTCGAAGAGATCCAACCACTCGCCGACAGCGACCTCTCCTACCTCCGTGTGACAGACGTCGACCGAGTCGATTACGATGGCTACCTCTACGATCTCCAGGTCGGTGGTGACCCCGTTTTCACGGCGAACTGGCTGTACGCGCACAACTCGATGGATGCGGCGCTGGTCATGTCCTCGCGCATCGACCCCTCGGAGATCGACGACGAGGCCCACAACATGGACATCATGCGCGAGTACCCCCGGGAGTTCTACGAGGCGACCCGCGAGATGGCCGACCCCGGGGCGGTCGCGGACGTCATGAAAATCGCCGAGGAGACGCTGGGCACCGACCGCGAGTACACGGAGTTCGCACACACCCACGACACCTCGGACATCGCGCTGGGGCCGGATCTGTCGGCGTACAAGACGCTGGGGTCGATGGAGGAGAAGATGGACGCCCAGCTCGCCCTCTCCCGGAAGATCCGCGCCGTCGACGAGAGGGACGTCGCCGAGCGCATCATCGAGTACCACTTCCTGCCGGACATCATCGGGAACCTGCGGGCGTTCTCCCGGCAGGACGTCCGCTGTCTCGATTGCGGCGAGAAGTACCGCCGGATGCCCCTGACGGGGGACTGCCGGGAGTGTGGCGGGCAAGTGAATCTGACCGTCCACGAGGGGTCGGTCTCGAAGTACATCGAGACCGGTCTCGAAGTCGCCGAGGAGTTCGGCTGCCGGGAGTACACCGTACAGCGCCTCGAGATCCTCGACAGGCGCATCGAACGCATCTTCGAAAACGACAACAATAAGCCCACGAGTCTTGGGGATTTCATGTAGCGCCTCATCGGTAGCTGGCTCTCAGTGAATCGAGAACAATTCGACCATTGAGTGACGACAGAATAGCGACGGTTCCTGACTATGACCGCAGTTCTGACCGCGGGCCACAGGGTGGCAGTTCATCCATTACCAAGTCAGAGATTCGACCGCTGGCCCTGCGCGCACGCCCATGCCCACGCATCCCGCGCATTACCCGCACGCCACCGCCGTCCCTGTCCACAGGTACTTACCCTCCGCGTTCTGATAGGTTAGGGTACGGACCGACCGACGGCGCAACCCCCGAGGGAGGTGGACCGCCACCGGCGACAGCCGGAGCGTTGAATAAATTAAAAAGGCGGAACGCTCATCTGTAGTGGTGGATACTTTCTCATGACTGGAGTTCGTAGTCCGTCACAGCATGGTCAGCAGAGAAAGCGTCAACGAGGTCTTTCTGCCTGACAAAGAGGACTGTTTGGAGTATCTGCGCGATCACCGGTGGCCGGACGAGGTGACGTGTCCGCACTGCGAGAGTGCGGACACGATCAAGAAAGGAACGACACGAAAGGGTGCTCAACGCTATCAGTGTAAGAACTGCAACAGTATCTTTAACGATCTCACAGAGACTGTATTTGCGGAACATCAGCTTTCTATCCCAGAAATGTTCCACATCATCAGCAAAATGAGAGGGCACACAACAAACGATATTTTTCAAGAACTTGATCGGACATACAAGACGGTCTTGGACTTCGTGCATGAAGTCCAAGACGCTCTGGAAGAAGACCCCGAGTTTGACCTCTACGGAGTTTGCGAAGCTGACGAGGTTTATGTTGTTGCCGGCGAGAAAGGCACCAAGCAGGCGAGTCCGCGCAAGCGCGGACTCAAAAAAAGGACGAGGAACGTTCGACTCAGACAAACCGCCAGTCGTGGCACTCGTCCGTCGCTCGGACGGACGAGTTCGGTTCCTCGTTCGTGAAGATCTCGAAGATGTGGACGAAGAGATCGTTGAATACGGCGATGAAGACGATCCAGCAATCCTCTGTACAGATCAGTACACCATCTACGATAGAATCGACGAGTACGACGAGATTGCTGGCCACCTCGCCATCAATCACGACGAACACTACGTTGTCGGTGATGCTCACACAAACAGCTGTGAGAACCGCCACAGCTTCCTTCGCAACTGGTTGCGAAGGTTCCGAGGCGTCTCAAAACACCACTTACAGGGCTATCTGAACTTTCTCAGCCTCACTCTCAACACTGACCACTGGTTCGAGAAAATCATAGGTACTGACTTCTACAGATGAGCGTTGTTGAAATTAGCACGGCTCAGCCTGAAACTCAGCGAGGTGTGGCCAGAGGGACGATGCTTGAGGCCACCATCCTCCACTCTTTCCTGGCGGGTGCGTCGCTGATCACGGTGTAGTAGGGTTCCCTGGGTGTTGGTTGTCGGTCTATAGTCCCCGTTAGAGTAACGAGGCAAGTCGGGTCGGACGGCGGGACGAGATAGACTCGTTCGTTGACCTCGTAGCGCGGATCCGAGACTTCCTGATGGCTCATTGTATCGATGACTCACATAGTGATCGTCGTTCATATCAGATGAATGTTTTTTAAACCCGGAAAATCAAAACAGGATGAACGACCATTCCGCAGCACGGCCGCTGAATCCTATCACTGGTTGAGGGTTTCGACAAAGTCAGCCACCTGTACTCGGTACGAATTATCGATGGTTCTGAGGACCCGTATAACACTCGAGCATCCGCCGAGCGAGCGCAGGAATCGAGACGGGTCACCGGACGCGAGCGAACGATGCGAGGCGCGAACGGAGAGCGAAGCGGCCGAGGATATCCGAGCGGGAAAAAGACGGTTTCGCTCGCTCGTCGAGACCTCCCTGCGGTCGGTCTCGCACCGTTCGTGCCACACACCGCTCGCAGAGACGCCCGTTCACCGCTCCGAGCGCGGCCGGTGTGCTGTCGGTCGGCCCGTCCCGTTCCGTCTGTCCCGTTCCCAGCCCCGTCCCGGCACAACCGGCAACTGCCGCACCAGTGGAAAGTTATTTCCGGCGCCTGTCAAACACGTGAGGCATGGGACGGGCACGCGGAGAGGGCCAGGAGAACGACGAGCGGAGGACTATCGCGACGGGCCGGCGGCGCTTTCTGACCGGGGTCGCCGCGAGCGGGCTGGTGGGCGCGACGCTCGTGGGGCGGTCGGTCGCGGGCGAGGCGGACGGCCGGAGCGCACCGGGACGGGACCGCGGGGCGAGCGACGCCGGTACGTCTCAACACCGGGAGTGGCCCCAGTTCGGCCAGGACTCGTACAACCGCAACAAGACCGCCGACGCCGGCCCCAAGGACGGCGTCGCGTTCGGCTGGGAGCGCGACCTGTCGGTGACGGCGAGTCCGGTGGTCAGGGGCAACTACCTCTACGTCGGCGTCGGGAACGTCCTGCACTCGATAGTCCGCGACAGCGGCGAGACGCGCTGGACCGTCGAGTTCGACGGTGCGGTCTCGGGGACGCCCGCGGTCAACGACGACAGCGTCTTCGTGCCCACCAAAGAGGGGACCCTCTACGCGCTCAGCGTCGAGGACGGCGAGGAAGACTGGGCTTTCGACTTGCAGGGAGTCGGCACGGCGCCGGCGGTCACGACCGAACCGACCGAACCCGAGGTGTACGTCGCCGACGACGCCGGGTTCGTCTACGAGATCGGTCCGCGGCGGGGCAACCGACAGTGGCGCTACGACGCGGGCGAACCCTTCTCGTCGCCGCCGGTCGCGAGCCCCGACACGACGACGGTCTACGCCGTCGCCGACGACAACACGATCCACACGGTCGACCTGGAGACCGGGCGGGCCGGGCCGCGCTGGACCAACAGTTCGATCCCGAGCAACCGAGAGACGGGGCCGCCGACCGTCGACGGCCAGTACCTCTACGTCGGCGACGACGCCGGGAACCTCCACGGCATCGACTCGCGCAACGGCGACAACCGGTGGACCTTCGAGACCGACGGCGCCGTCACGGTCGCCCCGGCGGTCGAGCGCCAGCGCGTCTACGTCCCCACCGAGAGCGGCACGCTCCACGCGATCGAGAACCAGGACGACACCGAGATCTGGCGGACCGACCTGCCGGGGGGCGTCACGACGGAACTCGTCGTCGCCGAGAACGGGGCGGTCGTCCCGACCGAGGACGGCACGGTCGTCCACGTCGACCGCGACGGCGACGAGGTGTGGCGCGCCACGCTGGGCTTTGACGCGCCGCGGCTGGCGGTCACCCGGGACGTCTACGCCGTCGGCGACGGGGTCCGCCTCCTCGAGGAAGGCGACGAGACCGCGATCACCGCCGCGACGCCGACCCCGACGCCCACCGCGACCCCCACCGACACCGCCACTACGCCCCCCACCCCCACGCCCACTCCCACCCCCCCCGACACCCCCACCCCGACGCCC
>JAZKRZ010000004.1:0-43988 GCA_036626395.1 Haloarculaceae archaeon
CATGTGCCAAGCACACAGCCGAGCGATTTAATTGTCAGGGGGAGTCGGAGACTCCACTATGCGAGATACGCGCGTTGTATTCATCACTCGGTATCCTACCGGGACGCAGATACGTCATTTCATCTCTCCATTCCGACGCGAGTATCAAGTGGTCGAGAACAACCCACTCCCGATCGAACGGTTCTGCCGGCAGTTCATCCTCCATCTCGCTGATGACCTCATATTTGCCCTTGTTCAGCTGCTTGTATGAGACGATGCTCACGTACCAGAGAGCACAAAGGCGAACCCGAGTGAGCCCGCCAACAGGAGCCCGACCTCCTGGATAATATCCGTCTTTGCCAAGACGGAGATAACTGCGAGGGCGCCGGAGAGAAGGAGGACGTAGAACCGGTTGTTCCGCATCCGACGATTGCTGACGTTGAGCGTCGTGTACACAAAAATAGTATATATATCTATTAGAACAAACATTAAAAAATCCACTACGCTACCGTCATGGAAGAGGAGTCTGTCGAAGCGCCTACCAGTCGAACATCGTGGGATATCTATCAAAAACACTGAGAAATGTTGGGCATATCTCAATGAAGCTGCGAAAACCGCTCGTATCTTAGGGTACGTGCCACTCGACAAAGTGCGCGACGAAAAGAACGATCAGCGCACCATTACGGAATACGGAGAGCATGTCACCACTACGGATCTAGCACTACAACTGTACAGCCTGGAAATCGACAACAGTGGGCGCTCTAACCAGTATCGCTTTGACGTGACGGACGATGCTGGAACGCCGACCGGACTAGGCCGGTTCTAACCCTTTTCTACCTCGGTGAAGGTGTAACCGGCAGACGTGCAAAGGGTGACTGATTTTTCGCGGTTCTCTCCCGGGCGCGTGCGACCCCTGACCACAAAATCGCAAGACGTGCAGAGGGTGCAGAGGGTCCCCCCGATATTTGCCCTTTCCCGGGCGTGTACGCGCACCCGGGATAGCACCGAAACCCCCCGCCCCCTTTGCACCCTTTGAGCGTCTTGCTATTTACTGTGCTGACATGACTGTACTTGTGACCCTCACGAAACGACAGAACACGAACCGGCGATTCTCTTCCTGCTGCCAGTAGCGCAGCGAACCCCAATACCTATTCGGGGACGGGTCCAAGAGCGAAGATACCATGAATGAGTACGTTCGTGATCGGCTCGAACGCCCAGATAGGCGAGTATGACGAAGAATAACGACGAATTCGCTACCAAATTCGAGGACAAGTACGCGAACTACTTCGCCGAGCTCCAGCGCGCCTACAAGGGGGCGTTCGAGACGATGAACGACGCCTACGACTCCGAGCTGGTCCACGCCATCGACCAGCAGATCCTCAGCGAGAGCGAACCCTTCTACGAGGGTGACGGGCAGTTCCGCGTCGAACTCCCGGACGACCCGCTGGACCGCCTCACCGCCGTCGTCGTCGACGACGAGAAAGCACAGGCCGTCCTCGACCGTTACAGCGACGAGATAGAGAGCGAACTCCGCGCAGTCTTCGGCTTCGAGGACTGATCGTTTCCCGACCACCCCCTCAGTAGCCGTCGGCCGTCGGGCTGTAATCCGCGATCTCGACGGCGCCGAGCGTCAGCGCGTCGGCCTCGTACTTGCCGTTCGGCGGCAGGTACCCCGTCTCCTCGAGGACGGCGCGCACGACCGCCTGCTGTTCGGCACGGACGTCCATCGCGTCCGCGACGCGCGCGATGCCGTGGCCGGGACAGTAGACGCCGGCGACCTCCCAGCTATAGTCCTCGTAACAGGAGAGCGCGACCGTCGCGCGGTCGCCCGAGGCGAGCGCTTCGCCACACCGTCGGCAGTCGACAGTCGCCGCGCCCATGTCCTGCGTGACGGCGAGGCTCTCGACGACCAGGCCGGTGAACGTCCGGACCAGTTCGGACTCCGAGAGGTGTCCCGGCATTCGTCCCCTTCTGGGGACTGGCACCGTATATACCCTCGCGTGGACGCTCACCCGGCCGCGACCCGCTCTTCCATCGCGTTCCGGCGGTTCCGGGGACCTGACACTGGACCGACCGGAGCTTTTTGCCCGCGCGGGCCGTCCGTACCAGTATGAGCGGGACAGACGAGGGCGTCCGCGTGGACCCGGGACAGACCGTCTACGACGACGAGGGGACCGCACTGGGAACTGTCCGCGGTTTCGACGAACACGGCTTCTACGTGACGACCGAGGAGGGGATCGAGGCGCTGTCGGCCGAGCACGTCGCGACCGGCCAGGCCGCCAAGGCCGAACTGATGTGGCGCTGCTGGGAGTGTGGCGAGATGGGACAGATCGACGACATCCCCGACACCTGTCCGTCGTGTGGTGCCGAGAGCGAGGCGATCTACTACTGGATCGAGGACTGAGGGCGTGACGCGCGACGAGCGGGCGGCGACCGGCGCGAGTACGCCCGACGCCGTCGTCCCCCGGGAGGGGGCACGAGTCCTCGTCTTCGGCGCCGGCAGCCTCGGGAGTCTGCTGGGTGGCTTGCTCGCGCGGACCCACGACGTGACCCTCGTCGGGCGCGACCCCCACGTCGCCGCGGTCCGCGAGGGAGGCCTCCGCATCGACGGCGCAGTCTCGGAGACCGTGTCTCCGGCGGCGGCGACGTCGATACCCGGCGGGCGGTTCGACCTCGCGCTGGTGACGGTCAAGGCCCATGACACGCCGGCAGCGGCCGCCGCCCTCGCGACACACGAGGGGCGCGCCGACAGCGGCGACCGGGACGACGGCGGCGAACTCGGCGCCGTCTGGTCGCTCCAGAACGGGCTCGGGAACGAGGAGCGTCTGGCCGCGGCCCTGTCGTCTCCGGTGCTCGCGGGGACCTGTACGTACGGCGCTCGCCTCGTCGACCCGGGAGTCGTCGAGTGCACCGGCGTCGGGGAGGTGACGGTCGGCCCGCCCGGGGGCGGCGAGTCGGCGCTGGCCGACGCGGTCGGCGCCGCGGCGACCGCCGCCGGGGTCGAGGCGACGGTAGCGACGGACATGCCCCGCCGGCTGTGGGAGAAGCTGGCGGTCAACGCCGGGATCAACGCGGTGACGGCACTGGCGCGGGTCGACAACGGCGCGCTGGTCGACGGCCCCGCGGGCGAGCCGGCCCGCGCTGCCGCCCGCGAGACGGCCCGCGTCGCCCGCGAGGCGGGCGTCGACCTCGACCCCGCCGCGTGTGCCGACCGCGTCACCGACGTCGCCGAGACGACGGCCGCGAACGTCTCCTCGATGCGGGCCGACGTCGAGACGGGTCGCCCGACCGAGGTCGACGCGATAAACGGCGCGGTCGTCGAGCGGGCGAGCGTGCCCGTACCGGTCAACGAGACGCTGACGGCGCTGGTCAGGGCCTGGGAGCGCGAGCGGGGCCTGCGGTAAGACCGGACGGCTTCACCGCCGCCCGCCCGCCGTCGACCGCATCGGAACTGTCGGAACGCTTAACTCGGAGACGGTCGAGTCAGCCGGTATGGTCGAGGGCGCAGACTGGTTCTCGCCGGACGCCTCGGAGACGGTGGTCTGGCACGGCAAACCGCGGACTCGGCGGATCATCCCGCGGGTCGCCGGCGCGGTCGTTCTCACGGCGCTGGCGGTCGGGTTCGCGGCGGTGGCGCCGGCCGGCGGTCTCGACGGCGGGACGCTGGTGGTCGTGTGGGGCGCCGCGGGGCTCGTCGTCCTCGGCGCGGTCGCGTGGGTCGGGCTCGCGTATCTGCGGGTGCGCGCGACCGACTACGTGCTGACCGACCGCAACGTCTACAAGAAGACGGGAGTGTTCTCCGAACGCGTCTCCCGCGTGGGGCTCGACCGCATCCAGAACACCACGCTCAAAAAAGACGTGACCGGCAACCTGTTCGACTACGGGACGGTCCTGTTGAGCACGGCCGGGAGCGGCGGGACGGCGCTGGCGGTCACGGACCTGGACGACCCCGAGCAGTTCCGCGACGAACTGGGGCCGCTCGTCGACGCCTCGGGCGGTCCCGGCCGCGACGCCTTCGAGGCGGGCGGGACGGAACCGGTCCTCGACGACGCGACCGTCGAGGCGATGGTCCCGGAGGCGCGGCGACTGCGCGAATCGGCCCAACGACTGGAGCGACAGTTCGACTCATGAGCACGACAGACCCCGAGACGGTGACGGCGGCGACGGACGACTCGGCCGGGCTGGCCGACCCCGGCGAGTACGAAACGCCCGAGTGGCTCTCGCTGGACCCCGACGAGGAGGTCGTCTGGGTCGGCGAACCCGTGAAACTGAGCCTCGTCGGGACCGCCGTCGTGGGTGTCATCCTCACCTTCTTTCTCATCGGGATCGTCATTCTGCTCGCGCTCCCGTTCTCGTATCTCTCGATCAAAAACACCGACTTCGTCGTCACGACCAAGTCGCTGTACGTCAAGAAAGGGGTCCTCTCGACGAACATCGAGACGGTCGACATCGACAAGATCCAGAACACCGAGTACAACCAGTCGTTCTGGGGCAAGCAGTTCGACTACGCGAACATCGACATCTCGACGGCCGGCAGTTCCGGCGCCGACATCACCTTCCAGTCGATACAGAACGCCCGTGCGGTCCGCGAACGCATCTCCGAACTCGGCAACCGCGCGCGCAGCGGCCGGGGGTCGGGAGCGGGCGGCGAGGAAGCGGCGACCGGCGCGCGCGAGGACCGTCTCGACGAACTGGTCGCGGAACTGCGGGCGACCCGCGAGGCGATGGAGCGCATCGAGGCGAAGCTGGACGGCGACGGAAACGCGCCGGCCCGCGACGACGCCCGGTCTGACGCCAGTGACGACTGGTGACGCGAGCCCCCGTCGTTTCGTGACGACGGCCGGCGTCGACATCGCCCGCCTCGTCAGTGCGTTCACCTATCAGGTACCAGGTGGGTTTTTGTAGGATGTACACAAAGAAGGAGTGAAGCACCACGCTTCGGATATCCATGGAACTGGAAGATTTCGTCTCGTCGAACGCGCCCGGCGAGGGTCGCGAACGGTTCGAACTGGAGAACAGCAAGCTGCTCGACATCGACGTCGACGGGTCGGTGATGACGAAGGCCGGGTCGATGATCGCCTACGACGGGAACCTCTCGTTCACCGGGAAGGCCTCCGCCGAGGGCGGCGTGATGGGATTCATCAAGGAGTCCGTCACCAGCGAGGGGACGCCCATCATGGAAGTCGAGGGGCAGGGGCACGTCTACGTCGCCGACCAGGGCAAGAAGGTCCAGCCGCTCTCGCTCGACGCGGGCGAGTCGATCACGGTCAACGGCAACGACGTGCTGGCCTTCGAGACCAGCGTCGACTACTCGATCGGCACCATCGGCAGCGTGGGCGGCGCCCAGGCCGGCGGGCTGACGAACGTCTTCCTCGAGGGACCGGGAATGGTCGCGATCACCACCCACGGCGACCCGATGGTACTCGCGCCACCGGTCAAGACAGACCCCGACGCGACGGTCGCCTGGAGTTCGAACCTCTCGCCGGGCATCAGTTCCAACCGCTCGATCAGCGACTCTATCGGCCAGTCCTCGGGCGAGACCTACCAGATGTCCTTCGACGGCCAGCAGGGGTTCGTCGTCGTCCAGCCCTACGAGGAACGTCCGGCGGGCCAGAACCAGTAGACCCTCTCCCCGCGGTCGAGCGCGCTGTCGCCGGGCGGGACGGCCTCGCGGTCCGCGAGGGACTCGCCAGAAAAGACTCTCTCGGGTGCGTTCGCCGGGTACGTGGGCGTCCCGGCCGTGTCGGCGGGCGAGTCCGTCAGTCCGACCACTCTCCTGATACTGTCGGACACAAGTGAGGCCACCGTCGGTGGTTCGTTCGACCGGGCACGGGCCTTTCGATAGCGTGTTCCCGGCGAGTGTGTTCACGTACTTGTGTCCGACAGTATGACGAGCGTGCGGGTTCGGCCCGGTCGGGCCGGTCAGAACGACTCGCGCAGGCGCTCGCCGCTCCACGCGATGGCGTCGTGGGCGGCCTCGAGGTCGGGTTCCTCGATCATCCCGAAGAAGCCGTGGACCATCTCCTCGTACTCGCGGTAGGCGACGGGAACGCCCGCGGTTTCCAGGCGGTCGGCGTAGCGCCGGCCGTCGTCGAGCAGCGGGTCGAAGCCCGCAGTGAGTACCGTCGCCGGGGGGAGACCGGAGAGGTCGCGGGCCCTCAGCGGGTAGGCGTACGGGTTGCCGGCGTCGAGCGGGTCGGTGACGTACTTCTCGTCGAACCAGGCCATCGCGTCGGTCGTCAGGCCGTAACCCTCGGCGTTCTCGACGCGGGCGGGCAGGTCGGCGTCGTCGGTCGTGACCGGGTAGACGAGCAACTGGTGGGTGAGGTCGGGGCCGTCGAAGTCGCGCGCCTGGAGCGCCGTCACCGCGGCGAGGTTGCCGCCGGCGGAATCGCCGCCGACGGCGAGCCGGTCGGGGTCGCCGCCGTAGACGTCGGCGTACTCGCTCGCCCACTCCAGGGCGGCGAAACACTCGCGTGGCTGGTCCGGGAAGGGGTGTTCCGGCGCGCGGTGGTACCCCACCGAGACGACGACGCAGTCGGCGGCGACCGCAAGCGAGCGGGCGACGTGGTCGGCCGTCTCGACGTCCCCGAGGACGAACCCGCCGCCGTGGATCCACACGAGCGTCGGGTACGGCCCCTCGTCGCCGGGACGATATATCCGCAGGTCGATGCCGTCGTCGGCGACCGGACTCGTGATCTCGACGTCCCAGGTGCGTTCGACGGCGGGGCCGGCGTCGGGCGTCGCGTTCTCGACGTGTTGCCGGCGGGCCGCCGGCACCGAGAGCGCGTCGGCCGGTGCGATCCCCAGTTCTTCGGCCTCTTCGAGCATCGCCACGAGTTTCGGGTGTGGTTCGGCCATACCCCCACCAGCGGCGAGCGTCACTAAAGGCTGCGGGCAGCGGCGATCCGGTTCATACTGTCGGACACACGTGAGGCCACCGTCGGTGGCTCGTTCGACCGGGAACGGGCGTTTCGATAGCGTGTTCCCGGCGAGCGTGTTCACGTACTTGTGTCCGACAGTATCAGCAACGGCTAACCGGCCGCCCACCCACACGCTACCGTGACCAGCGAGAAAGAGACGATGCTGAACGGGGACCTGTACGACGCCTCGGACCCCGAACTCGTGGCGGACCACCAGCGCGCCCGCGGACTCACGCCAACGCCGTTCCGCACCCATACACTCAATTCCCGGGCGGTCTCTTCTCCGGTATGGACCTGGCACACGTCGCGCTGTGGGTCTCGGACCTCGAACAGTCGCTGGACTTCTACTGTGCGGGACTCGGCCTGGAACGGCGGCGGTCCTGGGAGGGTGGCGGTGTCGAGAACGTCTACGTCGGCACCGACGCCGGTGCGGTGCAACTCCGGTACGACCCGGACCGGACGACGCCGGTCGCACCCTCCCGGGCGGACGTCGACCACGTCGCCCTCGCGCTGGCTGACGCCGACGCCGTCGACGCGGCGTTCGAGCGAGTCGAGGGGCGCGCGGACTGTGCCGCGGTCGCCGAACCCCACGTCGTCGACCCGGCCGACGCCTACGCCGCGTTCGTCGCCGACCCCGACGACTACACGGTCGAACTCGTCACGCCGATGTGAGCACGGACCGTCGCCGAGGGGCCGGGGCGGACGACCGGCGAGACGTCACGATAGTTCACTCGAACCCGAACACGGGAACGGGGTAGTAGGGTTCTTCGAGGTACTCGACGTCCGACTCCGACAGCGAGACGTCAAGGGCCTCGACGGCCTCCTCCAGGTGTTCGATGCTGGAGGTACCGACGATGGGAGCGTCGACGTTGTCGTTCTGGAAGTGCCACGCCAGCGCGACCTGGGCCATCGTGACGCCGTAGTCGGCGGCCAGTTCCTTGACGCGCCCGTTTATCTCCTCGCTGCCCGGTCCCTCGTGGTAGGGCGTCCCGTAGTCGAGTTCGTGTTCGCCCCGGGCCGTCGCCGTGAACTCGTCGTGGGGGCGGGTCAGGTAGCCCGCGGCCAGCGGCGACCACGGAATGACGCCGACGTTCTCGCGGTTGCAGACCGGATACATCTCGCGTTCCTCCTCGCGGTAGGTGAGGTGATAGAGGTCCTGCATCGTCTCGAAGCGCGCGAGTCCCTCGCGGTCGGCGACGTCGAGGGCCCGCTGGAACTGGTGGGCGTACATCGAGGAGGCGCCGACGTGGCGGACCGCCCCCCGGCGGACGGCGTCGTCCAGCGCCCGCAGCGTCGTCTCGATGGGCGTGTCGTAGTCCCAGCGGTGGATCTGGTAGAGGTCGACGGTGTCCATTCCCAGCCTGTCCAGCGAGTGGTCGAGCTCCTGCTCGATGGTCTTCCGGGAGAGCCCGACGGCGTTGCGGTGTTCTTTCGCCCCGGAAAAGCGCACTTTCGTGGCGACGACCTGCTGGTCGCGGTCGTACTCGGCGAGGACGTCGCCGAGGATCTCCTCGCTCTCGCCCGAGGAGTAGGTGTTGGCGGTGTCGAAGAAGTTGATGCCGAGGTCCAGTGCGCGCTCGACGAGTTCGCGCCCCTCGTCGGCGTCCAACATCCAGTCGTCCTGGCTGCCGAAGCTCATGCAGCCGAGACAGACCTTCGAGACTTCCATGCCGGTGGAGCCCAGTGTGGTGTACTCCATGCGGGTACGGGGACGCCCAGTCACAAATAGTGTCCCGGTATTCGGTCCGTGTCCCGCTGGTCGGGTCACTCGCCGTCCCGGCATCCGACCCCCGACGCCCAACCACCAGTAGATTGTTCAGACTGGACTGAATATCTAGCTGTATGGTCGTCGCTGACGGGGAGGCTCTCGTCGACGCGCTCCGGGACGTGGCGGGCGACGGGCTCCGGGTGGTCGCGACGTACGACGGGGATGGATACGAGACGGTCTACGTCCGCGGGGACGTGAGCCTGCGAGTGGCCGAACGTGCCGACGACGTCCACGACGAACTCGTCCTCCAGGGGATCGGCCGGGGCCACCTGGAGGAGCTGTTCGGTGCGGGGGACCTGCAGTGTTCGATGCACCGCTTCGAGGAGCTCGCGGCCTTTCACTTCCCCGCGGCGGAACACACCGGCCTGTTCGTCAGCGTCGACTCCGAGGCGGACGTGTCGCTGGCGACGTTCGCCGAAACCTGCAAGCGTTACATGGACGGCGACGGCCCGTCCCCGTGAGGACGTGCGTTCGCCGACGGGACGCGTCCGCGACGACGGCCCCGTTCACGTCCGCCCGTCGGCTGCGGTCAGTCACGCCACCGCCGCTCGACGCCCCCGCGTCGGATTTATAGTCGACCCTCGCTTACGGCGGGGTGTGAGCACCCGCACGAGCGCGCTCGACGCCGTGGTGTTCGGGGTGGACGTCCAGAGCGGCGACGTCCGGGGGGACGTCTCCTACGCGCTGGTCGCCTTCGACGGCGAACACCTCGACACGGACGTGGTCTCCCGGCGCAAGTTGCGGCGACTTATCAGGGACGAGAAACCGGCCATCGTCGCGACGGACAACATGTACGAACTCGCCGAGGACAAGGACGCGCTGGTCCACGTCCTGGGGTCGCTCCCCGACGAGACGACCCTCGTCCAGGTGACCGGTGCCCAGCGGCCGGAACCGCTCTCGCGGGTCGCCGACCGCCACGACGTCCCCTACGGCAAAGACCCCATGCAGGAGGCCGAGGCCGCCGCCCGCCTCGCCGCGAAAAACGTCGGCCAGGAGGTGACGGCGTTTACCGACGAGACCGAGGTCAAGGTCTCGCGGGGGCGCTCGACCGGGAGCGGCGGGTGGAGCGAGGACCGCTACACCCGCCGTATCCACGGCTCGGTCAAAAAGCGCACCCGGGAAGTCGAGTCCGCCCTCCAGGAGGCCGGCCTGGAGTTCGAGCGCGACGAGACCGAGAAGTACGGCGGCTTCTCGAACGCCGTCTTCACCGTGGAGGGCCGCCCGCAGGACATCCCTGTCTCGAACGAGCGCGCGGGCGACGTCCGCGTCGAGGTCGAGCGCGTCCGCCGGGACGGCATCGAGTTTCGCCCGCTCGCGAAACGCCACGACCACGTCGTCGTCGGCGTCGACCCGGGGACGACGACCGCCGTCGCGATCGTCGGCCTCGACGGCGAGGTGCTCGACGTCCTGAGCACCCGCACCGCGGACAGCGCCGCCGTCACGGAGTGGATCGTCGAGCGCGGGCGCCCCGTGGTCGTCGCCGCGGACGTGACGCCGATGCCGGAAACCGTCGAGAAGTTGCGGCGGTCGTTCGACGCCGCCGGGTGGACGCCCGACCGGGACCTGCCGGTCGACGTGAAACAGCACCGCACCCGCGAGGAGGGCTACGACAACGACCACGAGCGCGACGCCATGGCCGCCGCCTTCGGCGCTTACGACGCCCACAGGGACCAGTTCGACCGCGTCGCCGCCAAGGTCCCGCCCGGCCAGGAGGTCGGGCCCGTCCTCGCCCGCGTGGTCGCCGGCGAGGAGTCCGTCGAAACGGTGCTGGCGGACCTGCACGACGACGGCGGCGACGAGAGCGAGGCGGAGTCCACACACGAACCCCGCGAGCCAACGCCCGAGGAACGGCGCATCGCCGACCTCGAAACGCAGGTCGAGCGCCTCCAGTCCCACGTTGAGCGCCTGGAGGAGACCATCGCGGAGAAAGACGCCGAGATCGACGACTACGAGCGCAAACTCGACGCCGCCCGCAGCGAAGGGCGCAGGGAGGCCCGCCGCGACCGCGAGGTGACTCGCCTCGAACGCGAGAACAGGCGCCTCCAGTCCGAAATCGACGACCGCGACGAGCGCATCGCGGACCTGGAGGGCAAACTCGAACGACTGAAAGCGCTGTGGAAACTCGACCACTCGAACTTCGCGGACGTCTCCGAGAAAAGACAGGGGCTGGTCCCCGTGAAAGTGGTCGAGCAGTTCACGAGCGACGCCATCGACGACGCCGACGAGCGGTTCGGACTCGCCGAGGACGACGTGATCATGTTCCGGGACGCTTCCGGCGCTGGCGCCTCGACGGCCGACAAGGTCGTCGACGTCGACCCGAAGGTCGTCCTCCGCAACGGGGGGCTCTCCGATATCGCCGACGAGGTCCTCTTCAAACACGACGTGCCCGTCGCCCCCGCCGACCTCGTAACGGTCCAGGAGGTCGACGAACTCGCCGTCGCCCGCGAGCGCGAGGTCGAGGCGGCCATCGAGGACTGGGAACGGCGCGCCAGAGAGCGCGAACGCGAGCGCAACGCCCAGATGGTCGACCGGCTCATCAGCGAACACCGTGCCTCCGACCGCGGGGAAAGCGACTGAGCGTCGTCAGCTCAGAACGCGACTCTGTGGTCCGAGTTCGGTGTCTACCTCGAAGACCCACTGTCCCCTCACCAACTGTACTCTCTACCGCAATCGAAGGCATCCGCTGAAAGCCCTCGGCCCGCTCGCGGGTTCTGTGCGGGATATCCTCGCTTACTCCAGATGGGTGGTGTCGTCGCGCCGGACGATCTCGGGCGTCCCGGACACGTCCACTTCGGTGACCCCACAGTTGTCGGGCGACCACTCGCGGGCGACACCGGGCACGTCATCGCCCGTGATGTCGGCGACCACGGCCCGCAGCGGGCCGCCGTGGGTCACGACCGCCACCGTCTCGTCGTCGACGCCGGCCGAGAGCGACTCCCAGCCGGCGGCGACGCGCCGGCAGAAGTCGGCGAGGGACTCGCCATCCGGTATCGACTCGACGGCGACGAGCGACCCCTCGGGGTCGAACCCCTCGTGGCGGTCGGCGATGGCGGCCCGGGTGAGCCCCTGGAACTCCCCGAAGTCGCGCTCGCGCCAGGCCTGCTCGAAGGAGAGCGAGGCGTCGACGCCGGGGCGCTCCTCCGGACAGTCGGCCGAGCGGGCCCCCTCGCGCACGAGTCGGGCGGTCGCCCGGGCGCGGCGCAGGTCCGACGAGAGCACGCGGTCGACGCCGACCTCGCGGAGGTAGACCCCGGTCTCGCGGGCCTGGTCGCGACCGCGCCCGGTGAGTGGCGTCGAGGCCCACCCCTGGACGCGTCCCTCGCGGTTCCAGGTCGTCTCGCCGTGGCGGACGAACAACACCCGAGTCACGGCCCCATCACCTGTACCCCTCTCACGGTTCCTCGTAGTCCTCGACCTCGTCCACCGCGCTGCCCTCGCGCCAGTCGCGGACGACGACGAACAGTTCGAACGCGGCGACCAGGCCGACGACGAGGACGGCGACCTGGCGGGCCGGGAGCGCGAGTTCCGAGACGCGGGTCACGAGCGTCGGGTTGGGGCTGCCGAAGTAGCCGACGACGAACGCCAGCGGCCAGACGAGCGCCCGCCCCCGCGAGAACGCCCGGCGGACCCGGGCGCTGGCGTCGTTGCTGCGGGCGCTGTAGGCCGCCAGTTCGTACAGCCCGCCGATGACGAGGCCGATGATCAGGGGGGTCTGTGTCGTCAGCCCCGCCGACGCGAGGTAGTCGGTCACGACGGGCGGGAGACTGTCGTAGTAGCCCGGCGGGACCGGCGCCGAACTCGCGAGATAGCCCGCGAAGAGAGCCAGCGCCCACGCGACCGGCCGTCGGTCGCGCAGCGCTTCCGCGGAGGGGAGGGGCGATGACTCGCGGGTCCACAGCAGGACGAGCAGCGTCCCCTCGAAGAGGACGATCATCGTCACGGCGACGAGGATGGGCGCCATCCCGGTCGGGTCGGGGCTGAAGACGAACGCGACAGTCGCGAAGCCACCGTAGAAGTAGAGCCGGCGGTCGGCCATCCACCGGCGGGTGGTGACGCCCATCATCACCGCGAGCATGATGAGCAGCGGGATCTGGAAGATGAGCGCGAAAAAGCCGAGCATCATCACGATGAGGTTGAACGTCTCGGTGAGACTGAAGGCGACCTCGGCGGCCTGTTCGGTGTACCCGGTGAAGTAGATGAACATCGCGGGCAACACGAGCAGGTACGCAAAGCCCACGCCGACGAACGCGAGGACGAGACTCGTCGGGACGGACGCCAGGTAGTAGCGCCGCTCCTGGGGGTAGAGCCCGGGTTTCATGAACAGGTACGACTCGTAGACTGCAACGGGGAGGGCGGCGATGAACCCCGCCAGCGTCGCGACTTTCAGCCGCGCGAACATCAGCGCGAGGGGGTGAAACACCCGGGGGCAGGCGGCGTCGTTGCCCTCCGGCGGGACCGGGCAGACCTCGACCGACCCGGGGAGAAACGAGTACCACAGGAAGTTGATGAGGTACTCGGCGAACGGGAAGACGACGCCGCTGACCAGCGCCGCGACGACGATGACCACGCCGAGCCGGCGGACCATCTCCTCGATGTGCTGGTCCAGCGGCATCTCCTGGTCGTCCGGTGCGCCGACCTCGGTGCCCGCCGGTGGTCCCGGCCCGTACGGGTCGACGTCCTCGAAGGCCTCTCCTCCGTCAGAGCGTCGCTCCGACGAGTCACCGCTCTCCTCGCTCGCGGCGACGCCGTCGGAGGGTGTCTCGGGACCGTCGTCCTCGGAGGGGGCGGCGGAGTCGCCGTCCGACGGGCCGCTCGGGATGGAGGCGTCGCTGGCCACGGGCGAATCAGGCCACTCGTCCCCGTCCGGCTCGTCGTTCCCCTCGTCGGGCATTCGTCGCCCCGTTTGCGCTCCCCTGTTGTAAGCCTTCTTGATGCCGGACACGGCGCCGTTTCGGGTCGGGGCCCCGCCCACAGCGGGTCCCGCGATGAATAGATTGATAACAGGGAGTCGGCTACGTTCCGGCGAGATGGCCAGCGCCGTCGACGAGGACACCAAGCGAGCGGTGGCACAGGGGCGGGCCACCCTCGGGTCTCTGTTCACGAACGCCCGCGACGACGCCCGCAAGGCGTTCGTCGTCTTCCTCGTCGGGTTCATGGGGACGTTCTGGGCGCTGCGCATGTTCATCTGGGACGCGCTGAAACGCGATTTGAACACCAACCCCAACACCGAGGTGATCGCCGTCACGCCCTTCGACGTCATCCTCCTGCAGGCCAAGATCGGCCTGTTCGTCGGCGTCCTGATGGCGATCCCCGTCGTCGTCTACTACGGCCGCGACGCTCTCCGGGCGCGGGGCTGGTGGCCCGCCGAGGACGTCCCCCGCTGGAAGCTCGTCTTCCCCGCGGTCCTGTCGGTCGTCCTCTTCGTCGCCGGGATCACCTACTCCTACTACGTGTTTTTCCCCGTCATGCTGGGTTTTCTGGCGGGTAACGCCGTCAACGCCGGCCTCCAGCCCTCCTGGTCTATCGTCAAGTGGACGCAGTTCATCGCCTTCCTCGGCCTCTCATTTGGCCTCGCCGCCCAGCTCCCGCTGGTGATGAGCAGTCTCTCGTATCTGCGGATCGTCAGCTTCGAGTCCTTCCGTGACCGCTGGCGCTACGCCGTCGTCGGTATCTTCGTGTTCGGGGCCCTGTTCTCGCCGCCGGACCCGTTCACCCAGATCATGTGGGCGGTCCCGCTGATCGCCCTCTACGGGTTCAGCCTCGCGCTGGCACGCTTCGCACAGCTGTTGCGGCGCTCGACGGACGAACTCCAGCTCTCGCGGGTCGCCCGCGCCCACTGGAACCAGCTGGCCGGCGTCGCCCTGGTCGCGGGCGCCGTGACGTACTTCCTGTTTCGCCGCGGCGCCGTCCCTGCCCTCAACAAACTTCTCGCGAAACTCCCGGCGGGCTACCGCGTCGGCCCGTTCCCGACGCTCGGCCAGGCGACCGGCCTGGCCCCCCGGGTCGCGACCGGTATCGTCGCCGTCGCCGTCGCCGTCACCGTCGCCGGGGCCGCCCTGTTCGTCTTCGCCGCCCGCGCGCTGGAAGCGGCCCGCGACCCCTACGAGACCCGCGGGTCGCCCGAGGACATCGACCTCCTGTCGCTGGACGCCTCGGCTATCGGCGTCACGCCGCCCGAGCGGTTCGAGGACATGAGCGAGGGCGAGGCGACCGAACTCGCCCGCGAGGCACTCGACGAACAGAACGACCCCGAGAAGGCACAGGCGATCCTCGACCGCTACGACGAGGTCCAGGAACGCCTGGAGGAGGAAAGCGAGGAAGAGGCAGAGGCGGGATCGACCGGCGCCGTGGCCTCGACGACGACCGGCGTCGTCGACTCCTTCACCGAGAGCGAGACGACCGAGGAGGACGTCGGCGGCTACTACTACGACATCGCGTTCATTCTGGAGAGTCTCACCTCCCGCGCGTTCCGGATCGTGGGGCTGTTCGCCGTCGTGATGGCCGGGACGTTCATCTACCTCTATCGCGGTGGCATCGGGCAGATCCGCGAGGCCTTTCTCCGGCGGATGCCCGAGACACAGGCCGCGCAGGTCGACATCGTGACGCTCCATCCCGTCGAGGCGCTCATCTTCTCGATCAAGTTCGCGACGCTACTGGGCGTCGTGGCGACGCTGCCGCTGCTACTCTACTACGTGTGGCCCCGGCTGAAAGAGCGGGGACTCGTCGGCGGCGACCGCCGCGTGCTGGTCGGCTGGGCCGGGACGCTGGTCGTGGGACTGGTCGGCGGGAGCATACTGGGCTTTTTCGTGGTGGCGCCGGCGATCATCTCCTATCTCGCCCAGGACGCCGTCGAGGCGAACATGATCATCAGCTACCGCATCAACAACTTCGGCTGGCTGGTCGTGTTCACGACTGTGGGCATCGGCCTGCTCGCCGAGATCCCGGTGACGATGTTGCTCTTTCACCGCGGCGGGCTCGTCACGTTCACGACGATGTTCGACCGCTGGCGGACAGTCGTCATGGCCATCGTCGTCGTCGCCGCCCTCGTGACGCCCTCCAGCCTGCTGACGATGCTCGTGTTCGCGTTACCGGTCGCCACTGCCTACTTGCTGGGCCTCGCGCTGTTGTGGGTGTACACGCTGGGCGGCCGGCGCGCGCCCCGTCGAGAGGGCGAAGCCGCCGATTGAGCCTCTGTCCGGGTGAGTCGACCGGCGGGCGCGTCCGGTACCGCATGCGTCGTTACCGGCGTGACGTATATCGTGGAATGGATGTCTTCACGACGTCGTGTGAATACAGGGTGCGTCTCTCGTACGAGGGAACCGCGGTGAGCAGGAGTCGTGATCGGTCGATACACAGCAGAAAGAGTTAATCCGATACAGTCGAAGACGCTGGCGGATGCCACTCGGCAACGCGGACCTGCGATCCGACCGAACCCGATCACCTGCGGCGTTCCTGCTCGACGAGCCAGAGGCGAGTCACGCCTACGCCTGGCTGTTCAGACACGGCCCGACGGCGGTCGAGGCCTACGTCGGGACCGCCGACGTGAACGACCGCCAGGCGCGCCTCGCTGTGAACCGCCTATACGCCCACGGCCTCCTCACCGAGACCACCGAGGGCTACGCGGCCGACCCGGTCCGCGGGGTCGTCGAAGAGGTGCACGTCACGCCCGGCGTCGCCGCGGTCGTCGCGAAGCAACTCGAGAACTACGCCGTCCGGAAACTGGTCCGGCGTCACGGCGTCCTCCCGCTCGCGAAGACCGTCGAGTGCTGGCCGCGGGTCCGGGAAGAGACGCTCGCGAGCCGTGAGGTCGGTGAGTACGTCGGCATCGGCCGGCACGACGGTGTGACGGCGACGAACGCGCTCCGCTCGGTCGAGGACTACCTCGAACTCGACCCGTACCTCCGGGGACCTCCCGCGAGTCCGGACGGAGACCGAGACTGAACCGGCGCGCCGCCGCTCGTGACTCGCGGCAAGTTCCGCTCGTGGTGTGCCGCCGGGCGTGTCAACCCCCGGTTCGAACCCCGTCCCGAAATACACCACGTATAGCGGCGAGTGCCACTCCGACGAGACGCCAGACAGCAACCGAACGTCGTCAAGAGTGCGTCACCAGCACCCGGGGACCCGTCGTCACTCGAAGGCGGGGATGACCTCCTCGCCGAACAGCCGGATCTGGTCTTCGACGAGGTCCTTGGGCATCCCGGAGTGGTGAAACCGGAGCGCGAGGTGGTCGAGCGGGAAGCGCTCGCGCACGTCCCGGACCTGGTCGACGACCTGTTCGGGGGTGCCGTAGATGAAGCGGTCGTCGGCGAGTGCTTCGAAGTCCTCGACGGAGTCGGCGGTCATGAGCGGATGGGAGAACTCGCCGCCGTACTCGTCGACGTAGGTGCGGTGGACGTACTCCTTGCGTTCCTGGACCTCGGCTTCGGTCTCGCCGATGACGGCCTCGCGCATCAGCGGGTGTTCGACGGCGTCCCAGTCCCCGCCCCGCCGCTCGACGTGTTCGCGCTGTTTCTCCTTGCGGACCTCCACGGCGTCGAGGTCGGCGACGACGCCGGGCACCCAGGCGTCGCTGAACTTCACCGAGCGTGCCACCTGCTTGTCGCCCCACCCGCCGATCCACAGGTCCGGACGCGGGTCCTGAACCGTCTCGGGGATGGGCTGCCAGTCCTCGACCGAGAAGAACGGACAGTCCCAGGAGATGGGTTCGTCGGCCTCGAAGAACTCCGCGATGAACCGGACCCCTTCGATGAGACGACCGGCGCGCTCGTCCATCGGCACGCCGAAGGCGTCGAACTCCTTCTCGACGTAGCCCAGGCCGACCCCGAGCGTGAGCCGACCGTCCGAGATGTTGTCCAGCATCGCCGCCCGCTGGGCGACGTGCAGCGGGTGATAGAGCGGGAGGATCAGGACTGACGTGACGAGTTCCAGTTCTTCGGTGCCCTCGCCGATGCTGGTCAGCCGCGCCAGCGGAGCGGGCCAGTAGTTCTCCCCCTCGGTGGCCTGGTGGTCGTTGACCCAGCAGGACTCGAAGCCGACGTCCTCGGCCACGCGGCAGTGCTCGACGGTCCCCGACCAGCGCTTCCCGCCCTCGACGGGGAAGATGCCGAATTTCATGGGCTCCGTTCGAAGAATCGACGCAAAACGTTTGTGCCCACCCCGGTCGTCGGCCGGTTTCCGGGTCAGACGACGGCCCGCGCGGCTCTACCCGACGGTGACCCACTCGCCGCCCTCGGCGGACTCGTAGGCGGCGTCGAGTACCCGGAGGAGCTGGAGGGCGTCGTCGACCGTCGCGGGCACGTCCCCGGACTCGTAGCCGTCGAAGAAGGCCGCGAAGTAGTCCTGGACGTAGTCCCCCCACGCGGGAAAGCGGTCGTAGGTGAACTCGTAGGCGACGGTGCGACGGGGTGCGCCCGACCAGTCGTCGCGTCCGGCGGTCAGTTCGAGCTGGGCGGTGGGTTCGTGCTGGAGCGAGTCGTGATGGACCGGCGTGCGCGCCTGAGCGTCGGTCCCGTAGACTCCCAGGTGCGAGTCCTTGCCGCGCTCGCTCAGGTAGTAGCCGGTGTGGAACGTCCCAAGGGTCCCACCAGCCGTCTCGAACTGGACGACCGCACCGGCGTCGACGTCACAGTCCGTGGCGTCGTGAAACCGGGCGTTGACGCGGGCGATGGGGTCGTCGAGCACCCACGGCATCATGTCGAGCCAGTGGGGGCCGATCCACTGGAGCGCACCCCCGCGGCTGGTGGCGCGGTCGTAGATGTAGTGGGACGTGTCCCGGTAGGAGAGCTGGCTCCCGTGGAACCGCCCCTCGACGGTCCAGACCTCGCCGAAAAACCCCTCGCGAACCCGTTCACGGAGGTCCATCGCGATGGGGTTGGTCCGGTAGAACGTGGTCGGGGCGACGGTGACGCCCGCCTCGCGGGCGCGCTCGGCGACCCCTTCGAGGTCGGCGGCGGTCCGGCCGATGGGTTTCTCGCAGACGACGTGGACGCCCGCCTCGACTGCGGCCTCGACGATCCCGGGCATCTCGTCGTTGCGGTAGGTCAGCCAGAGGACGTCTATATCGCTCTCGGCGACGAGGCGTTCGGGGTCCTCGAAGACGGTCGCGCCGGCCACGAGGTCGGCCTGGTCGCTGCCCTCGGTGGTGATCTCGTCCGGGCGCTCGTCCATCGCGGTGAGTTCCTCGAGGGCGACCTCGCGTCCCGGTTCGCAGACGGCCGCGACGTCCAGCCCGAGGCCGCTGGCGATCGCGAAGTACGGGTCGCGATGGTGGTGGTCGACGCCGACGTATCCGACGGTCGTGCTCATACGCCGGGTGGCAGGCGGGCCGGCGGGTTAACGCTTTGTCCACCGGCGAGCGGGTCGCGGCGGGCCTCGACTGACCGGGTGGACGGGAGTCGTTCGCCGGGTCGCCAAGAGTTAACCGGGACCCTCGACAGGATACCGGCATGACTCCAGCCACGGCGGGCGAGCCCGTCGACCTCCGCGTCGAGTACGAGGACACACCGGAGAACGTCGACCCGCGGACGGACCCCCGGTTTTCCTGGCGGGTCGCGACCGACCGGCGGGGCGCGCGACAACTCGCCTACCGCGTCGTCGTCGGTCGCGACTCCCAGCGCGTCGCCGCGGGCGAGGGCGGGCTCTGGGACTCCGGACGCGTCGACTCGGACGCGACGACCGACGTCACCTACGACGGCCCCGCGCTGGCGGCCGACGAGGCGTACTACTGGTCGGTCACGTGCTGGACGGACGCGGGCGAGACGGGGTGGGCCGAGCCGGCGCGGTTCGCGACGGCGCTGGCTCCCGAGGACTGGCGCGGCGAGTGGGTCAGCCACCAGCCCGGAACGGGCGACACCAACGGCTGGCGCAGCCGGTGGCGAGCGCCCGACGCGAGCGACGGCGAAGCCGAGGGCGGCGCCGAAACCGACGGCGACGCCCCCTGGGTCCAGGTCGACCTCGGGGCGTCACACGAAGTCTCGGCCGTCGCCCTCCACCCGACCGACCCCGTCACGGTCGTCCGGACGCCCGACGACTACGCGGTGGCCAACTCCTGGGACGCGAATCCCCTGGCGGGCTTTGGCTTCCCCGAGGGCTACCGCGTCGAGGTCGCCGACGACCCCGACTTCCCGGACGCGACCGTCGTCGCGGCGGTCGAACCCGGGACCGACAGCGATGACCACGGGGACGGCGATGACGACGACGAGGACGGCCGTCCCGAGGACACCGCAACACGGACGCACGACGTCGACGCGACCGGGCGGTACGTCCGCGTGACGGCGACGGACCCGTTCGTCGTCGAGCCGTCGGTGCCCGGGGACGAGCGCAAGACCGTCGACGTCCGACCGTGGGCGTGTTTCGCGCTGGCGGGGCTCGTGGTGCGTGGCGCCGACGACGCGGACCTCGCGGCGGGCCGCCCGGTCTCGGCGTCGTCGTCGGTCGAGACCGGGGTGTGGGGTCGCGAGCACCTGACCAACGAGCACACCGAATCGCGGCTGGCGTCGACGTCGCCGCAACTGCGCACCGAGTTCGACCTCGACGGGACGGTCGCGTCGGCGCGACTCCACGTCGCCGCCGTCGGCTACGGCGAGGCCTCCGTCAACGGCGAGCGAGTGAGCGAGGGACGACTCGACCCGGCCTGGACAGACTACGAATCTCGCGTCCTCTACGAGACGGTCGACGTCGCGGACGCGCTCGAAGACGGGGCGAACGCCGTCGGCCTCTGGCTCGGCCGGGGGTGGTTCGCCAAGCGCTCGGCCCACTGGCTCGCCGACGGTTCGCCGCGGGCGCGAGCGACGCTCACCGTCACGTTCGCCGACGGGTCGACGCGCACCGTCGCGACCGACGGCGACTGGCGCGCGCGGGCGAGTCCGCTGCTCGAAAACGACATCTACGACGGCGAGGTCTACGACGCGCGCCGCGAAACCGAGGGGTGGGCGAGCCCCGGGTTCGAGCGCGCGAGCGACGGCGAGTGGACGAGCGCCGCGGTCGTCTCGGCGCCCGGCGGGACACTCCAGCCCCAGCGCGTCGAATCGATGGCCGTCGTCGACACCGTGGACGTCGATGCGGTCCGCGACCACCCCGACGGTCCGATACTGGACGTCGGTCAGAACCTCACCGGCTGGCTCGAACTCGCCGTCGAGGGTGCCGACCGCGGGGACGAGGTCGTCGTGCGCCACGCCGAGGCGCTCACCGAGGCGGGCGACCTCTCGACGACGGACCTCAGAACCGCGGACGCCACCGACACCTACGTCGCTCGCGGGGACGACCGCGAGACCTACGAGCCCCGGTTTACCTACCACGGGTTTCGCTACGCGCAGGTGTCGGGCTACCCCGGCGACCTCGACCCCGAAGACGTCACCGCGAAGGTCGTCACGACGGCGCTGGACCGGCGGGGCGACTTTGCCTGTTCGAACGAGGCGCTGAATCAGGTCCAGCACAACGCCGTCTGGGGGCTGCGGAGCAACACCCACTCCGTCCCGGAGGACTGCCCCCAGCGCGACGAGCGCTTCGGATGGACCGGCGACGCCCACATCTCGACGCGGGCGCTCCTCTTTAATTTCGACGCCGTCCGCTTCGAGGAGAAGTGGGCGCGCGACCACGACGACGCCGCCTCGCCGATGGGCTACGTGCCGGACGTCGTCCCGGACAAGAAGACCGAGAGCCCCGCCGACCCGACGTGGTCTATCACCCGCGTGATGCTCCCGTGGTACTGTTACCGCCACGACGGCGACGAGCGGGTGCTCCGCGAGCACTACGAGGGGATGCGCCGCTACCTCGAGTACTGGCACTCCGTGACCGACGACGGCGTCCTCGGGACCGAGTACGGCAAGTACGGCGACTGGCTCGCCTTCGAGAACACCGACCCCGACGAGCCACGGCGCGGCCTCCCTCACGACCTGTTCAACACCGCCTTCCTCTACCAGGTGACCGATACGTTCGCCACGGTCGCGGCGGTGCTCGGCAACGACGCCGACGCGGCGGCCTACCGCGAGCGCGCCGCGGCCGTCGCCGACGCGTTCAACGACGCGTTCTTCGACGCCGAGACCGGGACCTACGGCCCGGGCACCCAGTCCTCGTACTCCGTGCCGCTCTTTTTGGGACTCGTCCCCGACGACGCGACCGAACGGGTAGCAGCGAACCTCGCCGCGAAAGTCCGCGAGGACGGCGGCAAGCTCCAGAGCGGCTTTCTCGGGACGCGACCGCTGGTGCACACGCTCGCCGACCACGGGTACGGCGAACTGGCCTACGAGGTGGTCAGCCAGCCCGAGCGGCCGGGGTGGGTGTACATGGCCCGGCAGGGCGCGACGACGATGTGGGAGCGCTGGAACTCCGACGAGAGCGTCGGATCGGGGATGAACTCGCTCAACCACTCCCCGTTCACCCACGTCTCGGAGTTCTTCTACGAGGTGCTCGCCGGCATCCGCATCGGCGACCGGCCGGTGACCGACCACGTGACGGTCGCGCCCGCGCTCGTCGACGACCTGACGTGGGTCGAGGCGAGCGTCGAGACGCGGGCCGGCGACCTCGCCGTCGCGTGGGAGCGACTCGACGAGGGCGGCGGGTACCGCCTCTCGGTGACGGTCCCCTGGAACGGGACGGCGACGGTCGAACTACCGGGTGCAGCAGGAACCTCGGCCACGGAGTCCGGGACTGCGCTCTCGCCGGGTGCGGACGAGGTTGCGGGCGTCCAGTCGGTCGAATCCGACGGCGACGCCCTCCTCGTCGAGGTCGGCGCCGGCAGCTACGACTTCGCCGTCGAGTGACGGCCGGTCCCGCTCTGTCAGACCATGCGATAGACCTCGTCCATCCACGGGTCGTCGTCGTCTTCGAGAACCGGGTCCATCACCTCGTCCCACTCGGCCTGGGCCTCGCTCTCGACCATGACCTCCCGGACCCGCTCGGGGTTCTCGACCGCCATGTAGCCGAAGACGTGACCGTCGGCCTCGAAGACGGAGTACGTCTCCAGTCCCGCCCCCGAGTCGAGATAGGCGGCTTCGAGTGCCGCCGGGACGTCCTCGTGTTCCTCGCGGTAGGCGTCGCGCTGTCCCTCGGCGACCTCCAGGTGGAAGGCGATCCGCTCCATGCGCCGTCTTCCCGGAGCAGCGACTTATCCTTTCGCTCACTCGCGGGGAGCGGCCGCGGTCCCGGCCACCCGGTCGCGGACAAGAGTTATACTGCCGGACACGAGCCAGGTAACCGTCCGGTGGTTCGTTCAGCGGTCGGAAAGCCCCTCGGTAGCGTTCTCCCGACAGGCGCACTCACGTACTCGTGTCCGGCAGTATGAGTGCAGGCGGTAAACCCCCCTCGAGGAGTACCGCAGTCCGCGCAAGCGGACATGGAGCGCAGTAGGGAGGGGAGACAGCGCCGTCTTCAGTTCACTTTCACTCTGTGCCGTGGACTTACAACAGTGCCAGTCGAAGGCTGGAACTGTGATGGCATCACTCATGGCCGCCGCTGAGTACACCGACAAGAAGGTGGGCGACGACCATATCCGCCGTCACCAGCAAGTAGGAGTGGGACACTCCAAATTCACGCCTCTGGAGACTGCGCTCCCTGCGCGGACTGGCGGCGCAAGCCGGCCGTCCGTGAAAAAGTGTGTCGCGGAACGAGGGAGCCCCACCCTCCACGAGGCCGTCAGGCCGAACAGGGTGGGGTAGTTCACTAGCCACTCGCCCGAGCGTCGAGACATGGTGCTCGACCCGCACACCCACGCGTGGGGCCCGCCCAGCGAGGCCCACCCCTGGGTGAACGGCCCCATCGTCGACCTGGTGGACGGCTTCGACGTCCACACCGTCTACACGGTCGACCGCCTGCTCGCGGACATGGACCGAAACGGGGTCGACGAGGCGGTCGTCGTCGGTTACCCCATCTGTGACTGGACGGACAACTGGTACACCCGGGAGGCCGCCAGCGGGTCCGACCGCCTGCACGGGGTCGTCATGCTCGACCCGTTCGCCGACGACGCCGCCGCCCACCTCCGGGAGTGCATGCGCGTCGACGGCGTGCTGGGCTTCCGACTCGGTGCGGCCTGTCCCTACGACCGCATGTGGGAGACGTTCGACCCGGCGGTGACGTGGCTGCGCGAGGCCGTCGCGGAGACGGACTTCTGGGAGGCCGCCGTCGAGACCGACGCCACAGTGCAGGTCCTCTGTGACCACAGTCAGCTCGACCAGGCGCTCGAACTGGTCGAGGCCTACCCCGAGTTGCCCTATCTGTTCGACCACGTCGCTCACGCCGGGCCGGACACGCCAACCGACGGGACGTTCGGCCAGTTCGCCGACCTCGCCGAGTACGACGGCGTCGCGGTGAAAGTCTCCGAGATGTCCCACATGTCCGACGCCGGGTTCCCCTACGCGGACATGCACGACCACGTCCGGTGGCTGCTCGACGCGTTCGGCCGCGAGCGCGTCGTCTGGGGGTCGGACTACCCCAACGTCAGCGACGTCGCCACCTACGGCGAGGCGCGCCACTGGCTCGACCACGTCGACTTCCTCTCCGACCGCGACCGGACGTGGCTGACTGGCCGGGCCTTCCGCGAGCACGTCGGCCTCGAGTGAGACGACGGCACGCTCGGGCGGGCCGCGGGTACCGGGCCGGGGCCGACGATTTATGGGTCGCTCGTGCGTCCCTCTAGCCATGGAGACGCGCGAACTCGGAGCGACCGGTCACGAATCGAGCGTGCTGACCTTCGGCGCAGTCGCGCTGAACTACCTCGACCAGGACGAGGCGAACGCGATGGTCGAGGACGTCCTCGACGCGGGCGTCAGCCACGTCGACGTCGCCCCCACCTACGGCGACGCCGAGGTGAAACTCGCGCCGAAACTCGGTGAGCATCGCGACGACGTCTTCCTCGGCTGCAAGACACAGGAGCGTACCTACTACGGCGCGTGGGGCGAACTCCACCGCTCGCTCGACCGCCTCGGCGTCGACAAGATCGACCTCTACCAGTTCCACGCCGTGACGCGGTACGACGAACTCGAGGCCATCCGGGGCGAGTACAGCCCGGAGATGGCACAGGGCGACCACGACCCCGGCGCCCTGCAGGCGTTCGTCGAGGCCAGAGAGGCGGGACTCGTCGACCACATCGGGCTGACGAGCCACGGCGACCCCGCGCTGATCCGGACGGCCATCGAGGAGATACCGGAACTGGAGACGGTGATGTTCCCGTTCAACGCGACGCTCGCGGCCAGGGGCGAGACCGCGCCGGAGTACGATTACGCGTCGGTGCTCGAGCTGGCCCGGGAGGAAGGACTGGGCACGCTCTGTATCAAGGGCTTCGCGAAGCGGCCCTGGCCCGAGGACCTCCCGGAGGACGAACGGCCGTACGACACCTGGTACGAGCCCTACGACACCGAATCGGAACTCGTCGAGGCGCTGCGATTCGCCCTCTCGCACGGCATGACCTCGGTCCCGAGCGCCGGCGACCCGACGCTCGTGCCGACCATCCTCGAGGCCGCCCGCGACTACGAACCGATGGACGACGAGGAACTGGCGGCCGCCGAGGAGCGGGCGCGCGACCGCGCCTCGCCGGTGCCGAGTCCCTGAACGCGACCGGCCGGACGGTGCGGGACAGTCTCGACCCCGGTCCGGCACGCGTCTGCCGGGACCCGAAGAACCATTTCTCGCCTCGCACGTGATGAGATATGGACGACACACTCCGGGCAGGGGTCGTTGGCGTCGGCGGACTCGGGACGCGTCTGGGAGCGGCGCTCGAAGCGTCAGCGGCCGGCGCCGTCGCGGCGGTCGCGGACGTCGACGAGGCCGCCCGCGAGCGGGCCGGGGAGGCGTTCGACGTGCCCGCCCGGGCGCGCTTTGCGGAGTACGAGCGGATGCTCGACGAGACCGACCTCGACGCGGTCGTGATCGCCACGCCACACACGCTCCACTACGACCAGGTCATCGCCGCGATGGAGCGGGACCTGCACGTCCTCTGTGAGAAACCGCTGACGACGGACCTGGCGGACGCCCGCGACCTCGTCGCCCGCGACCGGCGCCGCGACGAGGTGTTGATGGTCGGCTACCAGCGCCACATCCAGGGCCCCTACGTCGCGGCGCGCGAGGTCGTCGACTCGTTCGACGGCCCGCCGAAGTTCGTCACCGCCGAGATAACGCAAAACTGGATCGCCAGCCAGAAGAACGCCTGGCGCGCGAATCCCGACCTCTCGGGAGGCGGTCAGCTCTACGACACCGGGAGTCACGTTCTCGATTTCCTCCTCTGGGCGACCGGACTGGAGCCGACGGCGGTCGACGCCTCGATGGTCTTCTGGGACGACGAGCGCCGCGTCGACACGCAGGCGTCGCTCGCCGTCGAGTTCGAGACGGACGCCGTCGCGTCGGTCGCGGTCTCGGGCGACGCGCCGCAGGTGCGCGAACACCACCGCATCTGGGGCGACGACGGCGCCGTCTACGTCGACGGCCGCGGCTGGAACGACCGACAGGTCCGCGTCGTCGACGAGAGCGGCGCCGAGCGGTTCCCCCGGACGACCGACCGGTATCCGAACAAGGTCGAGGCGTTCCTGGAGGCGGTCGCCGAGGGGACCGAACCGCCGTCGACCGCCGAGCACGCGCTCTGCGTGACCGCCGTCACCGAGGCGGCCTACGAGTCCGCCCGGACCGGCGAGCAGGTCGACGTCGACCTGTAGGCGCCCGTGGACGGGTCCCGGCTCGTCGCTTCTGTCGCCACCGGAAGGGCGTTTTGCAGCCCCGGGGTTTAGGTCGGTTCGTGGCAATTGGGGAGGCATGTCGCCGACGATCACCGAACTGGAGACGGTCGCTTTCGAGTACGAACTCGCGGACGTTGCCTACGACGGCAACGGCTTCAACCTCGTCTACGACGCCGGGAGCACGCTGACCCGCGAGGGGTCGGTCCTCCGGGTCCACACGTCGGACGGCCGGGTCGGGGAGACGACCGGACACGTGACCCGGGCGACGGCGGAGTATCTCCTCGGAACGGACCCGCTCGACCGCGAGCGCCACTGGAGCGAGATACGTCGCGCCCACCGCCAGTCGTCCACCGGGGACATCGGCGCCGTTGACGTCGCGCTGTGGGACCTGGCGGGCAAGTACGCCGACCTGCCGGTCAGCGACCTGCTCGGCAGCTACCGCGAGCGCCTGCCGTGTTACGCCTCGACGCCCCACGGCGACGAGAACGGCGGGCTCGACAGCCCGGAGGCGTACGCGGACTTCGCCGAAACGTGTCGGGACATGGGGTACCCCGCCTTCAAGATCCACGGCTGGGGCGGCTCCGACGAGTCGCGCGACTTAGAGCGGGAGATCGACACCGTCCACGCCGTCGGGGAGCGCGTCGGCGACGGGATGGACCTGATGCTCGACCCCGCCTGCGAGTACGAGACGTTCCTCGACGCGCTGAAAGTCGGAGAGGCCTGCGACGAGCAGTCTTTTACCTGGTACGAGGACCCCTACCGCGACAACGGCACTTCACGACACAGCCACCGACAGCTCCGCGAGCGCCTCGAGACGCCGCTTTTGATGACCGAGCACGTCCAGGGGCTCGAACCCCACACCGACGCGGTCGCTGACGAGGCGACCGACTTCGTCCGCGGCGACCTCTACCACGGCATCACCGGCCTGATGAAGGTGGCGCGGGTGGCCGAGGGGTTCGGCCTCGACGTCGAACTCCACGGGCCGGGACCGGCGATGCGCCAGTGCATGGCGGCGATCCGGAACACGAACTACTACGAGATGGGTCTGGTCCACCCCGGGTGGGACCACCGGCTCGCTCCGGACCTCTACGAGGACTACGCGGACGGGCTCCGCGTCGTCGACGACGACGGGACGGTCCCGGTCCCGGACGACCCCGGACTGGGTGTCTCTATCGACTGGGACTACGTCGAGGTCCGCGAGACCGACCGGCGGGCGTTCGCGCGGTAGACAGCCGCGGGGCGTCGGCCGACAACTCAGCGCGGCGTGACAGCCGTCGCATGGTCTCGTACAGCGCCACCCGGGACTCGCTCGACGAGCACCGCGCCCCGGAGTGGTCCGACCGGGCGAAGTTCGACGTCTTCGTTCATTACTCCCCGACCTGGTTCGACGCCGACGAATGGGCCGACCTGCCGGCGACCGCCGGCGCGCGCTATCTCGTCTTCACGACGAAACACCACGACGGCTTCTCGAACTGGCCGACGGCTCACTCGGAGTTCGCGGCCGAGGACTTCTTCTCGCTGCGGGACCGCGCCGGTACACGCGCCGCGACTACACCGCGTCGAGGACGGCGACCTGGTCGTCGACCCCCCGTCGACGCTCCCGTCCGACTACGCCGTGGCGTTCAAGCTCCCGCTCCCGGTCGAGCGCGACTGATACTGTCGGACACAAGTACGTGAACACGCTCGTCGGGAACACGCCAGCGAAACGCCCGTTCCCGGTCGAACGAGCCACCGACGGTGGCCTCACTCGTGTCCGACAGTATGACGGTCGCCGTGCCCCGTCAGTCCAGCAGGTCCGCGATGACGGCCTCGGCGCGTTCCATCGAGGCGACCGGGTCGTCGGAGAGGCCGTGCTCGAAGAGCAGCCACGCCACCCCGGCGTCGGCGGCGGCGTCGATACAGCCCGCGAGGTCGACCTCGCCCTCGCTGAGGTCGACGTGGCGGGTGTCCTCGTCGTCGTCGCTCTCCGCCCGGCTGTCGGTCAGGTGGACGAGCGTCGTCCGGTCGCCATAGCGTTCGAGGAGCGCGACCGGGTCGCCGCCGGCGTGACTGGCGAGACCGACGTCTACCTCCAGGCCGACGCCCTCGGGGTCGGCCTCGATGTTCGCGAGGTCGACGTGGGCCCCGGCCGCATCGAGGCCGGTCCGGTCAAGCGCGTCGGCGACCTCGGCGGGGTCGTCGTCCCCGAGTCCGGAGACCTGGACGCCCTCGTAGGAAGTCTCTGCCACCCGTTCGATGCGGTCGACGACCGAGTCGCCGTACTCGCGGAGCGTGTACAGCTGGAGTCCTGGACGCATGTCACGCCAAACAGGGGCCGGAAACAAATACTGTCGGAGACACGTGTTGCCACCGTCGATGGATTGCTCGGTCGGCGAGGAGTCGGTCGATGGCGTCTCCCGACGAGCGCGTTCACGGTCGTGTGTCCGACAGTATCACGTCGCCCGGCCGGTCGCGTTCGCCGTCCCAGCGGGCCCGCCCGCGCAGTGGTCGAGTTCCCGGCAGAGCCAGTCGGCGACGACGGCCGCGAGTCGGCGGTGTGCCTCGGACGTCGTGATCGTCGCGGGCTGACCGCCGGACTGGCCGGCGTACCAGCCCGCCTGTGAGTGGTTCATCCCCTCGATCCGGACGATTTTACGGGGTGAGGGCAGGTTCGACTCGGTCTCGGCGAACTGCTCGCGGTCCAGGACGGCGTCGCGCGTCCCGACGACCCACCGCTCGATTTCGGGTTCGCCCGCGATGACGGCGTCTGCCCGCCCCTGGGAGAAGACTGCGAGGTTGGCCCGCATCTTCGGGACGACGACGGTCACGTTCGCGCGGGTCACGATCCGGGCGGCCGAGGGCAGGTAGGCGTCCGGCGCGACGCGACCGCCGGGGTAGAAGACCACGCCCACCCGTTCGACGCCGGGGTCCGCGTCGCCGACGACGTACCCGCCGTAGGCTCGCTCGACGGTGACGTTCGGGTCCGCACGCACCGACCGCTCCACGTCCGCCGGTGCGTGCAGTCCGAGGACGCCGAAGTAGACGTAGAAACCGACCGCACCGGCGAGCAAGAGTGCGAGGAGGGTGACGCCGGCCACCCCGAACGCCCGGCGGAGCGTCAGCGCGCGGACCCGGTCGCGAACGTCGCCCGGTGACGGAAGCCCCATACGCCGGGGGAGGGCGGCCCCGCGTGTCAAACCCCGGGTCGGCGGCCACGTCCCGACGCCGCGGTCACTCGTAGACGCGCCGGCCGGTCGCGTTGGCCTCGACGAACGCCCAGTCGTACTCGACGCCCAGGCCCGGCCCGTCGGGGACCGGGACGGTGCCGTCGTCGGCGACGGTGTCGAACCGGTCCTGGTAGTCGCCGGCGTAAACCGGCGGCGTGGTGTTCGGCGCCTCCGGGTGGACGAGCGCCATCTCGTAGTAGTTCGCGTTCCGGGTGGCGGCCATGCAGTGGCGCTGTGCCGGCCCGGGCGCGTGGAACTCGACGTCCAGGCCGTGGCCCTCGGCCACCCGCGCTCGCTTCATCGCGCCGGTGATCCCGCCGTCGTACTCGGGGTCCGCGCGCACGAAGTCCGTCGCCTCGGCGTCGACGAAGTCCGTCGCGGGTTCGAGCCCGCGGACGTGTTCGGTCTGGAGGAGCGGCGTGTCGAGGTGCTGGCGCAACTTGCGGTGGGCGTGCTGGGAGATACCGCCGTCACGGTAGGGGTCCTCGTACCAGAAATAGCCGTACTCGTCACAGGCGCGGCCGACCGCGAGCGCGTCGGCGAACGTATCGAGGTCGCAGGCGGGGTCGAGCATCAGGTCCAGGTCGTCGCCGACGCGCTCGCCGACCGCGCGTACCGCGGCCGCCAGCAGGTCCGGGTCACGCCAGTCGCCGTCCCAGCCGTGGAGTTTGAACGCGGGATAGCCCAGGTCCCGACACGCCGCCGCGAAGTCGGCGTACGCCTCGGGCGAGTCGAGGCCCCCGCTCCGGTCGCCCTGGTAAGTCGAGGCGTAGGTCGGGAGTCGCCGGCGGTACGTGCCCAGGAGTGCGTGGACCGGGGCGTCGTGGCGCTTGCCGGCGTAGTCCCACAGCGCGATGTCGAGGGGCCCGATCCCCATCCGGTCGTACTTGCGCAGCGCCCGTTTGATCTCCGACCAGTGGCGCTCGCGTTCCAGCGGGTTCCGGCCGACGAGGTAGCTCGCGACCGTGTTGACCTGGGCGGCGCCCGGGGAGTTACTCCCCACGTATTCGCCGGTGAGGCCGTCGCTCGTCTCGACTCGCGTCGCGAACAGTCGCCGCTCGTGGGTGTGCCCGGGGTGGTAGACGACGTCGAATCCCCCTGGGGGCGTGCCGACGTCCTCTAGCTGGTAGGCGAACTCGACCGTCTCGATGCGGGTGATCTCGGGTGCCACGTCACCGGAGAATCGCGACGGGGACGGATAAGGGTATGCCGGGCGCGGGGGTCCGCCCGTTCGGAGCGACTCGGCCCGTGTTTTCTTGAGCGAGGCCCTCCTCTCGCGGGTATGCAAGCGCCGGTGGAATACCTGACGGAACTCCTGACAGAGACGGTGAACGCGCTCGCCGACAGCCTCGTCGTTGCAGTCCCGCGGTTCGTCACGGGACTGGTCTTCTTCGCGGTCGCGTACGTCGTGATCAAGGTCGTCCTCGCGGTCGTTCGGTCGCTGCTCCAGGGGGTCTACCCCGAGAGCCAGCACCTGGTCGCCCGCCTGTGGGTGACGATCGTCGGCGTGTTCCTCTGGTTCGGCGCGGTGCTCGTCCTCCTGAACATCCTCGGACTGGGGCAGGTCGCCGCGAGTCTGGGGACGGGTGCCGGCTTCCTGGCGCTCGGCGTCTCGTATGCCCTCTCGGAGATGATCGAGGACGCCGTCTCCGGGGTGTACCTGTTGCGCGACCCCGACTTCAACCCCGGCGACCGCGTGACGACCGGGTCGTTCACCGGGACGGTCAGGAGCATCGAACTCCGCAAGAGCCGGTTCGAACTGGAAGACGGGGACGTGGTCGTGGTCGCGAACCGGGACGTCGAGAAGCGCTGGACGAAAGAAGCGGACGACTGATACGGACCGTTGTACCCATTTTCGGCGATGCCGCCGACGTATGGGCGAGTTACGGTCCGATGCGTTCACCGTGGTTCGCGACGGTGGTAACGAATTACAACGGTCCGTATGACCGGCAGTCTGGGACGGCCGCCCGCCCCCCTCTCAGGGCGCGTCCAGCCGGTACTTGACGGTAGACTCGCCCTCGAAGGTCGGTCCGCGGCCGGCCCGGTCGAACCCGGCGCGCTCGGCGGCCTCGCGCGTCTCGGCTTCGCCCTCGGGGACGAGCAGCTCCACGGCCATGCCCTCGCGCTCGGCGAACCGGACCGGTTCCTCGAGCAGCCGGTCCGAGACTGACGGGTCGCCCTCGAGTTGAGTGACGTGGACGGTGTCGGCGCGGGCATCGTAACTGACGAACCCACAGACCGCCGCGCTGTCGACGTCGTCGGAAACGCCGTCGCGCTCGGTCGCCTCGTCGCTCGTCCTGCCCCCGTCGCGCTCGACGACGCGAACGGTACGGTCGTGGACGAGGTTGCGCATCACGTCGCGAGGCGACCCCGTCAGCTCGGCGAGTCGCTCGGCGTCGGCCTCGACCGCATCGCGCACGTCCATATTCGCACGACGCGCCGCGGACCATTAAATCCCCGTCCCCGTGCTCCGAACCGACCCGCGGCCGTCCCGTCCGCCGGTCGGGTCACCCCGCGGCGAGATGGACAGGGTTATTCGGGGTGGCATACAACCCCACGGCACCAATCATGCACGTTCGGGTGATCGCATGCGCGTCGTAGTGAAATTCGGGGGGACGAGCCTCGGGAACGGCCGCCGCGTGACGCGGGCCGCCGACTCGATCGCCGCCGCGATCGAACAGGGTCACGAGGTCGCGGTCGTCGCCAGCGCGATGGGTAACACGACCGACGAGCTCCTGGACGAGATCGAGTACGACGTGACCGACGAGTCCCGCGCGGAGATCGTCAGCATGGGCGAGCGTACCTCGGTCCGGATGCTCGCCGGCGCGCTCGAGTCACGGGGTATCGACGCGACGTTCCTCGAACCGGGCAGCGAGGGCTGGCCGATCATCACCGACGAGTACGGCGAGGTCGACGTCGACGAGACGACCGAGCGTGCCAGCGCGCTCGCCGGTCGACTCGGGAACACCGTCCCCGTCATCACGGGTTTTCTCGCCGAGGACCACGCCGGCAACGTCACTACCCTCGGTCGCGGCGGCTCGGACACGACCGCCGTCATGCTCGGGCGGTACATGGACGCCGACGAGGTCGTGATCGTCACCGACGTCGAGGGCGTCATGACCGCCGACCCGCGCGTCGTCGAGGGGGCACGGAACGTCGGCAAAATTTCGGTCGACGAACTCCGTTCGCTGTCCTTTCGCGGCGCCGAAGTCGTCGCCCCATCCGCGCTCTCCTACAAGGACGCCGACCTGGGGGTCAGGGTCGTCCACTACCAGCACGACGACCTGCTGACCGGCGGGACCTCCATCGAGGGGGAGTTCCAGAACCTCATCGACCTGGAGGAGGCGCGCCTGTGCTGTGTGACCGTCGCCGGCCGCGCCATCCGCAACAGTCCGGGCATCCTCGGTAACCTCGCGACGGCCCTGGGCGACGCCGACATCAACATCGAGGCCAACTCCTCGGGGATGGACTCGCTGACCTTCTACGTCCAGGAAGACGACGCCGAAGGGGCGGAGTCGATCCTCCACGACCGGATCGTCGCCGACGACACGCTCTCGTCGGTCACGGTGAAAGACGACATCGCCGTCGTCCGCGTCACCGGCAGCGACCTCCCCAACCAGCGCGGGACGGTAAAGCGGGTCACCGACCCGCTCGCCGACGCCCACATCCACCTCTACGACGTTATCACCTCCGCCAGCTCCGTATCAGTGTTCATCCCCTGGGAGGACCGCGAGCAGGCCCTCGCGCTCGTCCAGGACGAGTTCTGACCGCCCGACCGCGACTTTACCGTCCCGACCGCAGGCGCGTCCCGATGCGTCGCGGGAGGCCCCCAGCCTCGATCTCCTCGATCACCCGGTCGACGTCGTACTCGACGCGGTGCTCCTCGACGGTGTACTCGTCGAAGTCGAGCACCGCGTAGGCCGCCCGCGGGTCGCCGTCCCGGGGCTGGCCGACGCTCCCGGGATTCATCGCGAGCCCGTCCTCGAAGACGGCGTGGTCCTGGACGTGAGTGTGGCCCATCACGAGAGCGTCCTCGTCGCCGAGCATCCCGGCGTTGTACTCCTCGGGATAGGTGTAGCGGTCCGGGTCGTCCGGGTGACCGTGAACGACCTTCAGCCGGCCGTCACAGAGGAGCCGCTGTTGGGGCAGCCCCTCCAGCCACGTGAGCTGGTCCGCGGAGAGCGTCTCGCGGGCGTGGCGGACCCCCGCGGCCGCCATCTCGTTGAAGCCGTAGGCGTCGTCGAACGCGGCCGCGCGGTCGTGGTTGCCCATCACCGTCGGGACCTCCCCTTCGGGGAGCGTCGCGACCGCCGCCTCGGACAGTGCCGACCCGTCCCCGCGCATCGCCGCCACGCACTCGGCGTGCCAGGGGTTGTACCCGACGACGTCGCCGGCACACACCAGTCGGTCGACGGCCGGCATGTCCGCCAGGACGGCTTCCAGCGCGACCAGGTTCCCGTGGACGTCCGCGATGACCCCGGCTCGCATACCCTGTGCTGGCTCCCCCTCCCCCTTAATTTCGACCCCTGGACCGGGCAGGACCGGGTGGGACCGAACCGGTGGCGGTTCTCTTCGGGCGAGCGGGTTCACGGACTCCCGTCCGACAGTATCATACGGACCGTTGTACCCATTTTCGACGATGCCGTCGACGTATGGGCGAGTCACGGCCCGATGCGTTCACCGTGGTTCGCGACGGCGGTAACGAAGTACAACGGTCCGTATCAGTCGTCGCCGTTGACGATGGCCGTCCCGAAGCCCTCGACGGTCGACCCGGCGACGCCGACCGCACAGACGGCGTGTTCGAACTCGTGGTCGTAGACCTCGCTTGCCGCTCCGGGAGCGTCCGTGGTCGCCAGGTCGAACGCCTCGGGACTGTCCTTCTCGTAGGTCGCGACGAGCGTCGGCTCCGTCACCTCTTCGACCAGCAGGGCGTCCCGGCGGACCGTCCCGATGACCGCGCCGGGACCGCCGCCGTGCGTGCTCGGGTCGTCGCCGGGCACGCCCACGACCCCCGCGACGCGGGGCGTGTCGTAGTCGTCTTTCTCGAAGTCCAGCGCCAGCAGCGTCTCCGCCAGCGCGTCGCGAGCGGGGTAGCCGAGTTCGAGTTTCTCCGCGACCGGGTCGACGTGCGAACCGTTGCCCAGGACCGCCCCGCGGTCGGTCAGGCGCAGGCAGTTGTAGGCGATGTAGGGGTTGTCCGACTCCGGCGCGTCAGCGGTCGGCCCCACGGTGACGGTCCCCTGCTCGGTGGCCCTGGCCGCCCGGTTCGGGAACGACCGCGAGGAGACGCGGTACGCCCCGACCGACGGCGCCACGACGACGAAACGTCCGACGTACATGCCCACCCGTCGGGCACAGGCCGAAAAGTAGGTGTCGATCCACTGCCCCGCCGACGCGACGTCCGGACCCGCCCTACCGCCCCGTCCGGTGGTTCACTGTCGCGTCACGCCGCTCGAAGCGTTAGCTCGCGAGCGGCGAAGTCCTCGAAGTAGGGGTCGAACCCCGCCGAGTCGCCGCCGACAGTGACCCGGCCCTGGTCGGTGTCGACGACGAGGGCGTTCTCGACGGGGAAGGCGGCCGATTCGGGTTCGACCAGGCTCTGGCGCACCTCGACGACGGGAACGTCCGCCAGCGTGGGCTCGGCCCCGGTCCCGGTGTCGACGACGTCGACGTCGGCGACCAGGTCCCGGCCCTCGCGCAGGTGGCGGGCGGCGGCGGTCACGCCGTTGCGGAAGTACTCGAAAGCGACGGGCAGGGTGGGCGGGTCGGCGACGAACCGGGAGTCGGCCATCGACCAGACGTTGCTGACCATGTTCCCGTAGAAGCCGTTGGCGACCTCCGGTTGGCCGAACGTGACGGCGTACTCGTCGCCGTGGCGGCCGGTCAACACGCCGTGGCTCCCGACGAGTCCGCCCCGGTTGTCCCGGAGGACGAACGCCTGCGGGCGGGCGTCCCAGGTCCGCGCGACCGTCGCGTACTGACCGAAGTCCGCGATAGCGTCGGCGACGACGTCGACGTCCGGCGCGACGAGACAGAGGTACACCGTCGCGCCACGTTCCCGGGCGGCGGCGACGGCCTCGCGCAGACGCTCGAAGGCGGTCGCGGGCACGACGAGGAACACCTCGTGGGTGGCGTCGGCCAGAAAGCGCTCGGCCCGGCGCTCGACGGTCCGGCGCGACCGGACCATCTCGAAGCCGACGTCCACGGCCGCCGGTTCGCTGTAGACGTCCTCGACCGCGGACTGCAGGTCCGACAGCCGCCGGGAGAGTTCGGTGATGGCCTCGCCTGCCGGACGCGCCCGCAACACCGCCGGACTCGCCCCCTCGTCGACAGTGACCAGTCCGCGGTCGACCAGCGTCTCGGTCACCTCGTAGACGTACCCCTGCGAGACGTCCGCGGCGGCCGCGACCTCGCCCGTCGTCGCCTCCCCCTGCCGCAACACCGCCAGATAGGTGTCTATCTCCTTGCGGGAAAAGCCGAAGGCCGACAGGTGCTCGGCGACCCGGGACTCGCTCATGAGTGTCGTTTCTTGGACTATCTACACAAACCTTTTCCGGAACAGCAGTCAACCCGCGGGTATGACTGTCGTGAGGCGACGGCGGCGCGACCGACGACCGAGCGGGGGACGAGCGACGGCGTGAGCCGGAACCGGCGACTCTGGACGCTGACGGTCTTCCTGACGGTGGCGCTCGCGGGCGCGGCGATACAGGTCCGCGGCGCGGTGCTCCCGACCCTCGAGGGGTTCTACGGCGTCCCGGAGTGGCAACTCGGCCTGGTCGCGCCCGCCGGGACGGTCGGCTACCTGCTCGTGATGTTGCTGGTGGGCTCCAGCGCCGGCCGCGTGGACACCCGCGCGGTCATCGTCGCCGGCGCAGTCGGGACGGCCGGCGCCCTCCTGGTGATGGGACTGGCGCCGACGTTCCTGGTCTTCCTCGCCGCGTTGGCGGTCCGCGGCGCGGCGATGGGTCTGGTCCGGGCGCTTGACCGACCCCTGCTGAGTCACTTCTACCCCGAGAACCGCGGCCGGGTGTACAACCTCTACGACGGCGTCTGGGCCGCCGGCGCGGCGCTCGGCCCGCTGGCGGTCGTCGCCGCCCTCTCGCTCGGGTCGTGGCGCTTCGTCTATCTCGGCCTCGCGGCCCTGGCGGTCGCGCTCGCGGCCGCGTTCTGGTTGCTCGACCCACCGGACGTCGGCGGGAACGAGGAACCCCTGACCCGGGAGAGCCTGCTCGCCCTGTTGCGCCGGCCCGAAGTACTGGGGACGCTCGCCGTTCTCTTTTTCGTCATCGGGGTCGAGGGGAGCCTCTTCACCTGGTTGCCCTTCTACGCGAACGCCGAACTCCCCGAGCGGTTCGCCGAACTGACGCTGACGGTCATGCTCGCCGCCTACATCCCCGGCCGGGTCGGCTGTGGTATCCTCGCCGAGCGAGTTGGCTATCTCACGCTCCTCGGTGGCGTGCTCGCGCTGCTCGTCCCGGTCTTCGCGTATACCTTCCTGCTCGCAGACGGACTGGTCGTGCTCGCGGGCGTCGCCGCCATCGGCCTGCTCGTCTCGGGCGTGTTCCCGACGGCCGTGGCCTACGGCACCGACGCCGCCCCCGAGTACAGTGGCCCGGTCAACGCCGTCGCCTCGGCCACCGGGGCGACGGCCTTCGCCACGCTCCCGGCGATACTGGGCGTCGTCATCGGCGGTTCGGACGCGAAAACCGCGATGCCGCTGTTGCTGGTCCCGCTCGTCGCCGCGCTCGCGGCCGTCGTCCTCGCCAGGGTCGCCGAGCATCGCCGCGGCCGCCGTCCGGCTGTCGACCCCGGCGGCGACGACTGACCGCGTCGGGGACTCCTGGTTTGGGGGGTGGGACTGCCCGTCAGTCCGCGTCGGTCGACACGCCGGGCGTCGCCGACCCGGCGGCGAAACGCGCGGGCCCGGCGGCGACGTTCGCGACGGCCAGAGCGGCAGTGTCAGGTGGCGCTCCGTGCGCCCTCTCTCGTTTCCGGGCGCGACAACACGCGACAGACACACAGCAGGCGGTCGCCCCGTCGCTGGGACGACTGGATCCGACCGCCCGCACTCTTCGGGGGTCCCGCCATAGACGAGTCCCACGGGCCGACGAAACCACCATATAGCCGGACGCGTTTGGTCGGGGTATGACCGACCGGACGGCGGCCGTGGCCCGGGAGACCGCCGAGACCGAGGTCGAGGTGACGCTCGACCTGGACGGTGACGGCGACGCCACGGTGGAGACGGGGATCGGCTTTTTCGACCACATGCTCCGGAGTTTCGCCACGCACGGCCTGTTCGATCTGACCGTCAGGTGCGACGGCGACCTCGACGTCGACGACCACCACAGCGTCGAGGACGTCGCCATCACGCTCGGCGAGGCCGTCGACGAGGCGCTCGGCGACAGACGCGGGATCCGCCGGTTCGCCGACCGGCGCGTCCCGCTTGACGAGGCCGTCGCCACCGTCGTCGTCGACGTCAGCGGGCGCCCCTTCTTCGAGTTCGACGGCGAGTTCTCGCAGGCGTCGGTGGGCGGGATGGCCAGTCACATGGCCGGTCACTTCTGTCGCTCGCTCGCGACGAACGCCGGACTGACGCTCCACGCGGGCGTCGACGGGGAGAACGCCCACCACGAGGTCGAGGCGCTGTTCAAGTGCCTGGCGCGGGCGCTCGACGACGCCACCCGGGTCGACGAGCGCCGCGGCGACACGCCCTCGACGAAGGGCGAACTCTGACGATGTCCGGGGGGAGCGACCACCCGACCGGAGTCGACGGTCCCCGTCGGTACCGGGCAGACGGCGGCGAGGAGGCCACCTTCGAGGCGATAATGGAGAAGTTCGCCGATTCGCCCAGCCAGCAGGCCGTGATCCGCCTGCTGCTCGAACGCGGCTTTTCCGTCAACGACGAGGGACGGGTCGTCTCGGGCGGCATCGAGATCCCCAACACCGGCATCGCCCGCGAGGCGGACGTCGACCGCCGGGTCGTCGACGCCACGACCGACGCCATCCTCGCCGACGACCAGTTGCGGCCGATCTTCCAGAACATCTCGGCGATCCCGAGCCTGCTCGACCTGGCGCCCGTACTCGATCTGACGGCGCTGACCGTCACGGTCCGGGACGCCGACCAGCCGGGCATCGTCGCCACTGTGACCGGCGCTATCGCCGACCGCGGCATCTCCATCCGCCAGACCATCACCGAGGACCCCGAGTTCACCGACGAGGCGCAACTGTACGTGGTCACCGACGAACCCCTGCCCGGCGACCTCATCAACGAGATCCGCGACATGCCGTTCGTCCACGCCATCGAGTTGCGGTGAGCCGCCTGCCCGTCCCGCCCGGTGACCGACAGGGTTCTGTCGCTCGCACCCGGAGACGGAACGAATGTCCGACGAAGCCGCGGCGACGGCCTCCCTGACCGTCGAGACGCCCGACGGCGAGACCCGCGAACTGGTCGCCGAGCGCGGCACCGTCCTCCGGGACGTGCTCCGCGACGCGGGGCTCTCGCCGCACAGTCGCTACGCTCTCACGAACTGCGGCGGCCGGGGGATCTGTGCGACCTGCGGGGTGCGCCTGGCCGACCCGCCGAGCCCCGACCACTGGCACGACGGCCTCGCCGACCGATTCGGCTACCCGCGACTGTCCTGCCAGATCCGCGTTCGCGACGGTATGCGGGTCCGGATCCCGGACAAGCGCGTCTGGGGGAGTCGCGAGCACGAGTGAGCGTTCCGGCACCCCTGGGACACCAACGCCTATCAGCGTCGCCACGCAACTCCCGCGAGTGAGCGACCACGCCGATACGGACGATGCCTACCGAACCGTCTCGGGGCCCGGCGAGGCCCGCTTCGAGGTGCGCGGGTCCGAGTTCGTCGGCCACGTCCGCCCGGCCCGGACCGTCGACGAGGCCGAGGGGTTCGTCGCCGCCATCGGCGACGAGTACGCCGACGCTACCCACAACGTCCCCGCCTACCGGGTGCGGGCCGACCCGCTGCGCGAGTACACCAGCGACGACGGCGAACCGACGAACTCGGCGGGGAAACCGGCGCTGAACGTCCTCCAGCAGGAAGCGGTCGAGAACGTCGTCGCGGTCGTCACCCGCTACTACGGCGGGACGAACCTCGGCGTCGGCGGTCTCGCGCGAGCGTACTCCCGGGCGGTCAAGGCGGCCCTCGACGACGCCGGCACCGCGACCGAGCGCCCCCACGAGCGGTTTTCGGTCACCGTCGAATACGACGACTCGGGTACGGTTCGCGGGATCCTGGAGAGCGAGGGCGCGGAGTTCGACGCCACGTACGCCGAGACGGTCGAATTCGCCGTTCTGGTTCCCGTCCCGTCGGCCGCCGGCCTCCGCGACCGGATCCGGAGCGCCACCAGCGGCCGGGCCGACATCGACGCCTGACCGGGCAGCGCAGAGACGGTGAACCCCCGGCACCGGTGGTATCCGGGGGGATGCCGGCTCGAAACGAAGGAGCCAACGCGCGCCGTCTCGAATCCGGGGCGAACGTCGGCGTCGGGGCGGTGGCGTCAGCTCGCGGGCTGGTCGGTCGAGACGTCGTCGGAGACTTCGACTTCCGCCTCCTCGCTGGAGTCGGTGGGGTCGTAGGCGTCGGTGCGCGTGATGCGCGCTTTCATGATGCGCGTGTTCTCGACCTGTTCGACCCGGATCTCGATGCCGTCGTACTCGATGACCTCGCCCGCCTCGACGAGGCGGCCGACCCGGTTGAAGACGAACCCGGCGATGGTCTCGAACTCCTCGCCCTCCGGGAGGTCGATCTCCAGCGCCTCGTTGACCTCCTCGATGTTGAGTTCGCCCTTGACGACGACGGTGTCATCGTCGACGTACTCGACCGGTTCCTCCTCGCCGCCCTCGAGGATCTCGCCGACGATCTCCTCGGTGAGGTCTTCCATCGTGGCCAGCCCCTCCGTGGTGCCGAACTCGTCGATGACGATGACCATGTGCAGGCGTTCCTTGCGCATCTCCGTGAGGAGGTCGTCGACGTTTTTCGACTCGGGGACGTGCAGCGTCGGCTCGATCAGGTCTTCGAGTTCGAGGTCTCCCTCGACGGCCTCCCCGTAGTTGAGGTCGCGCACCAGGTCGCGCAGGTGGACGATCCCGATGACGTTGTCGAGACTCCCCTCGTAGACCGGCAGGCGGGCGTGGCCGCCCTGGACGCACTGCTCGATGGCCTCCTCGATGGAGGCGTCGACCGAGATGGCGCTCATGTCCAGGCGCGGCGTCATCACCTCCTTGGCGATGGTGTCGTTGAACCGGAGCGTGCGCTGGAGCATCTCGCGTTCTTCCTCGTCCAGAACGCCCTCGCGCTCGCCCGTCTCGATCATGTCCTGGATCTCGTCGCGGGTCACGTAGGAGTTCTCGATGGCCGAGCGCCCGCCGGTCACCTTGTTGACGACCCGGGTGAGGTAGTCGAACAGGACGATGAGCGGGAGCAGGACCTTCTCGGCGACCTTCAGCGGGCGGGCGATGCGCAGCGCCCACGACTCGGTGTTCTCGACCGCGTACGATTTGGGCGCGCTCTCGCCAAAGAGCAGGACGAGGGCGGTGATCCCGAAGGTCGCGATGGCGACGGCCTGGCCCTGGCTCAGATAGAGCGCGAGCAGCCCCGTTGCGAGCGAGGACATGGCGATGTTGACGAGGTTGTTGCCCACGAGGATCGTCACGAGCAGGCGGTGTGGGTCGCCCTTGAGGCCCTTGAGCGTCCTCGCGCCGCGGCGACCCTCCTCGACGAGCGACTCCAGCCGGTGGGGCGGCAGCGAGAACATGGCGATCTCCGACGACGAGAAAAACGCCGAGAGACCGATCAGGATGACGATAGCGAGCGTCCCGAGGCCGGCGACGACGCTCTTGGGGACTTCCGCGCCGCCGTACTGCAGTCCGGACTGGAAGAGTGGCACGGCCGCTGACGCGACGAGCGATGCATCCATTGACGCCGAACGTTGCGTCCCTGCGGGATTAAGGCTTGTCATAGCAGCGAACACCAGTGTCGGCCGTCCCGGGCCCGCGAGCGCCCGGACGCTACCACGACGAGTCGACGACGCGCCCCGGCGACCGTATCGCGCCAGACGCGTCAGGAGGCGACTACCTCGACCCGTGCCAGGACCGCGTTCGTCGGCGCGTGAACCACCGTGACGCGCGCCCCGTCGCCCGTCCGGACGTCGAGTTCGCCCTGTGCGATGCGGACCGACGTCGACTCGCCGCTCGCCCAGCGGCCGTCGGTGTGGGCTGCGTCGAGTGCCCCGTCGACACCCGCGTATCCGCCGTCGAAGACGTCCTGGCCCCGGACGTTCGCGCCCGTCAGTCGTCGCGTCGGAAACCCCGACAGCCTGGCGTGGACGTCCGCTCGCTCGAAGTCGACGACCAGCGCGAGTTCGTCGACCGGGACCGGCTCGCCCGCGGCGTGGACCACCCGCAGTCGCTGCCCGTCGGGCCACCCGTCCGTCGCGTCGAGGTGTGCCTCGAACGCCGCCCGCGGCGGGGGCTCTTCGAGCGTGGACCCGAACGCGAGCAGAGCGCCGCCCGCCACTGCCAGCGTCACCGTCAGTCCGACCAGCAGGACGACCCCCACCACCGGACTCGTCGCACGCGCCTCGGCGCCGCCGGTCATGGCACGCCCTGGTCCCGCGTTCGCACTTGAACTCTTGCCCCGCGTTCGAATTCGGATCTTCACCGGGACGCCCCCGAAAACAGATAAAGACCGCTCCCATAGGTTCCCGCGATGTTGCTGGTCCTGTGCGTGGACCTCGACGACGACCTCGGGCGCAAGACGGGCGTAGAGACGCCCGTCGTAGGTCGCGAGGCCGTCGAGGCGGCCGCCGTCTCGCTCGCGGAAGCCGACCCCGAGGACTCGGACGTGAACGTCCTCTTCGAGGGGATCCACATCGCCGACCGGGTCTCCGACGAGTCCGTCGAGGTGGCGGCCGTCACCGGCGCCGACGCCAGCGACGTCGCCGCCAACCGCGCCGTCGGCGAGGAACTCGACACGGTGCTGGCGGGACTGGTCACCGACGAGACCGTCCGCGCGCTCGTCGTCACCGACGGCGCACAGGACGAGTCGGTGCTGCCCGTGATCCGCTCGCGCGTCGCTATCGACGGCGTCCGCCGCGTCGTCGTCCGCCAGGCACAGGACCTCGAATCGATGTACTACACGATCAAGCAGGTCCTCGACGACCCCGAGACCCGCGGGACCATTCTCATCCCTCTCGGCATTCTCCTCCTGATCTATCCCCTCTCTATCGTCGCTGACGCGCTGAACATGCCCGGCGCGGTCTTCGGCGTCACCTCCGGCTTGCTGGGGATCTACTTCCTCTCCCGGGGGCTGGCACTGGGCGAGCGCCTGGACCAGATCGTCGAGCGGGGGCGCTCGGCGCTCTTTGCAGGTCGCGTCACGGTCGTCACGTCGCTCGTCGCACTCATCCTCCTGGCTATCGGCGGCGTCTTCGGCGTCCGCGAGGTCACGGCCGTCCAGGCTCGGGCCAGCGGCGAGGTGCCCGTGATCGAGGTCCTCGGCGCCCTCGTCTTCGGCTCCGTCCAGTGGTTCGCCGCCGCCGGCGTCACCTCCAGTCTCGGACGGGTCGTCGACGAGTACCTCGACGGCGAGTTCGAGTGGGAACACCTCAACGCGCCCGTCTACGTCGTCGCAATCGCCTTCATCCTCCACGGCGTCGCGCGCTTCGTGCTCGGGACCGGCGACCTGTCGTATCTGGCCTTCGCGCTCACCGGCGCGACGATGCTTGGTCTCTCCTCGACGTTTGCCTTCGCGCTGGCCGAGTCGCGCTTTGGCAACCGGGCGGGGCCGACCTGAGAAATCGCGGTACTTTTTGCTGACCGGGATATCCCTGCTACTGAGGGCACGTAGCTCAGCCTGGACCAGAGCGTCGGACTTCTATCCTCGGTCGGCCCCGCCGGCCGGGGGAGGTCATCCGACGGTCGTGGGTTCGAATCCCACCGTGCTCGTCCACCTTTTTCCCGAGGGGGTTTCCTCGCTCGGCCTTCGGCCTCGCTGCGGGAACCCCCTCGACAAAAACGTGGGCGAAAAAGCGGGACCTCACTGCGTTCGGTCCCGCGAACCGCTCGCTTCGCTCGCGGATGCTAGCAACCTGGAACTGACCCTCTTCACTCGATCGAACCCGTATCGCTCGTGCGCTTCGTCGCTGTCCACGAACTCGATCACGCGGACTTCCTCGTCCGCTTCGAGAACGTCACAGAACGCGGTGTGGGTCCGACCGATCTGCGACCGATTCCGCTCCCTACTGTCGACCACGAGTTTCTCCCTGTCATCGGTGTCGGAATCCGGCCCGGGATCTGGATCGTCGGCCGGTTTTCGGAAGTCGTCCTTCACGATCCGGGTGTTCCGCTCGTCTAACGCGGCGACGTACTCGCTGATTGCAGGCGCTAAGCCCCCTCCCTCAAGGAGCACCGCAGTCCGCGCAAGCGGACAAG
>JAZKRZ010000005.1:0-38942 GCA_036626395.1 Haloarculaceae archaeon
GCGCTGATGAAGATGGACGACGACGGCGAACAGGACGACAAGGTCGTCGCCGTCCCCACCGAGGACCCCCGCTACGACCACATCGAGGACATCGACGACGTCCCCCAGCAGACGCTGGACGAGATAGACGAGTTCTTCGCGACCTACAAGAACCTGGAACCGGGCAAGGAAGTGGAGACGCTGGGCTGGGAGGACAGGCAGGCCGCCATGGACGCCATCGAACACGCCCGGGACCTCTACGCCGAACACTTCGGCTGACGCACTCGCCACGTTTCGTACCGGGTTCCGACCCCGGGAACGCCGCAACTTCTGACCCCCCGTTCGCGGCGCGCGTCCGTTTCACCCACTTGAATCTGTCGGCAGTTTATACTGTCGGACACACGTTCGTGAACGGGCGATCCGCTGTTCGGGGCTGAACCGTCACAAAACCCCGAAACAGTCATCGAACGGTGGCAGTGCGTGTGTCCGACAGTATTAGCCACAGATGAACTGTTCACGCGGTCATCGATTCACCGGGCTTGGGAGCGCGTCCTCGCGAACGGCCCGACGGGGCCGTGAACAGTGTCAAAACGGCGTAAAACCGTCCGAATTCACCAGTAGCGTTGGTTCCCTATATGATCGACCAGTCCCAAGGGGGTACTGCCTGAGGAGGTCCCCGATGCAAGACACCCCCGACGTCTCCCCGGAAGAACTGCGCGCCGAACTGTCCCCGGTCTCCGAGCGTTTCGCCGCGTTCGAACTCGGCGACTCGCTGGTCGTCTTCGACGAGGACGACGCCGACCGGTGGATCCTCTCGGACACCGCGTGTGACCGAGAAGCGATGCGCTGACACGACCCGCCGATCACCCGCACCACCTCGTCCCTCTAGCCCGCCGTCCCCGGCCCGACCCCACTTTACCCCCGGTCCCCGGTTTCGGTCACCGGACGCCCGGCGGCGCGCCTCGCGCGGGGCTCTCCCGTGAGCCCGTGGCGACCGGCCGCGGCAGTATTCGCCGGGCTCATGGGGGACGCACCTCGCATGAATTATGAGCATGGGTAATTACTTGAGTCGCAAACGCGTACGGCCAGGTATGGCGACGAACCACCGGCGGACGGGGATCGACCACCTGACGGTCGTCCCGGAGAACTTCGAGCCCCCGGAGGAGGCCAGCGAGGACGCCGAATCCGCGACGGACGCCTGAGCGCCCCGTCAGCCAGCAGGGTCTCGGCTCCCGGTTGGGCTCGGGGCGCTCGAAGGTTCGCGGAGCGAACGGGAACGAGTGACTGTGACGGCGACGGCGTCCCTCGGCGGTTCCCGCGAGTCGGAGACGTGTTCGGAACGCGGTGGCCGGACAGCGTGTCGGCACGTTCGGCCCGAACGAGGGCGGAGACGGCGTCATAGAGGGCGGACCAGTCTGTCCGCGAAAAGAAGCTTCTTGTGTCCCACATTGGTAAGGCGGGTATGGGACTGTTCGACCGGCTCCGCGGCGGCGACGACCCGCGGGTGGCGTTTTTCGGCATCGACGGGGTGCCGTATAGTCTGATCGCGGACAACCCCGAGGCGTTCGAGAACCTGACGGCGCTGGTGGACGAGGGCAGCGGCGGCGGGATCGACAGCATCGTCCCGCCGGAGTCGAGCGCCTGCTGGCCGGCGCTGACCTCGGGCGTCAACCCGGGAGAGACGGGTATCTACGGCTTCCAGGACCGCGAGGTCGGTTCCTACGACACGTACGTCCCGATGCGCCGGGACTTCCAGGCCACGCGAGTGTGGGACCGCGTCCACGCCGAGGGGCGCGACGCCACGGTGATGAACGTCGTCACCACGTTCCCGCCCCAGCGCGACGTCCAGCGCATGGTCTCTGGCTTTCTCTCGCCCGGCGTCGAGAAGTCCGCCTACCCCGACGAGTTCCGGGACTACCTCCAGAGCATCGACTGGCGGATGGACACCAACGCCAGCCTCGGTCACGAGGACAAATCGGCGTTCATCGAGGACGCCCACGAGACCATAGACCAGCGCCAGGAGGCCTTTCTCCACTACATCGAGGAGGACGACTGGGACCTGTTTTTCGGCGTCTTCATGGCGACCGACCGCGTCAATCACTTCCTGTTTCGCGACTACGCCGAGGACGGCGAGCACAGCGAAGAGTTCCTCGAGTTCTACCGGAAGATCGACCGCTACGTCGGCGAGTTGCGCGAGGCGCTGCCCGACGACGTGACCATGATCGTCGCGTCCGACCATGGCTTCACCTCGCTGGATTACGAGGTCAACCTCAACGCCTGGCTCCGCGAGGAGGGGTACCTCTCCTACCGGGACGACGTCGACTACCGGCTCCAGCTGACCGCCTGGCTCCGCGAGGCCGGCCACGTCGACGTCGACCCCGACTACGCCGGCGACGTCGACGAACTCGTCGACCCCGCGACTCTCGACGTCGACTTCGAGGACGGTGCCCTCGTCGCCGATTCGCCCGACGCCCGCGACGCGGCCGTCGAGGCCGTCGAGGACGCCGCCCCCGTCGTCGAGGAGGGCGACGAGGACGCGACCGTCGTCGCGCTCGACGACGTGACGGTCGACACTCGCGTCGTCGACGAGGGCGAAGAGACGAGCGACGAAGCGAGGAGCGAACAGTACCACGTCACTGCGGACCTCGCGGGTCTCGACGGCGCGGCCTACGTCGATGACGACGCGGTCGTCGCGCTCACGGAAGACGCGCGCGACGACGTCGTCGGTCGACTGGAAGACGCCACGCCCGCGTCGATGGGCGTCGACCGCGCCGACACGACCCCCCTGGTCGCGGACCTGACCGTCACGGAAGCGGACGGGACCTACCGGATCGACGTCGAACCGACCGCGGAGACCGCCCTCGGTCGAGACCCCGACCCCGAGACCGACGTCCTGGAGTACACCCACACCGAACTGGGCGACATCGCAGACGGGGCGACGGCCTACTCGCTCATCCCCGGGCGCGTCTACCTCAACCTGGAGGGGCGGGAACCCCGCGGCAGCGTCCCCGAGGAGGAGTACGAGGCCGTCCGGTCGGAACTCAAGGAGGCCCTCCGGAACATGGAGGGGCCCGACGGCAACCCCGTGGCGAGCCAGGTCGTCACCAGAGAGGAGGCGTTCCGCGGCGACCACGCCGACATCGCGCCCGACCTCGTGGTCGTGCCCGAACACGGCTTCGACCTCAAGTCCGGGTTCAAGGGCAACAAGAACCCCTTCGTCGAGTACGGCGCCCGCAACGGGATGCACAGCTTCGACAACGCGACGCTGGCCATCGACGACCCCGACGCCCGCGTCGACGACGTCGACCTCTACGACATCGCACCCACCGTCCTCGACCTGATGGAGATCGATTACGAGCGTGGCGAGTTCGACGGCTCCTCGCTGGTCTGAGCACCCGTCCACGACGGCCCCGGTGCGGGCTGCCCGGTCGAACTCGTTTTCAACTCGCGGGAATCCTGCAACCGGTTTTGAGGAGCTGACGCGTAGATCCGGGTATGGCGGACCTACTCAGAGAGATCACACGGCCGGACCTGCACCGCGGGCTCGAGGAGGTCGTCGTCGACGAGTCGGGGCTCAGCCACATCGACGGCAGCGCCGGCCGACTCGTCTATCGCGGCTACGCCATCGAGGACCTCGCGAGCGAGGCGACCTTCGAGGAGACGCTGTATCTCCTCTGGCACGGCGAGCTCCCGGACCGCGAGGAACTCGAGTCGTTTTCGGCCACGCTGGCCGACGAGCGGGCAGTCCCGGCCGGCGTGGCTGAGACCGCCACCGAACTCGCGGCCGTCGACGAGGAGCCGATGGCCGCGCTGCGCACGCTCGTGTCGATGCTCTCGGCCTACGAACAAGAACGGGGCGACGACCCCGACGACACGGACACGACCCTCCGGAAGGGCCGGCGCGTGACCGCGAAGCTCCCGACGGCGCTGGCGGCGTTCGACCGGGCACGCCGCGGCGAAGACCCCGTCGCGCCCCACGGGGAACTCGGGCACGCGGCGAACTTCCTGTACATGCTGACCGGCGAGGAACCCGACGAGACGGCCGTCGAGACGTTCGACACGGCGCTGACGCTGCACGCCGACCACGGGCTCAACGCCTCGACGTTCACGACGCTCGTCATCGCGAGCACGTACGCCGACGTGTACAACGCCGTCACCGGCGGGGTCGCGGCGCTGTCGGGCCCCTGGCACGGGGGCGCCAACCAGGACGTCATGCGCACACTGATGGAACTCGACGAGAGCGGCCAGGACCCCGTCGAGTGGGTGAAAGCGGCCCTCGAGGAGGGGCGCCGGATCCCCGGCTGGGGCCACCGCGTCTACGACGTCACGGACCCGCGGGCGGAGATCCTGGAGTCCCGCAGCGAGGCGCTCGCCGAATCGACGGGCGAGCGCAAGTGGTACGAGTACACGACCGCCGTCGAGCGGTACCTCACCGAGGAGGTGGAGCTCCCCGAGAAGGACATCGCGCCGAACGTCGACTTCTACTCGGGGTCGGTGTACTACCAGCTGGGCATCCCGATCGACCTCTACACGCCCATCTTCGCGATGAGCCGCGTCGGCGGCTGGGTCGCGCACGTCCTCGAATACGTCGAGGAGAACAGGCTGATCCGCCCCCGTGCGCGGTACACGGGCCCGAAGCGCCGGGACTGGACCCCCATCGACGAGCGGTAGCCACGGCGTCCGGGCCGGTGTTTCCGGAAACTGGGAATCCGGGGCGACCTTTTCGCCGCCGCTACCCGTATCTCCGGACGTGGTGAACTCGCTATGACCGTCAGACAGATCTCGCGGACGGACGTCGTCACCGCCGACCCGGACACGCCGGTCCCGGACGTGGCGGCGACGATGAACGAGGAGCGTATCGGGAGCGTCGTCGTCACCGAGGACGGGACGCCGGTCGGGCTGGTGACCGACCGGGACATCGGGGTCGGCGTCTGGGAGCACGACCACCCGGCACAGGTGACAGCGGCCGACCTGATGACCGGGGACCTCGTCACGGTCGACGTCGAGACGGGCATCTACGACGCGCTCCGGGTGGCCGAGGAGGCGAACGTGCGACGCCTGCCGGTCGTCGACGGTGACGATCTGTACGGGATCGTCACGCTCGACGACTTCGTGGTCCTGCTGTCGGGCGAATTCGACAGCGTGGCCGACGTCATCCAGTCGGAATCGCCGCCCTACTGATGGGCGGATCCGCGTCGCGAACCGACGACGGTCCCCGCACCGACGACGCCGGCGACGCGACGTTCCCGCGCCCGCCGTGTGCGTTCACCGACGGGGACGGACGGACCATCGGGATCTGCCGGCTCGCGGCGGACGACCGGTCGGCGCTCGCGGAGTTTTACGACGCTTTCGGGCCGGCCGGCCGCGCGCAGGGCCTCCCGCCACGGACGATGGCGGCCATCGAGTCGTGGCTGGCCGACATCCGCGACGAGGGCGTCAACGCCGTGGCACGGCACGACGACCGCCTCGTGGGTCACGCCTGTCTCGTCCCCGCCCGGGACGCCCGACACGAACTCGCGATTTTCGTCGGGAACGACTACCGGCAGGCCGGGATCGGGAGGCGACTCCTCCGGCGTCTGCTCGGAGTGGGCGAGGCCCGTGACGTCGAGCGCGTCTGGCTGGTCGTCCAGCCACACAACACCGCCGCGAGGCGCCTCTACGAGTCGGCCGGCTTCGAACGGACCGGCGGTCCGGCCGGGCCGAACGCGACCGACATCGAGATGGAACGCCGGCTCTGAGACGGGCTGCTGTCAGTCGGTCGAACGGCCCGCGTCGGCAGGGGTTGCCCGTGGTTACGGCGAGGCTCCGGCCACGAGACCGGCGTGAGGAACGGAAAACCCTGACGACGGGAGTCGGAACGGGTCGTCCGAAAGGGGAGAGGCAGAGCGAGTCGCCGAGGTCCCCGTGTGACGGCTCACTCTCGTTCGGCGGGAGAGACGCTTCGGTTGGCAGCTGGCGGTTCCTGACTGCGGCGCGGTTCGAAGCCTGTCCTCGCTGTCGTCCCGCGTCCTGCGGGACATCCCGACGTAGGGACGGGGGAAGAATAACGCATCGGGCTCACAGTTGCGGGGGTTGAAAAGGGCGGTCCGGCCGTCAGTGGTCCTCGGACTCGCCGGCGAATCCCGGCGGGAGACCGGTGTGTTTGAACCCGACGCGGTCGGCGACGACGAACCGGTAGAGACGGACGCCCCGGGTCAGTTCGGCGTCCTCGAACAGGGCGGGGCGCCAGGCGTTTCCCATCGTCTCGGCGACGTTCTCGAACGCCTCGGCGGAGACCTCCTCGATCTCTCCGGTGAGGACGACGCTCTGCCAGGTGAACGCCGACCCGGCGTCGTAGACGAGAAACCGGGCGGTCTCGGCCCGGTCGGCCAGGTCGACCTTCCGGCTGCTCGCACCCACGAGAAACGTGAAATACAGCGACGCGTCGCCGTCGAATCCGAACGACATCGGGATCAGGTACGGGCCCTCCTCGGCCGGGAGCCCGAGCACCCCGACCCCCTGATTCGTCAGGAAATCCTCGACCTCCCGGTCGTCCATCCGCTCGATCCCGACCGAACCGAGTTCGTCGACGGTCATGCTAGGCGCTACCGAACCGGACCCCATAAGCGGTCCGTGCGTTACCATCCCCCGGGAATCCGGCGGCGCGGGTCCGCCCCCACGACCGTGCCCGCGTCCGGTCGCCGGAGCCGGCGTACGCCCCGTCGCCGGCCCGGCCGTCGTCGTCGCGCTCGGGCTCACAGGGCCGAACCTGCCCGCCGTTCGGATGCCAGCGGGCGACGGACAGGAGCCACTCAACTCAGGCGCGCCGTCGCCACGACGGCCTGACCGTAGGAGATACCGGCGTCACCGGGCGGCACGCGGTCGTGTGCGAGAAAACACAGTCCGGCGTCCTCGACGACCGAGCGGAGGTCGCGGGTGACGGCCTCGTTGTACGCGACGCCGCCCGAGAACCCGACGGCGTCCAGCCCGCGCTCTCGCGCGGCGTCGACCGCGAGGGTCCCCAGCCCCTCGGCGAGCGTGCGCTGGGCCGTCGCGGCGACGTCGGCCCGCGCGTGGGCGCCGGCGAGGCTGTCGAGCGTCCGCAACAGCGCGTGGACGTCCACGGTCGGGCGCCCCTCGGTCGTCCGGTGGGGGACCTCGACATCGAGCGGCGACCCGGCGGCAGCGAGTGCCTCCAGCCGCATCGCCGGTTCGCCCTCGTAGCGGCGACGGGGGCCACAGTCCACCAGCGCGCTGGCGGCGTCGAGATAGCGGCCGGCGCTGGTCGTCGCTGGGGCGTTGACCCCCCGTTCGGCCTGGCGGCGCACCGCCGCCGCCTCGTCGGGGCCGTCGACCGCCCCCTGCGCGACCAGCACGTCGTCGACGCGGTCGTCGTCGAGCACCCCCGCGAGGATGCGAGCGGGGTACTCGATGGCCGCCTCGCCCCCCGGCAGCCCGAACGGTGCCAGGCCGGCCACCCGCTCGTAGTCCGCCGGCGACGCGACCAGTACCTCGCCGCCCCAGACCGTCCCGTCCGGGCCGTAACCCGTGCCGTCGGCCGTGACGACGACACCGCCTCGCGTCCGTGCTCGGCGAGCAAGCCGGCGGCGTGGGCGTGGTGGTGCTGGACCGCCAGCGGCCCCCCGAGGCCCTCGTCGGCGTACTCGCGGGCGACAGCGGTCGTGACGAACTCGGGATGGGCGTCCATGGCGACCGCGTCCGGGTCGACGCCGGTCAGCGACGTCAGGTGGTCGACGGCGTCCCCGAGGAACGCGCGGGTCTCGGGGTCGTCGACGTCGCCGAGGCGCTCCCGGACCGCCGACCGGGAGACGGCCATCGGCCGGCCGGGCAGGTTCGCGCTGGTCATCACGAGTGGCCCGTCGACGTGGTCGAACAGCAGGTGGTGCAGCCCCGAGTACGCCAGCATCACGCCGACGGTGTGCAGCCCCGGCGAGACGGCGTCCAGCCACCCGTCGTCGTCGCGCTCCAGCAGGACGATGGGCCGCCGGACGTCGGTCAGCGCCTCCCGTTCTGTCGTCGATGTGGTGGCGAACGACTCGACGGCCCCGGTGTCGGCCGCCATGAGTGCGAAGGGCTTCGCCGGCCGGCCGGTGACGTCCCGGAGGCGTTCGACCACCGACGGGTCGGTCGCGTCGCAGGCCAGGTGGGTCCCCCCGACGCCGCGGACCGCGACTATCTGGCACTGGTCCACCCACCAATCTACCGGCAGATCCATCCGTTTCGCTGTGTTCGGTACGAGCCGCGGGAAACCGGTGAACCCCCGGTCAACCCAGGATCGTAAAGCGGTTCGTGACGGTCGCCTCCACCTCGCCGTCCTCGCCTTCGACGGCGACCTCGTAGCGGTAGGTGCCGGGTTCGGCGTCGGTGGCGGTGACGATCTTCGTGCCCCACGTCTGCTCGTCGTAGCGCTCGTGGGGCCCCCGCCAGTTCAGTTCCCGCCGGTCGTAGTGGGCGTCGGGGAACGCGACGGTGACGGACTCGAGGTCGCCGCTCCCGAGGGGGTCGCCGGTCCGGCCGTCGTAGACGCCGACGTGGAGGCCGACCTCCTGACCGGGGGCGAACTCGCCGATGCTCGCACAGGCGGTGGTCGTGGCGGGCGGCGTCGGCGTCGGCGTCGGACTCGGGGTGGGCGTCTCCGTCGGCGTGGCGTCGGGGTCCGGCGTGGGCGTCGGACCGACCGGCGTGTCGGTCGTAGTGGTCTCGGTCGTGACCGTCGGCGTCGGCGTCGGCGACGCCGTCTCCGTCGCGGTGTCGACGCCCGGGTCCGTGATGTACCGGCACCCGGCGACGCTCACCGTCGCCCAGGCGGCCGCGCCCGACGCGACGAGACGGCGGCGAGTGACCGCGTCCGACCGCTTCTGCGGGCCGTCTGCATCGTCGTCACGTTCGTCGCCGTCGGCTCCGGAGGGGTCGTCATGCATCTCACTAGCACGTTCGGACGCGAGTTAATAAAAGTCGGAGTCGGCGTTCCCAGTTGTCTGGAACGGTAGCAGGTGGTTTTATCTATACATCGGGAATAGCCGATCGTACAATGAGCCAGGACAGTAGACAGCAGTCCGACGACGGTACGAGTCGCCGCCGCTTGCTCGCGGGCGGCGCGGCGAGCTGGGCGACAGTCGGTCTCGCCGGGTGTCCAGGCGGGGAGACCGCGACCGACACGCCGGACCAGGAGACGCCGACCGCGACGCCGACCGACACCGCGACGCCGACCGACACCGCGACGCCGACCGACACCGCGACGCCGGAACCACAGCCCGAAAACTACGTCGTGACGGCCCAGACCTGGGCGGGTGGCGAGGGTGTTCCAGCGGCCATCGGCTTCGTGTCCGCGTGTGCAACGACGAACACGTTCGTTCCCGGCATGCAGGTGGTCTACTTCGTGGGTGTTTTCGACCCCGAAACCGGTGACAAACTCACCGACGAGGACCTCGACGGCGTGACGGTCAACGTCGGCGACGGCATGGAGACGGTCGAGCTGAGCTGGACCGACGAGCACGGCCACGCGACCCAGGGTGAGGGAAGCAACTGGGTCGGCAGTTGGAAACTGCCCGCAGACATGGAGCCCACGGAGCTCACCTACACCATCCAGGTGAGCGGCGGCGACGGGAACTTCCGAAACGTCGGCGTGCTCACGGACAGCGTCAACGTCGTCGCGTACGACAACCCGGCGAACCTCGTTGTCGACACGGAGACCCGGTGGAACGGCCATCCTGCTCCCGAGTACACGAACGGGTTCGTCGGCGCGTGTGCGCCCGAACGGGAGTTCTCGACGGAGATGGACGTCACCTTCGTCCTCGGGATCTACGACAGCACCAACGGGAACCTGGTCGGGGCTGACGGCCTCTACACGTACAGCCTTGAGAACCCGGAGACGGTCACCGACGAGGGGTCGCCGTACAATGACGGGGTCGACGCGGTGACCGTGGTCTCGCCCGACGGCGCGTTCTCCGACATGCAGTTGGAGTGGACTGCCGCTGCGGACGACCCCAACGGGTACCCGCGCTGGCACGGCACGCTCGAGACCGAGAACCTGTCGCCCGGGACGTACAACTACGAGGTCCAGATCACCGACGAGACCTCGAGCAAGATCGACACCGGGATCGCCTCCGACTCGTTTACGATCCTCGAGGTGCCGAGCAACTAGCGCGGCGGTACAACCGCACCCCCCGCTCTCCCAACCATGAGCCACACCGAAGACGAGACCCCACAGTCCGACGACCAGGCCGGCGAGCGCCTGGAGTTTTCGGACGCGGTCAGCATCGATACGACGAGAGAGGCGCTCTGGGAGACTATCTCGGACCCCGCGGTCCTGACCGAGTGCGTCCCCGGCGCCGAGTCTATCGAGCGCGTCTCCGAACGGAGGTACACGGTCGACATCACGCGGGGTGTGAGCCACCTCACCGTCTCGCTGTCGGGCGAGGCCGAGTTCGTGGAGATGAACCCGCCGGACTACGTCGTCACGAAGGCAAACGCTTTCGACTCCAAGACCGGCAGCGACTTCGATATCCTCGCCGCCATGGAGATCCAGGACGGCGAGGACGGCGCCGCACAGCTGGTTTACACGGCAGAGGTGACCTACACCGGGGGCGTTGCGTCGGTCAGCAACCGCGTCCTCCGGCCGATCGTCAACCGCGACATCAACACCTACTTCGAGAACGTCAAAGCCGAGGTCGAAGGCGAGGGGTAGCGCCGGTTCGTGCCCGCGTCCGCGCGGATTCAGGCGCTCCGGGACTGTTCGAACGGGCCGGGCGGCAGGCGCAGTTCGTCGAGGAAGTCCACGTACTTGGCGTTGTAGACGATGTCGACCCGCTCGGTGACGGGGACGCCGACGCAGGTGAGACGCGCGCCGCGCTCGATGGCTTCCTCCGGGAGGATCTGCTGGCCTGGCATGGCGATCTCGCCCGATTTGAGCAGGACGGCGCAGTTCGAACACGCGCCGCCCCGGCAGGCGTAGGGCCACTCGTAGCCGCGGTCCTCGACCGCGTCGAGGACCGTCTCGCCGCGCTCGACCGCGACGCGGCCGTACTCCTCGTGTGAGAGGTCGGCGTCGTGGGCCTTCGCGAAGAGGTCGTCGTCGTCGACGTCCCAGCCCATGTCCCGGACGACCTCGTAGTCGAGGAACGTGACCCGGGAGACGCCCGGCTGGCGCACCACCGGTGCGGTGGAGCGGCCGGGCAGTTCGAACCGCTCTATCTCCGCGACGACCTCGTCGAGGGGCTCGGTCTCGAACGCGGTCAGCCACTCCTCGACTGTCTCGGGGTCGAACCCGTACCACGTCGCGAGTTCCTCGGTCGACAGTCCCTGTTTCGCGCCGACCGCGACCATCAGTCGCCGCGTCGCAGCCTGTGACTCCACCTCGTCGAGGCGGTCCTGTAGCGCCGCCAGAGAGACGTCCTCGAGTCGCGCCATACGCGACGGTCCACCGGCCACGCTATTGAAGCGCGTTACCGATTCTCACGTTCTGGTAACGCGAGCCGGACGCCCGTCGGTCTCGCGAATGGGAATCCTTACGGGCGTGAGCGGAAACCGAGAGATATGAGCGAAACCGACGACCCGGACGCGGGCGACCCCCGGGCCACATTCGACGAGATCGGCACGTATGACTCGACGGCCATCTTCAAGCCCAAGGTGGTCTCGCTGGTGGTGAGCAACAGCGCGGAGAAGGGGCCGAACCTCATGACCGCGTCGTGGTACATGCTGGCCGGCTACAACCCCTTCCGGTACCTGCTCGCGGTCAGCCACAAGACCTACACCTACGAGATAATCGAGGAAAACCAGGAGTTCGTCCTGGCGGCGCCCTCCGTCGAGCTGGTCGACGCGCTGACGCTGTCGGGAATGGTCAGCGGGCGCGACGTCGACAAGATCGACCACCTCGGGCTGGAGACAGTTCCCGGCCAGACGGTCGACGTGCCGCTGCTCGCGAACGCAACCGGGAACGTCGAGTGTACGGTGATGGACTCCTTCGAGTTCGAGAACTGCACGTACTACTTCGGGAACGTCGAACACGCCTACGTGACGCGGGATGGCCTCGACGGGCGCATCCTCTCGCCGGACGCGAACCCGCTGGCGTACATGGGCAGCGACTGGGGCGAAGACGAAACCGACACCAAGTACCGCTACTACGCCGAGCTCACCCCCGAGGCGATCGAGCGGTTCCCCGGCGACGACGTCCTCGAAACCCTCCCCGAGGACGTGCGCGAGCAGATACTCGACTGAACGGAGACGCGGCATCGACCGGGGAGCGACGCGGGAACGGGCGCTCACCAGATGGCCCGGGAGCGCCTGATGACGAAGGCGGGTTCGTCGCCGTCCCCGTCGCCGAACAGCGTCGAGAGGAAATCCAGCGAGTACCGGTAGCCGGCGATGTCGATGGCGTGCCACTCGCGGTCGTCGTCGAACCGGGCGGCGTACCGGGCGACGGTGTCGCGACTCACCTGCAGGCCGTACCGCCGCCGGAGCAGTCGCTCGCAGGCGGTCGGCGAGCGCTCGCGTGCGTGGAACCGACAGCAGTCGACGACCGGCTTCGCATACTCACACCCCTCGTAGAACAGTTCCGAGAGGTCGCCCTGGTAGGACCGCCCGCAGGCCGTACACTCGTACTGCTGGACCCTGGCGCCGACGTCCGCGATCCCGTCGGCGGTGACGAGTCGCGCGACGGTCTTCGGTTCGTTCTGGTAGCCGTTCTTGCGCCGCTCGTCGGCCCCGCAGTTCGGACAGGGCCGCGGTCGGCCGACCCGCTGGCCGCCGTAGCGCCGGAGTTCCTCGTGGATCGCGCTGACGAACAGCGTCGAGACCGCCGGGTCGAGTTCCTTCTCCGCTGGCCCGCGCATACACTTCCATCTGGTCCAGCGCACTTAGGTATTCACGTTACTGTTCGTGCCCAAATATCACGTTACTATTCTGAACATGCGCCCCCCCGTATCACGTGAATATTCGCACGCTGGGCTTCCTACGGGTAAAAAATAGTCGTAACTGGTATATATACGCGAGAGGAACTCGCACGTGTATGTCAGATCGCGACGCGACCAACGACCGAGAGCGCGACAGCGGGCGGCGGGACGGTGTGACGTCGCGCCGGAGCTTTCTCGCGACGGGGGCCACGGTCACGACGGCCTCCCTCGTTGGGTGCCTCGGCACGTCGAGCGGGGGCAGCGCACCGACGACAAGCGGGTCCAGCGGAGAGACGGCGACCAGCGGCGACCCTGAGACGCCGTGGACCACCGAAGCGCTGGCCGAGTACATAGACGACGGGTCGACGGTCACGATCTACGCCGGCACGGGAGACTCCCAGCAGTGGTATGACCTCATCACGGTGATAAACGACGAGTTCGGGACGAACATCGAGGGGAACGTCTTCGCCAGCGACGGTGGGAAAGTCTCCCAGCGGTTCATCCAGGAGCGACAGGCGAGCAACGACGCGGTCGACGTGTTGAGCAACGCGAGCGACCTGCGCGACCAGATCAAAGTCGATGGGGAGTCGGTCGCAAAGCAGTACTTCGAGTGGGGGCTGGACCAGAACTTCTGGTTCACGGACGTCCTGCCCGACAAGCGGACCCTGCCGTTCATGGTCGGCGCCTACAACGGCGGTGCGGGGTCGGTGTTGCCGATAAACGAGACGATGTTCGAGGAACGGGGACTCGACATTCCCGAGACCTACAACGACCTCTTCGAGGACCAGTACGAGGGACTCGAAACGCTGCTGCCGGGATACGTCGTCGGGAGCGAGGTCGGCTGGATCATCAGGTACCACGCCAAACAGACGGACATGGACGACCTGGAGTGGATAAACACCCTGGCTGACCACCTCGAGTTCAAGGGTGCCAGCTCGCACACGGCCGGTGCTCGCGAGGTCCGCGACGGCAACGCGCCGATGATGTTCTACAACTTCCCGTGGGTGCTCAGCCCGTTCGTCTCGCCGGACTCTCCGCTGCTCGGGCACTTCGTCGACGGGGTCAGGAGCCCCGCAGTGGCGGGCCCGCTGGAGATAAACAAGAACGCGCCCAACCCCTGGGTCGCTCGCTTCTTCGTCAGCGCGGTGCTCGAAGAGGCGGTCCAGCGGCGGATGATCCACGACGTCACCGACCAGGTGCCCGTCCGCCTCGATCTGGATTACTCGGCCCAAAACCCCGACCCGTACACGAAAAAGCGGCTGAACGCGGACGTGACGGTGGTCGGGTTCTGGGAGGGCAAGACTTACTCCACGGTCGGCCAGGAGGCCAAGGACAAGGGCGCGTTCGAGGTGTAGACCCGCCCTCCCTGCCGTGGACTGCCTTACCCCCCCAGTCCCTGCCCTCGTCCGGTTCGCCGTTGCCCCGGGCGGGCGCGTCCCGCTTGGCTTACAAGGACCGGCCGACAAAACGGGCGTAATTCCCCCCAGCCATGGAAAGTGACACGCGGTTGTCGGTACGAGCGCTGGAAAAGCGGTTCGGGAGCGAGTTCGAACTTTCGGGCGTCGACCTCACCGTCGGGACTGACGAGATCGTCGCGCTGCTCGGTCCCAGTGGCTGTGGCAAGACGACGGTGCTCCGGTGTGTCGCCGGCGTCGAGACGCCGGACCGTGGAGAGGTCGCCGTCGACGGCGAGGTCGTCTTCGGCGACGGCACCTCCTCGCCGCCCGAGAAGCGGGACCTCGGGATGGTCTACCAGAACTACGCTATCTGGCCCCACAAGACGGTCTACGAGAACGTCGTCTTCCCCCTCGAACACGCGTCCCACGGGGTCCCGTCGGGGGAGTACGAGGACCGCGTCGACGACGTGCTGGAACTCATGGAGATCCGGGACCTCAAACAGTCGCCGGCCACGGACCTCAGCGGCGGCCAGCAACAGCGGACGGCGCTCGCGCGGGCGCTCGTCCACGACCCGGACCTGCTGTTGCTGGACGAACCGCTCTCGAACCTCGACCGGGAACTCCGCAAACACATGCGCTACGAGCTCCAGCGCATCCAGCACGAACTCGGGGTCAGCATGCTGTACGTGACCCACGACCAGGAAGAGGCGTTCTACCTCGCCGACAGGGTCCTCGTGATGAACGACGGCGAGATCGTCGAGTGCAACACGCCCCGGGAGCTCTACCAGCGTCCGTCGTCGCCGTTCACGCGCCGGTTCATCGGCGTTCGAAACCGGTTCCGGGGCGCCACGGAGACGAACGGCGAAGGCGAACGCGTCGTCAGAACCGACCTGGTCGACTTCCCGCTGCGCAACGCCGACTACGTCACCGACGGCAGCGACGACATGGACGGGAGTGACGCCGCCGACGTGGTGTGTTTCCTCCGGCCCGAGGACATCACCATCGGCCAGTTCGCCACGGAGGTCGACGGCCGGATCGAGTTGACCGGGACCGTCGTCGCCGAGGGCATCCTCGGGGAACGGTACGAGGTGACCGTCCGGTTCGAGGACACCGACGCCGAACTCATCGTCCACACCGAGACCTACCGCGAGTTCGACCGCGGCGACGAGATCAGCCTCCAGTTCCAGCCCAAACAACTGCAGGTGTACGGACTGACCGACACATGAGCACCACAGACCGCCTCCTCGGACGGGCCAGGGAGACACTGGGGGCCCTCACGGTCGCACTGGGGACCGCCACGGACGCGGTGGGCGTCGCCGGTCGCGGGCGAGCGACGAAACGGGTCGTCCTCGGTACCGTCGTGTCCGCGGTTGTCCTGTTGACGCTGATCCCGCTCGTCTTCCTGCTCTGGTCGAGCGTCTGGTCGGGGTATCCCGGCCAGTTCGACGCGTCGGTCACCCTCGCGAATTTCGTCGCCGTCTACCTCGAGGGCTTTTTTGACGTCGGGGGCCTGTTCGCGAACTCGCTGGTGGTCGCGGTCGGGATGACTCTCACCGGAATGGCGTTCGGGCTGACCTGCGCGTGGCTGTTCGTCCGGACGAACCTCCCTATGAAGGGCGAACTGGAACTGGTGTTGCTCTCCGGGCAGGCGATCCCGGGGTACATCTACGCGATCATGTACGTCACCGCCTACGGCCGCGAGAACGGCCTCGTCTCGACGTTCCTCCGCGAGACCCTCGGCGTCGGGATGCCGTTCGACATCTACAGCCCTCTGGGGATCGCGTTCGTGGTCGGTCTCAACGTCGTTCCGACCTTCTACCTGCTCACCGTCCCGGCCCTGCAGGACATGAGCCCCGCCCTCGAAGAGGTCGGCCGGATCCACGGTGCGAGTATCTTCGGGACCGTCCGTTCGATCAGTTTCCCGCTCATCAAGCCCGCCATCCTCTCGGCGTCGCTCGTGACGTTCCTCTACGGTCTCGGCGAGTTCGCGGTCGTGGCCATCCTCGGTGCGCGCAACGGGTTCGACGTCTACTCGACGACGATCTGGAAGGCGGTCGGGACCCGGTACCCGCCAGCGTACGGTGAGGCGGCCGCGCTCGCCTGTAGCCTCCTGCTGGTCACGCTCGTACTCGTGTGGTACTACCGGCGGGTGACCCGCCGGAAGGAGGACTTCATGACGCTGACCGGACGGGGCTATCAGCCACAGACGTGGGGCCTCGGGAAGTGGCGGTGGCCGGTCGCGGCCTCGCTCTGGGTCGCCCTGTTCGTCGTCTGGGTCCTCCCGATACTCGTGATGGTCCTGGCCTCGCTGCACGGGTCCTGGGTGGGCCAGATCGACCCGTCGACGTTCACCCTCACACACTACGTCGACGCGTTCACCAACGAGCGACTCCGGGACGCGTTCGCGAACAGCGTCGTCGTCGCCACGAGTGGGGCGACGCTCGGGACGGTCCTCGTCGTCGGCATGGCCTACTACACCGAGCGGACGACCGCGCGGTTCCGCGGTGCCGTCGACTTCCTGTCCCTGACGCCGCTCGCGGTCCCGGGGATCATCATGGGCGTCAGTCTCCTGTTCACGTTCCTGTGGGTCGGCAAGGTCCACCCGCTGGTCGACCTCTACGGGACGCTCGCCATCATCGTCATCGGCTGCGTCGTCGTGTTCATCCCCGTCTCCTCGCGCATCGCGCTCGGGAACATCGTCCAGGTGCACGCGGAACTCGAAGAGGCGGCCCGCGTCGCCGGCGCGTCCTGGCTCCGGCAGATGCGGGAGGTGTTCCTCCCCCTGTTCAAGAACACGACGGCCGTCATCTGGTTTTTCCTCGCCATCCACATCTTCCAGCTCCTGTCGATCCCCCTGATGACCTACTCCTCGAACACCGTCGTGGTCCCGGTGAAGTTGTTCCAGTTCTACATGTACCGCCCCAACATCGAACTCGTATCGGCTATCTCGACCGTCTTCATCGGGATGACGCTCGTGCTCCTGCTCGGACTGCGGACCGTCGGGATCACGTTCTACGACCTCGGGAAGCGGTGAGTCGTCACCCGGAGTCTCGGCAGGCGGTCGTCGGCGCCGGGACCTCGACTGCGACCGACCGTCGGCCCCGCAGACGTCCAGCGCGGTGCACGCGTCCACCTTCGTGGCCGCCACGAGGTCGTCGACGCGGATAGCGTCACTCAGGCCGGGGTCGTCGAACGCGTCGGGCGCCCTCGATCCAGTCGGTCACCGCGTCTCCCGCCGCCTGCTCTCTATCGCTGTCCGCCGCGTGCTCCGCGTCGGTGTCAGTCGTCGGTCCCGCCGTCGCTCCGCCGGTCGGCGACGGCTTCGACGGCGTCGAGGATCTTCTCGTAGCCGGTACAGCGACAGACGTTGCCGGAAAGCGCCGACCGGACGGCCGCCCGGTCCGGGTCGGGGTCGTCGTCGACGTACGACAGCGCCGACAGCACGAACCCCGGGGTGCAGTAGCCACACTGCAGCGCGAAGTGCGCCTCGAAGGCGTCCTGGACTTCGCGGCCGAGGCTCCCGTCCTCGATCCCCGCGACGGTCGTGACCGACCGGCCGTCCACTTTCGCGGCCAGAACGAGACAGGATTTGACCGGCTCGCCGTCCAGCAGGACCGTACAGGCACCACACCGGCCGCTGTCGCAGCCGTTCTTGACGCTCGTCACATCGCACTCAGCTCGCAGCAGGTCCCGTAGCGGCCGGTCGGGCGGCGTCTCGACCGTCGTCGCCTCGCCGTCGAGGTCGAACGCGACCCTCACGGCGACCCCTCCGCCCGGCGGACGGCAGTCGCCAGCGCCCGCTCGACGAGCGTCGGCGCCAACCGCCGCTTGTACTCGGCCGACCCCGACTGGTCGTCGATGGGGTCGACGTCCCCGGTCACGGCCTCGCTCGCGGCCGCGACGGCCGACTCCGCGACGGGTTCGCCCGTCAGCGCGGCTTCGACCCCGGGAGACCGGACTGTGGTGTCGGCCACCGCGGTCAGGCCGACGCGGACGTCCGCGAACGCGCCGTTCGCAAGCGTCACGCACGCAGCGACGCCGACGGCCGGCCACCCCCCCTCCACCGCCGCGTGTTTCTCGTATGCCGACCCGGTCCAGCCGTCGGGCGGTTCCGACGGGGCCCCGGGCAGGTCGAACCGCACCGTCTCGAGGAGTTCGTCGTCACCGAGGTCGGTGCGCATGTGGCCGCGGACGAACTCGGCCAGCGGGACGCGCCGCTCGCCGTCGACGCCGCCGATCCGGAGGTCGGCGTCCAGACAGCGCAGGGGCGCGAGCACGTCGAACGCCGGGTCGGCGTGACAGACCGCGCCGCCGACCGTGCCGAGGGTCCGGACCTGCCTGTCGGCGATCACCTCGCAGGCGTCCCCGAGCATCGCCACGCGGTCGCTCAGGTCGTGGGCCGCCAGCCCGGCGTAGGTCGTCGTCGCGCCGACCACCGCCGTCCCGTCCGTCACCGAGACCCCGGACAGCGCCGGCACGCCGCTGACGTCGACGAGCGCGTCGGCGTCGACGAGCCTGTGGCGGACCAGCAACGACAGCGTCTGCCCCCCCGCCACGACCTCCGTGACTCCCGTGGCTTCGGCGAGGCGGCGGCGGGCCGTGTCGACGGTTTCGGGCGCGTAGTAGTCGACCTCGTCGTCGCCGGTCTCGCCGCCGCCCGCTTTGGCGGCGTCGGACCCGTCGGGTCCCGGCCTGCCGTCGTTCGACCCGTCGGCGGTCATTCCTGCTCCCCCCGGAGCGCGAAGAAGACGTCCTCGTCGCGGACCGGCGCCGCGGTGAACCGCGTCCCGACGGCGTCGCGGACCGCGTTGGTGACGGCGGGCGCGACCGGCGGGATCGCGGGCGTACCGACTCCCTTCGCACCGAATGGCCCCGACGCCTCCTCGGACTCGATTATCTCGCAGGCCAGGCGGTCGGGCATCTCGGCCGGCGAACTCACCGGGTACTCCGCGAGGCTCGCGTTCTGTGGGGTCCCTCCCGCCAGTTCCAGTTCGGAGAGGGTCGCGAACTCGATCCCGTGCTGGACGGCGCCCTCCAGTTGTCCCTCGACCAGCGTCGGGTTGATCGCGTAGCCGACGTCCTGGGCGGCGACGTACGCGCGGACGTCGACTGCGCCGGTCCCCGTGTCGACGGCCACCGCCGCGAAGTGGACGCCGTAGGCGACCGGCGCGGACGTGGCCTCCGCGCGGCCCGTCGCTGTGAGCGCGTCGTCGAGGAGTTCCGCCACCGGAACGGACCGGTCGTGGGTGGGCGCGCCGGCCTCCTCGGCGGCGCTGCCCTCGGCGACCGTGACGCGGCCGCCGGCGACGGTCAGGTCGTCGGCCGACGTGGCAAGCCTGTCGGCGGCGCGTTCCCGCAACTGTTCGGTGAGTCGCTCGGCCGCGTCCGCGACCGCGGCACCGATGAGGTACGTCGTGCGGTTGGCGATGGAGCCGTACTTGTCGTCGACGCCGTCGTCAGGGTCGTAGCCCTCGACAGTCACACGCTCGACGGGGGTCCCCGTCTCCTCGGCCGCGATCTGGGCGAGGGCTGTCCTCGCGCCCTGGCCGACGTCGATGGCGCCGGTGGAGGCGACGAGCGAACCGTCTGGCGCGAGCGCGAGGCGCGCCTCTGCGTAGTCGTCGTTCGGGCCCACGGCCGGCGTGGTTATCTGCCCGCCGGCAGCGACGCCGCGGCCGTAGACGACCTCGTCCCCGGCGTCAGCCTCGGCGCTCGGGCCCGTCTGCAGCGCCGCGAACCTCTCCCCGCCCCGGTCGAGACACTCACGGAGGCCGCAACTTGTGATGGGTTCGCCGGTGTGCGGTCGCTCGTGGCCCTCCCGGACCCAGTTGCGGGCGCGAAACGCCACGGGGTCGAACCCGGCACGGTGGGCGAGTTCGTCGAGGTGGGACTCCAGAGCCCAGGTGACCTGGGTGACGCCGATGCCGCGGTACTCCCCGGCCGGCGTATTGTTGGTGAAGACGGCGACCCCCTCGTAGCGATAGTTGTCGACCCGGTAGAGGTCGAGCGGCCGGTCGCGGCAGGCCCCGAGGACGACGTGGCCGACGCCGTTGGGGTAGGGGCCGGTGTCGGCGACCACGTCGACGGCGAGGGTGGTGAGCCGGCCGTCGTCGGTCGCGCCCGCCGTCAGGTCGACCTGCGTCGGGTGGCGCGAGTCCGCGGCGGCGAACTCCGCTTCGCGGTCGAACGCCAGGCGGACGGGCCGCCCGGTCTCGCGGGCGAGCGTCCCCGCGACCGGTTCGAGGGTGAGCTTCGCCAGCGAGCGCCCACCGAAGCTCGACCCCGCGTGAGGGGCCCGCGCGACTGCCACCTCGCAGTCGCCGAACAGCCGTTCGAGCGTCTCCTCGGCGTGGCCGCGGTTGCCGACCGTCTCGGTCAGCCGCAGTGTCGCCCCGTCCCACTCGGCGAGACAGCAGTGGCGGTCGAGGTTGCAGTGGACGACCCGCGGCGTCCGGTAGGACGCCTCGTGGACGTGGTCGGCGGCCGCCAGGCCCGCATCCACGTCGCCGACGTCGAGGCTGTGGTAGTCGTCGACGTTCTGGACGTACTGGGGGTTGTCGACCGACCGGGGGTGGCGGTCGGGCTGGCCGAACGTCGGGTCGTCCTGGACGACGGGTGCGCCCTCGCGGACGCTCTCGTGTGGGTCGTGGACCGCTGCGAGGGGGGCGAGGTCGTACTCGACCGCCCGGAGCGCCGCCTCGACGGTCGCCTCGTCCTCGGCGGCGACGGCCGCGACGACGTCCCCGTAGTGGCGGACTCGGTCGTCGAACCCGCCCGGGAGGTCCCCGCGCGTGACGACGGCGGCGACGCCATCCATCGCGGCGGCCGCGGCAGTTTCGACCGATTCGACCCGGGCGTGGGGCCGCGTCGAGCGGACGAGGCCCGCCGCGAGCGCGTCGGGCCGGTCGAGGTCCGTCGGGTAGCGGGCGGTCCCGCGGACCTTTGGCCGGCCGTCCGTCCGGCGGGTCGACCGCCCGACTGCTCGCCGTCGGGACTCCGCCGACCGCCTTCGCTGCTCGGAGGTCACGCAGTCTCACCCACGTGCTCGGCGAGGTTGTCGAAGTAGGTCCTGACGTTGGCCCGGACCTGCCGCCGGAGGACGCGCGCCCCGAGCGTCGCGAGTTTCCCGGCGAACGTGACTTCGACGTCGTAGGACAGCGTCGTCGTCGCGCCCTCGTCGGTCAGCCTCACCGCGGCGTCGGCCTCCATGTGGCTGTTCGTCCGGTCGTCGGTCCCGGCGCCGGTGAATCGGAGCCGCTCGGGCGGGTCGCGCTCCTCGACGGTGACCTCGCCGGCCAGCGAGACGGTGGCGCCCGCGAGTTCCTGGCGTATCACGCCCTCGTAGTGGGTGTCGGACACCCGCTCGATCTCCTCGGCGCCCATGACACACGCGGTCAGTACCCCCGGGTCGGTGATAGGGTCCCAGACCGCTTCTCTCCTGGCAGGGATCGTCGCAGTCCCCTCGTATTCCATGGGCGAGCGTAGTGGGCCCCGGTATAGAAAAACCGGGGCGAATCTCGGCCACTGGGAGCGCCACCAGCGCTTTTGTCGCCAGTCCGCGAACCCGGAGACATGACCACCGACAGCGAGAGCGAGATGTACGTCCCGGACGTCGTCCCCGCCGAAGACAGCGCGTACTACGAGAACGAGGGGCGGTACGGCAACCGGGTCGGGTGGGGCGAGACGCCCGCGGTACTCGTCGTCGACATGACGCTGGCGTTCACCGGCGAGGCGCCGGACGTCTCCGGGCCCTGTATCGACGCCACCGAGCGGTTGCTCTCGACCGCGCGGGACGCCGATGCCCCGGTCGTCTACGCGAAACCGAACCCGGCGGGGACCTACCCTGACGGCTACCCCGTGACGACGAAGGCGTCGCCTGCCTCCTCCCGGGGCCCCGACCCGTCGGACCTGGACGACCACGAGGGCCGCGAGGAGTGGCTGTCGAACCTCGACCGGGTCGTACCCGCGCTCGAACCGCGCGAGGAGGACCCGGTGGTCCGGAAGTCACGGGCGAGCGCGTTCTTCGACACGCACCTGGCGAACCTGCTCCGGTACGACGGGGTCGACACCCTCGTCGTGGCCGGGATGACCACGAGCGGCTGTATCCGGGCGACGGTCGCCGACAGCCACTCCAGCAACTTCCGGACTATCGTCCCCCAGGAGTGCGTCGCCGATCCGTCCGGCATTTCCCACGAGGTCGGTCTCTTCGATATGGACATGAAGTACGCCGACGTCACGCCCCTCTCGGCGGTCCTCGAGAAGCTCTGATACGGACCGTTGTACCCATTTTCGGCGATGCCGTCGACGTATGGGCGAGTCACGGCCCGATGCGTTCACTGTGGTTCGCGACGGTGGTAACGAATTACAACGGTCCGTATGAGGCGTCGGCTGACAGTGCGGGCGCGCTCCCGGGTCGCCGGACTGGGACGTCCGGTAGAGCGCGCGGGCGTCACTACTCGAAGTAGTCGGTGTCGAGGGTGTCGGTGGCAAACAGGTCGGTCAGGTCGTAGCGCTCCGCGGCGACGCCCTGGTCGTGGGCGTACTCGACGAGCGTCTCGACCGTCGTCACGTTGTCCTCGGTGAGCCCGTACTCCCAGGGGTCCTCGCCCATGACTGCCCGCTGCTCGTCGGCGTAGACGTCGGCCCACACCAGCGGTAGTTCGCGCGGCCGGTCGAGCGCCCGGAGGCCGGTCTCCTTGGCGACCTCGAATGCGTCGTAGAGCTTCTGGACGACCCACGGCTGCTCGTTCAGCAGCTCGTCTCTGAGGACGACGGCGTGCATGATGGGGAAGACGGACGTCTCCCGGTAGTACTCCTGTTCGACACCCTTGGCGTCGGCGAACAGCCGCTCGGCGTTGGTCACGTCCGAGTCGACGGGGTGGAAGATGGCGTCGAGGTCCCCCCGCGCAATCATGTCCTCGAGGAGGCCGATGGTCGACCCCTGGTGGCCGATGTACTCGACGTCGTAGCCTGCGGGCACGTCGACGTCGACGATTTCCGACCCGCCGGCGACCCAATGGACGCCGCCGATGTCGAAGTCGTGGCGGTCGGACAGGATCCCGCGCTGCCAGACCCCGGTCGTGGTCTGCCAGTTCGCGATGCCGATCCGCCCCCCGTGGAGGTCGGTCACCGACTCGATGTCGGCGTCGCTTCGCGTGTACATGTATGCGTGCCTGAACTTGCGAAACGGGAAGACGGGGATGGCGGTGAAGGGAAAGCGGTCGGTCGCCCGTCTCGTGGCGAGATAGGTCCCCATCGAGAGTTCACAGGCGTCGAACTCCAGGTTGCGGACCATCCGGGAGAACCGGACCGGGTTCGGGTAGTTGACCGTGGTGAGGTTCACGCCCTCGGGTTCGACGCGGCCGTCCCAGAGGGGGCGGGTCCATGCGTAGTCGTGACAGGCGAGCGTGACGTCGATCACGGGTGAACTGGCGTCGCCACGATAGTTGGCTGTATCGATCGAGGCGGCCCGAACGGACCGGAGTCGCGACCTCTGGTGACCAGCGGGAGGGCTGTCACTCCTCGGTTATCTCGAACGCGAAGTGGAGGGCCGGAAGCGGCCGGACGGGATGGTTGTCGATGTACGACAGGTGCGGGCGGATCTCGAACTCGAGTTCGTCTTCCCGCATCTCGAACAGCGTCGGGTACGCGTCGATGAAGTGCCAGCCGGATTCGCCCGTGGCCGGAATCTCCACCCGGAGGACCTCCTTCTCGTCGTCGTTGGAGAGCCCGCAAGTATACCCGAGCGGCTTGTTGTCGTAGACCAGGAAGGGAGCGTTCTCGTAGGTCGTCCAGCCGATACCCGAGAGTTCGATCTCGATGGTCGTGTTGACCGGACCGCTCGTGGGCTCGAACCGCTCTATCGACGGCTGCAACACGAAGCCCGTGACCGCGACCTCGCGGCCGTCGACCGCTGCGGCGATCGGGCGGGTCGACCCCTCCCCGACGGGCATCTCGACCCGTTCCTGGAAGGAGCCGTCGTCGTCGGTGGACACCGTCGGGAGTTTCTCGGGTTTGGGTTCGGGCGTGATGGGAATGCCCTTTGGCCGGTGGCCCTCGTGGCGGTACCAGATCAGGTCGACCTCGGTGTTCGGCGGGAAGTTCCGGCCGGTGACGAGCACGGTCGTCCCCGGCTGGCCCGACGTCGGCGAGACGTCGAGTTCCGCGTCGGTGTCCTCGTCTATCTCCGGGTAGTGAGCCGGGATCGGTGCCTCGTCGAGTTGCGGGTCGACCCAGGCGGTCCGGGGAGCCTCGGTCGGCTCGATGACCTCGACGGCCCATCGCGACTGGCGGCCCTGCCCGACTGGTCCGAACGGCGACTGGGTGTTGTTCTGGAGGTACGGGACCCCGCGGTAGTTTCGCCACACCTGGATGACGTGTGTCCCGGGCGGACCGACCGCCCTGACCTGGGCGGTGGCGGTCCCGCGGTTCATCACGCCGGTTACGAAGCCGACGAACCCGTTGTCCCAGGTTATCTGGTAGTTGTTCGTGATGGCGCTGGGACCGAGTCCGTACCCGGTGACCGTGAACGCTTCGCCCATCTCTATCTCCGTACGGTCGATCTCGAACCACGGGACGATTTCGAACTCGGCCCGGTCGACCGGTTCGCCCTCGTCGTCGACGACCTCGATCCGGTGTGAGCCGCCGTAGTCCCGGGGAACCGTCCACTCGGCGTCGAACCCGCCGGACTCGCCGGTCCGGACGGTCAGGATCGTCTCCGTCCGGGGCTCGTACTGCGGCCCGACGACCTCGTTGGCCCCGATCACGCCCCAGCGTCCCTCCGTCGAGTGCCACCTTACGTCGTACTCCTCGTTCGCCGGGAGGTCGTGCCCGCGAACGGTGATCGTGTCGCCGACGTAGCCCTCCTGGTCGCTCACCACCAGCGTGCCCTCGCTCCCCTCGCCGACCCGCCGGTGTGTCCGGAGCGTGTCCTCGAGGTCAGCAGAAACGGATGCCTCTTCGTCCATGTCTGGACGTGAATGGCGTATACAATTATACTTGCGGCCCGTTCTCGACGGGTGACAACTGACTCGACGACAGGGCAGGGACAGCGGCGACCCGCTACTCCTCGGTGACTTCGAACGCCAGGTGCAGTGCGGGCAGCGGTCGAACGGGGTGGTTGTCGAGGTACGACAGGTGGGGTCTGGTGTCGTACTCGGGCTTGTCCTCTTTCATGTCGAAGAGGCTGGGGTAGACGTCAATGAAGTGCCAGCCGGGTTCACCGGCCGCCTTCAGTTCGGCCTTGACCGTCCCCTGCTTGTCGTCGCCGGCGGTGCCACACACGTACCCGAGTGGCTTGTTGTCGTAGACGAAGAAGGGGGCATTCTCGTAGATCGTCCAGCCGATGCCCGAGAGTTCGACCTCGATGGTCGTCCCGACCGGTCCCCGCCTCGGAACGAACATCTCGATCGACGGCTGCATCATGAAACCGGTCACAGCGACCTCGCGACCGTCGACCCTCGCGGTGATCGGGCGGGTCGACCCCTCCTCGCGCGGGACCGCGATCTCCTCCTGGAAGGAGCCGTCGTCGTCGGTGGTCACCGTCGGGAGCACGTCGGGCTTCGGTTCGGGCGTGATGGGAATACCCTTGACCCGGTGGCCCTCGTGGCGGTACCAGATCAGGTCGACCTCGGTGTTCGGCGGGAAGTTCTCGCCGGTGACGAATGCGGTCGTGCCCGCCTGTCCGGACGTCGGCGAGATGTCGAGTTCCGCGTCGGTGTCCTCGTCTATCTCCGGGTAGTGAGCCGGGATCGACTCCTCGTCCAGCAGGGGGTCGACCCACGCTCTCCGGGGTTCCTCCTCCGGTTCGGTCACCTCGACGGTCCAAGAGGACTGTCGGTCTCCTGCGACCGGCCCGTACGGCGACTGGGTGTTGTTCTGGAGGTACGGGACGCCTTTGTAGTTGCGCCACACCTGGATCACGTGTTCGCCCGGGGGGCCTACCGCCCTGATCTCCGCCGTGCCCGTCCCGCGGTTCATCACGCCGGTCATGAACCCGACGTTGCCGTTGTCCCACGACACCTGGTAGTTGTTCGTGACGACGTTCGGGCCGATCCCATAGCCCGTGATCGTGAAGGCCTCGCCCATCGCCGCCTCCGTGCGGTCGATCTCGAACCATGGGCTGACCGAGTACTCGGCGTAGTCGACCGTCTGCCCGTCGTCGCCCTGGACCTCGACCCGGTGTGAGCCGCCGTAGTCCTGCGGGACCGTCCACTCCTCGTCGAACTCGCCCGACTCGTCGGTCCGGACAGTCAGGATCGTCTCCGTCCGGGGTTGGTACTGCGGCCCGACGACCTCGTTGGCCTCGAGCACGCCCCAGCGCCCCTCCGTCGTGTTCCAGACAATGTCGTACTCCTCGTCGGCGGGGAAGTTCCGCCCCTGGAGCGTGATGGTATCCCCGACGTAGCCTTCTTGGTCGCTCAACACCAGCGTCCCCGAGTCGTCGCCGCCACGCCGGTGTCGCTGGAGCGACTCCCTCAGTTCCGAAGAGACCGTTCTCTCGTTGTCCATACTGGACCGTACGTGACCCGATCGGATATACCTATCGAATACACACAGATTTTATAGTATAATATATAAAATATGTTTTCCGAACTACCGTCGAGACGGTCGATGCATTATCCGGAATATTTGGCTCAAAAGCTCAGAATACGGGGCCTTGACTGTGGCTATCGGATCTATTCGATAGCTTCTTTTATAACAGTATTCTTACCAAAAAACGAAACATGATGTTTTTTGTCATGTGTCCGTGACGGGGCGGCGGTCGTCGCCATTGTCGGGTGTCAGCCGAGCAGTATCGTGAGCCGCGGGTACTGCTGGACGATGTCGAGTTCCTCGATGCGGGCGTCGAGGCCGAGGATCCGGCCGGCACCGAACGCGCCGAGTCCGAACAGGAGGAACACGTACACGAGGTGGTAGTCGATGAGGAACGAGTTGTCGAAGGGGTAGTGGGCGACCCAGTAAAACAGCATCATGACGCCGCCCCAGAACGCGCTGAAGCGGAAGAACAGCCCGAGGAGCAGCCCGAGACCGACGAACGTCAGCCCGAGCTGGTTGAGCGGCGTCAGCAGCCAGGCCCAGTCGTTGGCCATCACCGTCCACAGGTCGGTGAACGGGTTCCCTTCGGGGATGGCGTACAGGAGGAATCCGCGGACGCTCCACTCGGGATTGATCACTTTCGTGATCCCCGCGTAGAAGAACGTCCAGCCCATGAGGAGCCGGAGCGCGAACAGCGCGTACCCGATCCACGTCTCGGAGTATCTGAAGGTATAATCCCAGCCGAACACGTGTGATTCGAGTTCTCTCGTTCCCATCGTTAACTCACATATCGCGTTTGGCCGAGCCGTTCAATAAACCTGTCCCGGGATTCCCAGGGGCTGGGAACGATTCCCGGCCGAGCGGTCGCGTACCGACCGCTTCGAGACGTAGCGCCGCGCGGTCGCCGTCGGGTCACCCTGCGACGGGCTATCGCTCCGAGGAGGACGACGCGGCGGAGTCGTCCGCCCCCAGCCGCGAGTCGGTCACGTACAGCGACCGCGCGAGTATCACGAACCCGACCGCAGTGAGGACGCTGTCGACGAGGAGACCGGCCTCGAGGCCGACACCCACGAGCTGCTCGAGTCCGCCGCCGAGAACCGACCCGGCCGTGACGACGGCGAACCCGGCCGCGAACGACCGCATCGCAGCCGCTCCGGTTCGCCGGTAGGCGCGGTAGGCGAAGTAGCTGATACCGACGCCCAGCGGCAGGACGAGGGCTTTCGCGAAGACCACCACGATCGTGATGTCGGTCATCGGGGATTCGACGGGGCCGGACCGCCCGTCAGCGGACGGGTTCGGTTCACGCCGGGAGACCGGCGTGGACGGTGCGTCGTCCGGAGTCGTTCAACAGCGAAAGGTGGACCTCCGAACCGTATAAACCGGGCCGTCCGTTCCCGCAGTCCGGTAACCGGCACACACCGATAAGTGCCGGCACCGACGGTGATTTTCAGGCGGTGGGAACGCGCGTGTAGCTATTTTAGCCCGTGACGGCGGTCTCCGAACGTGAGGTGAGAGAACGTCAGCGCAAGCAGCGAACCCGCTGTCCGACGAGTTCGCGTTCGAGCTCGGCGGACCGCTCGCGGAGTACTGGCTCGCCCTGCTCCGGGTCATCACCGGCTGGTGGTTCTTCCACGCCGGCGTGACGAAACTCATCGAGGACGGGCTGGCCTACACGTACGGGCCGGTCTATCTGGAGGGGATGACCGGCACCACACTGGGTCCGCTCCCGGTGTGGATGGCCAACAACCTGGCGTGGCTGATCAAGCCGGGCGTCCCGGTGTTCGAGACGCTGATCGGGCTGGCCCTCGTGTTCGGGGTGCTGACGAGGCTCGCGTCGGTCGGGGGCGTGTTCTTCGTGACGTTCTTCTGGGTCGGCAACGCCGAGTTCGCCCACGGGGTCGTCAACGGGAACCTCATGGGTCTGTTGCTGTTCGTGACGATGGCGGCGCTGGCCGCCGGCCGGTACTACGGGCTCGACGCCGTCATCGAACAGACAGAGTTCGTCAAACGGTACCCGCGGCTCAAATACCTGCTCGGGTGAGGAAGTGACCGACATATAATACAACACCATCGACAGAGCGGCACTGGGGCTCAGCGGTGCGCTGATGCTCGTCGGGATCGTCGTGCTGGGCATCGTCGAACTCCTCGACGGTGCGCCGTTCGGCGCGTCGCCGCTGACTGACGACGCGGGCGAAGTCGTCGCCACACCGATGGTCGACCCGGTGTTCAGGACCGGGCTGGTCGTCGCCGGGTTGCTCGTGCTGTTCGTCTGGGGTCTCTACCGGATGTTCACGGCCCGGATCGAGGACGAGGAAACCCACCGGACCGGCGTGACCGCCGACTGATCCGCGTCGTCGCGGCCGGACCCGGTTTTCCGTTCGCGAAAGCCGCAAGTCTGACGCGCGTCTGACGGGTAGTTTTGGTCGTGGCGTCGCGATCGGAGGTATGGCAAGTCTCACGGACGTCTACGACGGGCACGTCCGGACGGCGACGACGGCGCGTCGGCGCTACGCCGGGGCGAGCGGGTTCGCGGTCGGGGCCGCGATGGTCGTCGTCGGCATCCTGGTCGCCACGACGGGCGTCGGTGACGCCGCCGGACTGGGCACCGTCGCGGCACGACGGGTCGCGGGGATCCTCGCGGGACTGGGGCTCCCGCTCGCGTTTCTCGGTGTGTTCGCCGTGTTGCCCTCGGGCGCGACGACGCGCGCGGCGGCCGTGATCGGCGCGAGCGTCAGCGCCTTCGGCGTCGCGCTCTTCGGCGTCGCCTACCCCGCGCAGTGGTTCGGCGCCGGCGACCCGCTGGCCGTCGTCACCGTCCTCGTCTACTTCGCCGGCGGCGTGACGACGCTGTCGTGTCTGTTCGCCGGTCTCGCGACGTTCAAGACCCGCACCGACCCCGGCGGCACCGCCCGCATGGCGATCACGGAGGAAGGCCGCGTCCGGGTCGTCGAGGACACGACCCTCCCCAGTTCGAACGCCGGTAGCGTCGGCCTGGTCGGGTCCGGCAGCGGTCTGGGAAGCCACGTCTCGCAGGTCCACGACGACGGCGACGACGACGCCGAAGTCCTCGGGTCCGACGGGACGAGCACGTCAGCCAGCGCGACCGGACAGACCGGCGGGCACACGCACCCGGCACAGCAAGCGACGGCCGACGGCGGCGCGGCCGTCGAAGACGGCACCGGCGACGGCGAGTTCACCGACGCCGAGGTACTGGCGGACCCGCGTCCGCGGGGCCGCCCGGACGCGTACTGTGGCAACTGTGCCAGCTTCGAGTACGTCAAAGTCGACGGGAAGATCACGCCCTACTGCGCCCGCCACGACGAACTCATGGAGGACATGGACGCCTGCGAGGCGTGGCGCGAGGCGAGTTGACGACCGCACCACCCCGCGGTCGTTCTCACTCTCGTACCGAGTTCCCGAGTCTCGACGGCTGCTGGCGACGATATCGCCAGCAGAGCTTTGTGCCCGGGCGGGAATGAACCGGCATGGATGTCAGTATCCTCGGGACGGGGAACGTCGGGAGCGCGCTCGCGAGTGGGCTGTCTGCGGCCGGCCACGACGTCACGCTGGGGTCGCGCGACCCGGATACGGCGGACGTCGCGACCGCGGGCGTCGACGTCGTCACACAGCGGGTAGCCGCCGAACGCGGCGACGTCGTCGTGTTGGCCCTGCCGTCCGCCGCCGTCGTCGACGTCGCCGCCGACCTGGAAGCGGCACTCGCGGGCAAACCGGTCGTCGACGCTGCCAACGAGTACCCGACCGCGAGGGCCGAGACGCCGCTCGCAGCCCGTATCGCCGACGCCGCGCCCGAGGCCCACGTGGTCAAGGCGTTCAACACGACCGGTTCCAACCTGATGACCGATCCCGTCGTGGACGGCGAGCACGCGACGATGTTCGTCGCCGGCGACGACGAGAGTGCCGTCGAGACGGTCGAGACGCTCGCGGCGGACCTGGGGTTCGACCCGGTCGTCGCGGGCGGCCTCGACGCGGCCGGCCACCTCGAACACCTCGCTCGCTTCTGGATCTCGCTCAGTCAGGAATACGGTCGCGACATCGCGTTTCGACTCCTGCAAGACCGGACCGCCCAGTGACCCGGGACTCGGTCGTCGGTCACTCTGGCGCGCCGGCTCTCCCGGGTCGTCGCTCGTACCCGCGACTGGGGCGCCGCCGGGTCGTGTGTTCTGCGGTCGCGTGCGGTCACCGCCGGGGGACGCCCGAGGCGGGAGCCACCGCCAGAGAGCGGCCGGGACGGGAGCCCTCGCCGACGGGGAACCCGGCCCGTCCGTTCCGGATCCGGACACTTATGCCCGAACGGACGTAACCCGGGCAACATGGAATTTTGCGACGACTGCGGTTCGATGATGAAAACGGAGGGGGACGCGTGGGTCTGTAGCAACTGTGGCGCGCGGAAGGCTCGCAACGAGGAGCGAGAAGCCGCACGGGCCGTGACGACGCAGGGTCAGGAGGAGACCGAGATCGTCGACACCACGGACGTCGAGCCCGAGGATATGGGCGCTACCACCGAGATCCGGTGTCCCGAGTGTGGCAACGACCGCGCGTTCTGGGAGATGAAACAGATCCGCGCCGCCGACGAGAGCGAGACGCGGTTTTTCACCTGCACCGAGTGCGAACACAAGTGGCGCGAGGACGACCACTGAGGGGATGGCCTCCGACCCCGGCGACCCGGACGTACCGCCGCCGCCGGTCCCGACGGACCGACTCACAGACTGGGAGCGGACCGAGGCGACCGTCGACCGCCTCTTCGGGGTCGAGGGCGCCGACGTCAGGGGACACACTGTCGTCTACGAGGACCGACGCCTCCGCGAGGCGGTCCGCCACGCGACCGGGCTGGACCGGTCCTGGCGCTTCTTTTTCGCGACGCGACTCGGCTTCCGCCCGCCGCTCGCGCCCGGCACCCACGTCGTCATCCTCCCTACCGTCCGCTCGGAGGCCGTCCGTTCGTTCTGTCGTGACCTCGAAGACCGCGGCGTCGGGGACGTCGAACGCGGTCGCACCGAACGGGTCCGCACCGGGAGCGGCAAGCGCGTCCGCCTCCGGCAGGTGACCGGGACCGTCCCGTGGCCCGAACCGGTCGACGGCGGGTTCGAGGACCCGGTCCGCGTCGAGGGGTGGGTCGGCATCTGGTACGACGGCGACTTCTTCGTCGCTGGCGGCGCCTACCCGCGCACCTCGCTCGCTCGCGCTCTCGACGCCGGCGACGACCGACTCGCGCTCTCACCGTCGGCGGCCCGGGACGAACTGCTCGAACTGGTCCGGGGCGTCGGCGACGAGTGATACGGACCGTTGTAATTCGTTACCGCCGTCGCGAACCACGGTGAACGCATCGGGCCGTGACTCGCCCATACGTCGACGGCATCGCCGAAAATGGGTACAACGGTCCGTATCATACTGTCGGACACAAGTACGTGAACACGCTCGTCGGGAACACACTATCGAAACGCCCGTTCCAGGTCGAACGAGCCACCGACGGTGGCCTCACTTGTGTCCGACAGTATCAGTCAAAAGACGGTTTGAACCTCCACGAGACCTATTTATACGGGTGCCGTCGGGACGTGTGTATGCGAACACGAATCGCACTCGCGGGAGCCGCGGTCGTCGCGGCGCTCCTCGTGACCGCAGGCATCGCCGGCGCGCTGACGACGGGTCAGGCGTCCGGCCCGGCACAGGTCCAGAACCAGCAGTCGATGAGCGACACGGTGACCGTCTCCGGCAGCGGACAGGTCCAGGCCGAGGCCGACAGGGCGGTCGTCCGCGTCGCGGTGCTGGCGACCGGTGACGACATCAGCACGGTCCGGAACCGGCTCTCGGCGAACGCCAGTTCGATGCGCGACGCCCTCCAGGAGTCAGGCATCGACGACAGCCAGATCCGCACCAACTACTACGACATCTCCTCGCAGGAGCGCTACGGCGGTCCGCGCGAGGAGGAACCCAAGTACCGGGCGATCCACTCCTTTACGATCACCGTCGAGAACCCGGACGACGTCGGTGAGGTCATCGACACCGCCGTGAGCAACGGTGCCAGCGAGGTCGACGGCGTCGAGTTCACCCTCTCGGCCGAAAAGCGCGAGGACCTTCGCGAAGAGGCCCTCGAGGCCGCGATGGACAACGCACGTTCCGAGGCGAGTACCGTCGCCGGCGCCGAGGACATCCGGATCTCCGGTGTCGACCGGATCAGCACCACGAACTTCGACAACCGGCCCTTCGAGGTCCGAGAGGCCGCGCTCGCAGGCGGTGACGGTGGCGGCACCTCCATCAACAGCGGCCCGGTCACCGTCAGCGCCTCCGTCACGGTGGTCTACGAGACCAGCAGCTAGAGTCTCGGCCCGATACGCTCCCCATCCGGTCCCCGCTGACGCATCGCCCGCCGAACACGCTCCGAGCGCACTCAGAACGCGCTCCGTTCCCGTTTTCGACCGCGTCGCTTGTCGACCGGCAGGTCAGTCGATACTCCCGCTGGCAGCGGGCCAGCGGCCGCCCGACTCATACGGACCGTTGTACCCATTTTCGGCGATGCCGCCGACGTATGGGCGAGTTACGGTCCGATGCGTTCACCGTGTTTCGCGACGGTGGTAACGAATTACAACGGTCCGTATCAGCCCTCGAAGGGCAGGTCGGGGTCGTAGCCGACGGCCTCGACCGCGGCTTCGAGAACGGTCTCGACGTTCTCGCCCTCGGTGACGCTCATGTAGTAATCGGCCTCGACGTCCCGGGAGCGGTCGGCCTTGTTGCAGACGGTGAGGACGGGGACGTCGAACTCCGCGTCGAGGGCGTCCCGGAGCGCGAGTTGCGCGTCGAGCGGGTAGCCACACTCGCCGCTGGCGTCGACCAGCACGAGCACGCAGTCGGCGAGGTGTTCCAGCGCGCTGACGGCCTGTGACTCGACGTCGTTGCGTTCCGCGGGCGGTCGGTCGAGCAGGCCCGGCGTGTCGACGAGCTGGTAGCGGACGTGCCCGTGTTCGTAGTGACCGACGCGGATCTCCGTGGTCGTGAAGGGATACGAGGCAGTCTCGTTGCGGGCGTTCGTGACACGGTTCACGAACGAGGACTTGCCCACGTTGGGGTAGCCGGCGACGACGACCACGGGTTCGTCCGGCCTGATGTCGGGCAGCGTCTTGAGCGCGTCGCGCGCCGTGCCGACCGCCGCGAGGTCGGCTTCGACCTCCTCGACGACGTCGGCGATGCGCGCGAACGCCTGTTTGCGGAGTTTGACCGCGACGTCGATGGTGTCGAAAAAGCGGCCCTGGTACTCGTCGTGGATCTCGTCGACCTTGCGACTCGCCCAGCTGAGTTCCGAGAGGTGCTGACGGAGGGCGTCGACGCCACCGATGTCCACGTCCGCGTCCTCGATCGTGTGGGAGGCGACGACGGCGTCGGCGAGTTCGCGGTAGAAGGGGTCCAGCCGGTCGAAGTCCGGCCAGGCGGTCACGACGTTCTCCAGGTTGTCCGAGACGATGTTGGTCGCGGTCTGGAGCATCGACGTCTGGGCGTCGAACCCCTGTTTCGCGCGACCGGCCCGCGAGGCCCGCGAGAACGCCTTGTCCAGCAGCTCCTCGGCGGTCGGCGTCGTCGGCAGGTCCTCGAACGGGTGCGCCATCGACCCCCCGTAACCGGGCCGCGGGTATAAGGGCGTCCGTTCACCGCCGTCGCGAGCACACGGAGCGCCTTCCGGCACGACTCGGCGTAAAAGGGTCACTCGCCGGCCCGGACGGTCGTCCCGGTCCGGACCGCCGACTCGGGGACGACGACGGTTCCAGTCCGGTTGCCGTCGGGGCCGCCCCGGCGGACCTCGTACTCGCCGGGGTAGGGGACGACGAGTTCGTACCGGCCGTCCGGGCCGGCCGTCACCTGCTGGCGGTACGGGAACGAGTCGTTGGGAATATCGACGCGCGTCCGGAGTTCGAGGGTCGCGTTCGGGCTCGCGCGGCCGCTGATCCGCGCGCCCGGCACGAGCGCGAACACCTTGTTCGCCCGGTTTCCGCTGGCGTAGACGGCCCGGTAGTGCGAGACCGCCTCGTAACCCTGCTCGGGCCAGCGGCTCCCGTAGGTGTAGTAGAGCCGCTCTTGCATCGTGTTCGCCCGCCGGGGGAGCGGTTCGAGGACGACGAATCCCGTGCGGTCGCGGAGTCGGTCGTACCAGCCCGAGGCGTTCGTCGAGGAGATGAACGCCGAGTAGTTCCCCTGGGCGTAGCTGTAACTCGCGGACTGGCCGCTGACGAAGTAGTTGAAGACCCGGTTGGGCCCCCAGTCACTGAACACGTAGCTGTCCGGGTAGGTCCACCCTCGCTCCTCGGCGTAGTCACCCATCCACATCGCTGTCTCGTAGTTGCGGTCGGGGACGGTCGCCCCGATGACCTTCTCGGGGAGGAACGCCCCGCTCGACGCGACGAGCGCGACGACGACGAGCGCGACCGCGAGCGCGGACCGCGCGGTGACGTCGTCGGGCAGGCTGCCGAACGCCCCTGTACTCCTTCCAGCGTCGCCCGAGCGGGCCTCCCGACCGCCGGACGCGTGGGTTCCGTGGTCGTTTCGCCTACCGAGTGCGTCCGGCGGGGTGGCGAGGTCGTATCGGGCGGCCCACCAGATCAGGCCGGTCGCCGCGAACAGCGCGACCAGCGGCGCCAGCTGGCCGACAAAGCGCACCTGTGCCGTCGCGAGGACGGAGAAGTACCCCCCGAAGACCGCGAGAACGAGCCACCGGCGGTCGCCGGCCCAGGCGCGCAGTGCTGCCCAGCACGCCACCCCGAACGCGACCGGTAGCGCCAGCCCGAAGTGTTTCACTCCGAATAACTGGCCCGGACGGAACGCCGATGCGGTCTCCGCGATGCCGCCGGTCCCGAGGAGGAACCCGACGCCGTCGAGAAACCGGTCGAGGATACCACCGACGAGGACCGCCGCGAGCAGGAACCCGACGACGGGCAGGGCGAGTTCGGCGACTGCGAGGCGACGAGCCGGCAAGTCCTGTTGCCCGGCGAACTCGCCGGCGGCGACGAGCGCGACCGCGCCGGCCGCCAGCAACAGCGGGACGACCGCAACGAACGGCTGTTGCCACCCCAGCAGTGCGTGTGCCGCGAGCGTGAGCACGGCACCGAGTCCGAGTCCCGCCACGACTGGCGTGGTCGTCTCCCGGGGCGACCGCCCCTCGCGCACGTCAAGCGGGACGCTCGCGGCCAGCGACGCCGCCACCGGCGCCAACATCAGCGGCGCGCCCTCCCAGCTCAGTGTGAGCCCGGCGACGGACAGACCGAGAGCGCCCGCGCCCCACCGACGGGCAGACCGGTCGCGCTCGGCGGCGAGGAGGTACGCCAGCGCGGCCATCGTCGCGAGCACCCAGACGTAGTCGAACGCGTGGTGGTCGGCGAAGCCCAGCGACGTCCGGAAGGCGTGCCCCGGAAGTATCGCCAGCAGTCCCGCGGCGAGGACGCCGACCCGCCGGTCTCCGAGCACGTGCGCCCCGACCCAGTACGTCAGTCCGGCACCCGCGAGTCCGGCGACGACGGGGTACCACGCGAGCACGACGCCCGCGACCTGGGCGGTCCCGCCCAGCAGCGCCGACACCCACCAGAGGACGGCGACGAGCAACGGTTCGCCACGGCCGCCATCGAAGGGCGCCGAGATGTCCGCGAGGACGCCCGCGTCGAGCGGCCCGGGCGAGCGGACGAGCAGTTGCTCGACCCAGAAGCGATAGAAGTACGGGTCGTTGGCCGTCAGGACGACCGCCCGGTCGCGGAACACCTGTCCGTGCGGGAGCGCTCGCGCCACGACGAACACCGCGGCGACGACGAGAGCGACGGCGGCCCCCCTCGCGGTCACGTGCTCCGACACTACCCCGCGAATCACCGCCCCGGGCCCGTCAGTCGAGACCGCGTAAGCTCCGTCAGTACCGGTCAGAGCCGCGTCGCTCGACGTGGCTCCGGTATCGGTCCTCCCGTCCCGGTCCGTCTCGACTGCCTCGTGGTCCGCGAGGACGCGCCGGACCGCCGCGGGGTCGACGACGCGGTAGCCGTCCCCGTCGTCCTCGACGACGCCGTGTCCGACGATCTCGCCGAAGGCGCCAGTCCCGACGGGAACGTCCTCGAACGTCCACTCGTCGGCCTCCGCGTCGACCTCGAGCACTGCCGCGAGCGCCGCCGCCAGGTCCGGGCGGTCGTCGAGAAGTGTCGCGAGTTCCCGCTCGTCGACCATCTGTCCGCCCGAAGCGGGCCGGGGAGGAAAGTCATTCCGGTCGCCCGTCGTGCGTCCCTGACCGCGGCTGGTCGAGGAGGAACACCACGGTCGCGAGCACGACTGTGACACCCAGCACACGCGGGTCCGAACTCAGGTAGAGGTTCGGCGAGGGCGGGCGCCGCCACGTCAGCGGATAGAGGAGCCTGCTCGCTCGCCCGTCGACGGTGAGCCGGAGGCCGTCGACGAACAGTGACGTCGCGCCGCCGGCGACGAGGAACGCGAACGCCCGTCGGCGGTGGTCGCGCCCGAACAGGAGCGCGACGACGCCCCCGACGACCACCACGCCGCCGAGCGCACTCACCGGTCCGTACGAAAACGGCACGCCGAGCGTACCTTCGACTACCCGCTCGGGGACAATGATGCCCAGTTTCGAGAGGTCCGGGATGGCCGCACCGCCCATCCCGACGGCGACCCACCGCCGGGAGAGGGGGCCGACTCGCCAGCTCGCGACGGTCAACAGGACGTACGCCACGAGGACGTGCGAGAGCAGGTCAGCCATCGTCGCGCACCTCGAAGGCGAGTGCCTCGACGTCGACGCGCCACTCGCGGAAGAACGCGACGAGAACGAGCACGGCGCCGACGACCGAGACGGCGTACTTGTAGGGTTCGGACCACGACCGCGCGTTGACCGGGAGCACGCGCTCGGCGGTGACCCGCCGGTCGGGTTCGAGCGTCCCGATCACCTGGACCGTCCCCCCGGGCGGGGCCGTCCGGTCCGCTCCCCGGACAGTCAGTGCCCCGAACGATTCGAACTGTCGCAGGACTATCGTCATGGTCCCGTTCGCCTCGCCCGAGGCGTCGGGGCGTTCGTCACCGGACGCGTTCGCGGTCGTCGCGCGGACGGTCCCCGATATCCGGACCGTCTGGCCGACGTAGTCCTCGTGGGCCGTCGCGACGTCCTCGTTGTCCGGATATCGCTCGTGGGCGTCGACGTTCGCGCCGTAGTGGACGGCGAGTCCGAACAGCACCGCGAGGAGGACACAGCCAAGCACCAGTCGCCTGCCCTGCACGTACTTCCGTGTCTCGGCGGGAGAATTAGGCGTTTCGGTGGCGTCCGGTCGAACCGTGCGAGGCCGGGCCCGGAAGACGAGCGGGCGAGTCGTCCGAGGATCCGACAGGCATACGTCCCGTCCGGTCCAGCGACGTGCATGCGCCAGTTCGTCGTCGTCGGTCACGACGCGCCGACGACGCCCGACTTCTCGCTCGACGACCTCGCCGGCGGCGCGGGCCGTCTGGACGTGCTCTGTCGCTGTGTCTCGGCCGCGCTCTTTCTCTCCCACGACGTCCGCGAGGACGTCCGGGTCCACCTCGTCCTCGCCGACGAGTTGACCGTCGTCTTCGACGGCTCCGCGGTCCGCCGGGTCAACCCCGACGAGCGCTCCACGGCCGCCCTCGTCCGCGACGCGCTCGAGGAGCGTCGGGAAGCGATCGGCCACGTACCCGTCGAGACCAGCCCCGGCGTCTCCCTGTACCGGTTCGGCCTCGCGACGGCGCTCGACCGCCTCGCCGACGGCACTGTCGTCCAGCTCCACGAGGACGGCGACCCGGTGGTCGAGCGTCCCGTCCCGACGGACCCGGTCTTCGTGCTCTCGGACCACCGTGATTTCGCCGACAGCGAGGCGGAGCTGCTGGCGGAGGCCGCCGACGACCGGGTGCGACTCGGCCCGCGGGCGCTGCACGCCGACCACGCGATCACCGTCGCGCACAACTACCTCGACACCGACGGGTTCGAGCGGTACTGACCGGCCCGTCGACCGGCGGCAGCCTCCCGGGCGGACGAGGCGACTGCTGACAGTTCGGAAGCGTTAAAACCGGCCAGCATCATCGTTCGAGTGCTACCGATGCGGGCCGGTGGGGTAGCTTGGTATCCTTCGGCCTTCGGGTGGCCGTAACC
>JAZKRZ010000006.1:0-38895 GCA_036626395.1 Haloarculaceae archaeon
CGGCCTCGAAGATCTGGGCGCCCTGGTAGGACTCGACGGTGGAGATGCCCATCTTGGCCATCGTCTTCAGGAGGCCGTCCTCCAGCGCGTTGATGTAGGCGTCGATCGCGGTGGCGAGTTCGGTCCCATCGGGGCCGGCGACCAGGTCCTCGATGGTCTGGTAGGCCAGATAGGGGTTGACGGCGCCGGCGCCGTAGCCCACCAGCGTCGCGAGTTGGTGGACGGTCCGGGGGTCGCCCGACTCGAGGACGAGGCCGACGTGGTTGCGCAGACCGTTGCGCACGAGGTGGTGGTGGATGCCACCGACGGCGAGCAGACTGGGGATGGCGACCCGCTCGGGGCCGGCCGCCCGGTCCGAGAGGACGACGATGTCGGATTTCGCCGCGGCGTCGCTCGCCGCGGCGCGGGCGTCCTCGACGGCACCGCGCAGGTCGGTCTCGTCCGGGTCGTAGGTGATGTCGACCACCGTCGACGCGAGTCCGCTCTCCCCCCCATCGAGGCCGCGGATCGCCGCGGTCTCCTGGTCCGTCAGGACGGGGGAGTCGACGACGAGCTGGCGGGCGTGGTCGGGGGACTCCGCGAGCAGGTTGCGCTGGTTGCCCAGCCGCGACTCCAGCGAGGTGACCAGTTCCTCGCGGATGTAGTCCAGGGGCGGGTTCGTCACCTGCGCGAACAGCTGCTTGAAGTACGTAAACAGGGGGCGGTTGAACTGCGAGAGGACGCTCAGGGGAGTATCGTCGCCCATCGACCCAACCGGGTCCTTGCCCTTCTCGGCCATCGGCTCGATGAGGTGGTCGACCTCGTCGTAGGTGTAGCCGTACTGGGCCTGGTAGGCGCGCAGCGCCTCGAAGTCGTGGCCCGGCAGGTTGCTCGGGTCGTCGACGAGCTCCTCGAGGCGGACCTGCTGGTCGTCGACCCACTCGCCGTACTTGGGGTCGGTCAGGTCGTCGAACACCTCGTCGTCGGGAATGACCCGCCCCTCCTTCGGGTCGGCGAGGAACAGTTGCCCGGGCTGGAGGCGCCCGCGCTCTTCGATCTCGGCGGGGTCGGTATCGAGCGCGCCGACCTCGGAGGCCATCACCAGGGTGTTGCCCTCGAGGACGTCGTACCGGCAGGGGCGGAGGCCGTTGCGGTCGAGTACCGCGCCGACGCGCTCGCCGTCGGTCGCGGCGACGAAGGCGGGACCGTCCCACGGTTCGACGAGCGAGGCGTGGTAGTCGTACCAGTCGCGGCGCTGGTCGTCGACGGCGTTTTCCTCGCCGCGCCAGGCCTCGGGGATGAGCATCCGCAGCGCGTGTGGCAGGTCGCGACCCTCGACGAGGAGGAGTTCGAGCGCGTTGTCGACGCTGGCCGTGTCCGACTGGTCCGGGTCGTCGATGATGGGCGTGACCTTCTCTGCGTCGAACGCGTCGGTCCCCAGGTCGGTCTCCCGCGCGCGCATCCAGTTGATGTTGCCCTGGATGGTGTTGAACTCGCCGTTGTGGATGATCCGCCGGTAGGGGTGGGCGAGGTGCCACGCCCCCAGCGTGTTCGTCGAGAAGCGGGCGTGGACCATCGCGAACGTCGTCTCGACGCGCTCGTCGGTCAGGTCCGCGTAGTAGCCGGCGACCTGCTCGCCCTTGAGCAGGCCCTTGTAGACGACGGTGTCCTGGTCGAGGGAGACGACGTAGAAGCGCTCGTGGCCCGGGGGCCGTTCGTCCTCGACGCGGGACTCGAGGACGCTCCGGGCGACGTACAGCTGTCGGCTGAACTCGGCGTCCGTGTGGCCCGCCCGGGACTCGACGAACACCTGGACGATCTCGGGTTCGGACTCCAGGGCCGTCGCCCCCAGGTCGCCGTTGTCGGTCGGCACCGACCGCCACGCGAGGACGTCCAGTCCCTCGTCGCCGAAGGTCTCCTCGACGATGGCCTCGAGCCCCTCGCGCGCCTCCGGGTCGTCTTTCGGGAGAAAGAGCACGCCGACGGCGTACTCGCCGGGCGTCAGGTCGACGTCGACTTCGTCGGCGAAGAAGTCGTGGGGCGTCTGTATCGTGACGCCGGCACCGTCGCCGGTCGCCTCCTCGGCGCCCGTGGTCCCCCTGTGTTCGAGGTTCGCGAGCAGTTCCAGCCCGTCCGAGAGCACCCAGTGGCCACTGTCGTCGTCGAGGTCCATGACGAGTCCGACGCCGCAGTTCGACCGCTCGTCGGACGGGTCCGCGAGCCCGTCGACGGCGGACTCGGATACGTGTCGCTCGGTCATCCTAGGCTCGTTTCGACCGGTCAGACAAGAGCGTATCCCTGAAGGGCTAAGGGTATATTAAACCCAAATAAGGGAATATAAGGTAGGCACGTCTGGTGGTCCCCCGAGCGCGCCGGTCGGAACCGGTCCGGATCAGGTTATGTTCAGTTCTATCCCGGAGCAGTATTCGAACGTTTTTTTCCCTCTCGTTCTCGTTCAAGATTGCAACCTGTATGATTATAAATCAAACGGTCGGTCCGTCCGGTCCCCGCGACGACGCGGTCGGGGGACGGGCGGGGTCGGCCGTGCCGTCAGGGCCAGGTACCGGCCTGTTCGGCGGCGTCGACGACCCGCTGGATGGCGACCACGTAGGCGGCGGTCCGGAGGTTCGGCAGGTCGTGTTCCTCGTAGGCGTCGACGAGGGTCCCGAACTGGTCGACGACGATGTCCTCGAGGCGCTCGTTGACCGTCTCCTCGTCCCAGGCGAAGCGCTGGCGGTTCTGTACCCACTCGAAGTACGAGACGGTGACGCCGCCGGCGTTGGCGAGGATGTCCGGGACGACGAGCACGTCCTTCCCGGTGAGGACGTCGTCGCCGTCGGGGGTGACCGGGCCGTTGGCCGCCTCGGAGACGACGTCGGCCTCGACATCGCGGGCGAGGTCCTCGTCGATAGCGTTCTCCAGGGCTGCCGGGACCAACAGACCGACGTCGAGCGTCAGCAACTCGTCGTTGGTGACCTCCGCGTCGGCGCCGTGGTAGCCGACGACGCTCCCGGTCTCGCGCTTGTGCTCTTTGACGGCGACCGGGTCGAACCCGTCCTCGGCGTAGACGCCGCCGCTGGAGTCAGAGACGGCGACGACGGTCGCACCCATCTCGTCGACGAGTTTCGCCGAGACCCAACCGGCGTTGCCGTAGCCCTGGACCGCGACCGTGGCGTCGCTGATGTCTTCCCCGCGGTAGTCGAAGGCCTCGCGGGCGGCGATGACCGTCGAGCGACCCGTGGCCTCGACGCGCCCCTCGGACCCGCCGCTGGAGATATCCTTGCCCGTGATGACGCCGGGTTCGGTCGTGTTCTCCAGGGTCTCGTAGGTGTCTTTGATCCAGTTCATCTCCCGCTGGCCGGTGTTGACGTCCGGCGCCGGGATGTCCCGGTCGACGCCGATCAGCGGGGTGAGCTCCTTCGCGAACGAGCGCGTGAGACGCTCGATCTCGGCCTCCGAGTAGTCGTCGGGGTCGATGCGGATGCCGCCTTTCCCGCCGCCCAGCGGGATCCCGACCGTCGCGCACTTGTAGACCATCCAGCCCGACAGCGCCTTGACCTCGTCGCGGGTTACCCCGGGGTGATACCGGATCCCGCCCTTGTACGGACCGCGGTCGCCGTTGAACTGCGACCGGTAGGCGCGAAAGACCTCGACCGACCCGTCGTCCATCTCCACCGAGAGGTTGGTCTCCAGCACCCGCTCGGGGTTTTTCAGTCGCTCCAGCAGCCCCCCGTCGACGTCGAGGTACGCCGCGGCGTCGTCTATCTGCTCCTGTAAGCTCTCGAAGGGGTTGACGTCGTTGGCCATGACTGGACGCGCGTCCGCTCATCGTAAAAATAATTCGGAATCCTCCAGCTATCAACGGCTGACACTCTGAATCATTATACAGAGATGATATTATAGGTGTATTAGGTATATAGTCACACATTTCGCCACGGGATTCGCCCCGTCTCGACCATCGTTTCACCTCGAAATCGCAAGACGTCAGCCGATCGTCTGCCCCGAGTCTGACGGCGTTTTATGCCTCCCGCCCCGCGAGTCGGTGATGCCGTGGGCGCGGTGCGGTCACACGCTCCCGTTCCCCGCCTCCGGCGGGCCATCTCACTCGAGTGGTGTCTGTCGGTTCCGCATCTCCCCGCCGCAGTCGGGACAGGTCTCCGGCTGGTTCGTCGCGGTGACGATGGTCCCGCAGTCGAAGCATTCGTACGGTGTCTCCTCGTCGTGGTCTTGCTCGACGTCTCTCATTGTGTGGTCCCGAGTGCCAGTGCGCGACCGCCGACACTCGATCGAGGAATAGAAGATGTAGAAGGGAATACCGAACGGTTCACAGAACAACCAGAAGCTGAACTGAGGGTTTAGAGTCAAACCCCACGGTCCGACGTACCGCCCGGTTCGGCGCTCCCCTCGAAGGCCGTCGCGAACAGTTTCCGCTGGACGGCCCGGACGTGCTGGTAGAACGCCGTCGGAGAGATGTCGAGCGTCTCCGCGACGTCCGCGCCGTCGTTCTCGCGCGGCGATTCGAAGTAGCCGCTGTAGTAGGCCGTCTGGACCACCTCGAGCTGTCGGTCCGTGAGGTCGGACAGAAACCCCGTGTGTCGGCCGTGTGTTCCCCGCTCGGCCGTCTCCTTGCGCCGGAGTTCGGCACTCGAAAACGTCTCGCGAACCAGCCGTGCGACGTTCCGGACGTCGATACTCTCGGGGACGTCGACGACGAGCGTCGTGGCGGTCGGGTCGGCGGTCGCTTCCCGAAAGATGGCCCCGTGGTCGGCCAGTTCCAGCGCCGGAAACGGCCGCGACAGTCGCAACCGGAGAACGCCCTCGTCAGTCCCGGTCCGGCCGATGCGGGTGACGTCCTCGACGCCCGGCGTGTCGGCTGCGGCCTCCGCCACAGTGCCGACGTCGGCGTCTTCGACGGTCACGAACACGCTGTCGCCGTCCGGACCGTGCTGGCCCCCGGCCTCGTAACGGAGGGAACACTCCGCCGTCCGGGCGAGTCGCGACAGGAGAAACGTCTCGTCCTCGACGGCGAACTCGACGCGGGTCACCGACGTCGTCAACAGCGCGCGTTTCCGTTCGACGGCGCTGAGCGCCGAGGCGACCGTCTCCCCGAGTTCGCCCAGCACGGCGCGAGTCGTGTCGTCGAAGGCGGCCTTCGCGTCCGCGTAGACGGTGAGGACGCCGTGTTCGAAGTCGTTGTACACGAGCGGGATGCTCATCACCGACAGGAAATCGCGCGCGAGCGCCTCCGGTCGCCACGGGCTCTCGCGGAGTCCGGTCGCGACGGTTTCCACCACGGTCACCTCGCCCGTCGCCGCGGTCCGGCCCGCGGGTTCGACGCCCGAAGCGTCGACCGGGACCGACTGGCCGTCGAGGTACCCCTGCTCGTCGCCGGCTCGGGCCCGCGGTTCGACCGTCCCGGACGCCGGGTCGACCCTGCCGACCCAGGCGAACGCGAACCGGTCGGTGTCCGTGAGTCGCTCGCAGACCGCGTGGTCGATCTCCTCGCGCGTCTCGGCCCGTACCACCGCCTGATGTATCTCGCGGATCGTGTCGTTGATGCGGTTGAGCGCGACGAGTTGCTCGTTGCGACGCTGGAGTTCGCGGTCCTGCTCGCGGAGTCGCGCCTCGCGAGTGACGCGGTCGAGTGCGGCCTCGGCGCTGGCCGCGAGCAGGTCGGCGAGCTCCCGTTTCACCCCGTCGAACGCCCCGACGTCGGTCGACCCGGCGACGAACACCCCGTGGTTCCCGAGCGGGATGTACATCCCACCCCGGAGGTCGGTCGCGCGGTTCGCCAGTCGGTCCGCGGCGTGGACGTCATCGAAGACCAGCGTCTCGTCGTCGACGAAACAGTGACCCAGTAGCGTCTCGCCGTCGGCGTGGACCGTCGCCAGCGGACCGTGGCGCTCCGCCATCGCCCGCGACCGCGCGGCCGGCCGGAGTTCGTTGGCCGCGTCGTCGAACAGGTAGACGGCGCTCGCCGACAGGTCGAGCACGCTCGAGGCGTCGTCGACGACGTGTTCGGCGATCTCCTGGTGGGTCCCCGCGTACAGGAACTCGCGAGCCGTCTCCTGGAGGGCCGCCAGCGCCTCCTCGCGCTGTTTCCGTTTCGTGATGTCCCGACAGCTGTAGAGGAGCGTCCCGTCGCGGATCGAGACCTCGCGGACGTTGACGAGCAGCGTGTGTTCGCGGCCGGCCTTGTCGGTGACCGTACACTCGATGTTCTTGAGGACGCCACGCTCGGCGAGACGCTCGCGGTCGAACAGGTCCTTGCCGAGGAGTTCGTCGATCGTCCCACGGTCGCGGATCTCCTCGGCGGTGTAGCCGAAGATGAAGTGGACGTTGGGACAGACGTAGGTGTATTCGCCGTCCTCGTCCGTGATGAGGACGGTGTCGGTCATGTTGTTGAGCGTGACCCGGTGGAGTTCCTCCGACTCCCGGAGGTCCCGTTCGAGCCTGACCTGCTCGGTGGTGTCGATGCCCTCGACGACGATCGAGGCGAGCTCCCCCCGCTCGTTCTCGACCGGGCGGACCGAGAGGTCGACGACCCGCCGCGCCTCCCCGGGGGGGCCGAAGACCACCGCGTTCCCGAACCGCCCGTCGCGCGCCTTCTCGACGAGTCGACGGACGTCACGCCGGGTCGCCGCGGAGGCCCACCACGGCAGCGTCCAGAACGGGTCGCCGACGACGGCGTCGACGTCCGCGTCGACCATCTCCCGCGCCGTCCGGTTCGCGCGGCGGAGCGACCCGTCGCTGTCGAGGACCCACGTCGCCGTCTGGGCGCCCCGGAAGACGGCGTCGAACTGGCGTGCCCGCTCGCGACGGGTGACGCTCCGCCGCGCCGAGCGAAGCGCCCGGTCGACCCGCTCTATCAACTCGTCTGTCGGCGGGTCCTCCGGCGCGGGTATCGGAACGTAGTCGGCGACGCCGGCCTCGACCGCCTCGCTTGCGACGGCCTCGCTCCCGGTCGCGGTGGCGAGGACGACCGGCAGTGTCGGGTCGGTCTCCCGGACGCGTCGCGCCAGTTCGACCCCGGTGGTCCCGTCGACCGCGTGCTCGGTGACGAGACAGTCCGCCGAGTCGCGACGCACGACGTCGAGAGCGGCCGCCGCTGTCTCGACCGCGCGGGCGGACGCCCCGGTACGCGCCTCGAGCGCCTCTGTGAACGCGTCGAGCCACGTCGCCGAACCCGCGACGAGTACGCCCGTATCGCCGCGGAGGTGGCCGGTGTCCGCCATGTGTCTATCTCGTTGCCCCGGGACGGTCGCGGACTGCTGCCGGTTCGACGCTCTCTCCAGGGGAACACTGACCGGGTGTGAGGAACATGAATGGTTCACAGTAAAACCCCGCTCCGGTAAAACGGTTCGATGCGCACCACGGACGCCGCCGGCGTCGCTCTCGCGTGTCGGCGCCGCTGGTCCCCGCCGGGACAAGCTTATGACTGTGACGACGAGAGCGGGCACATGGATTCGATTGCTCCCGGCGTGTACACGCTCCCCCTCGCGTTCGGACCCGGCGACGACGACCCGCTGATGTACCCGGCAGCCGTCGAGACGGAGCGGGGATTGATCCTCGTCGACACCGGCTTCCCGGACCACGTCGAAGCCGTCGAGACGCACCTCGCCGGAGCGGGGTTCGACCCCGAGGACGTGGCGCTGGTCGTCGTCACTCACCAGGACGCCGACCACGCGGGCGCGCTGGAGGCGCTCGCGTCGCGAACCGGGGCCACGACGCTCGCACACGCCGACGAAGCCCCCTACATCGAACGCGAGCGCCCCTTGCTCAAGGAACGCGGCTACCCGCCCGCGCGGGTCGACGTCGAGCTGGTCGACGGCGTCACCTTCCGGACCGCGGCCGGGGACATGCGAGTCGTCGCGACCCCGGGGCACTCGCCGGGCCACGTCTCGCTGTATCTCCCCGGGGAGCGTCTGCTCCTCGCGGCCGACGCGATAACCGCCGATGCGGCGTTCGACGGCCCCGAGGAAGCGGCCACGCCGGACATGGACGCGGCGGTCGAGTCGGTCGGTCGTCTCGCCGACCTGGCAGTCGAGCGGACGCTCTGTTTCCACGGCGGCCTCGTCGAGCACGACCCCGGTCGGCTCCGCGAGGTCTACGAAACGCTCCGGGACGAGCGCTGAGCGGACGCTGAGCCGACGCCGACGGCACGGGGGGATGGCCGCCGTCGCGGCGCGGGCACCGTATTTTTTGTCGGCTCGCGCCCTGGTCGAGGTATGCCGACACGCGTACCGCCCGCGGAGTTCGACGCGCGCCTCGCGACCGTCCGGGACCGACTCGCGGGGACCGACGCGGACGCGGCCGTCTGGTTCGACGCGACGAACATCGAGTACCTCACCGGCTTTCACCACATCCAGACCGAGCGCCCGGTCGCCCTCGCGGTCACCGCCGAGCGCGTCGAGGTCACGGTCCCGCGCCTGGAAGTCGAGCGCGTGGGCCCGAACCCCCGGGTCGACGCCGTGCATGACTACTTCGATTACCCACAGGGCGACCCGGTCGAGGCGGTGGCGGAAATGGTCGACGGCCTCGGTGCCGAATCGGTGCTCGCGGACGCCGACGGCGCGCCGGGCGTGATGGGTTACGAGGGTCCGCCGCTGAGCGACTTCTGCGGGGTCGACGACCAGGACTGGGTCCCGGGGATGCGCGAGGCCAAAAGCGACGCGGAGGTGGCACTGATCCGCGAGTCAGCGAAGTGGGCCAACTACGCCCACCGACAGCTCGCGGACCTGACCGAACCGGGCGCCCATCCGGTCACGGTGAGCCAGCGCGCGTCGCTGGAGGGGTCCCGCGCCATGCTCGACGCGCTCGGGTCGGAGTACGCCGTCCGGACCCGCGGCGACGGACCGGTTCGCGCCGGCTACGTCAGCGGCGCCGAAACTGCGCTCCCGCACGGCCACACCCCCAACGAGCGCCTCTCGCGGGGCGACGTCCTCATCACGGGTGCGACGGCGAACGTCGACGGCTACCGCTCGGAACTGGAGCGGACGATGTTCGTCGGCGAGGCGAGCGACGACGACGAACACTACTTCGAGTTGATGTGCGAGGCCCAGGACGTCGCCTTCGAGGCGATGGGACCGGACGTGCCCGTCAGCCACGTCGACGACGCGGTTCGGGAGTACTTCGAGGAACAGGGGATCGCGGACCTGGCGCGCCACCACGTCGGGCACAACATCGGTCTCGGTGCCCACGAACCGCCCTACATCGACCGCGGGAGCGACGCGGTGATGGAACCCGGCCACGTCTACACGGTCGAACCCGGTATCTACACCGACGAAGCGGGCTATCGCCACTCCGACACCGTCGCCGTCACCGACGACGACATCGAGTTCCTGACCTACTATCCCCGGGACCTCGACGCGAACGTGGTCGAAGCGTAGCGACGCGCCCGCGGACTGGTGTGGGCGCTCCGGCGAACACGTCCGCCGACGCCGGGCCGCCGCCCCCCGGAGGTGACCCCCAGACGTCCCGCCTCCGCCACCCACATACCAGATCTCCTACAGAAGCGGATTCCAGCAAACTCGATTACAGAAATATCCTTCAGATTACACTTATGGTGGTCCCACCACATGGTATAGATATGTACCAGGCCACTGCAGCCAGGTCCGAAGTCCAGTACCGGAAGCCCCCCTCGCTGACGGTGTCGCTCGCGTTCGCGGCGCTGACCGTCGGCCTCGTCGCGCTCGCGTCGGCCGTCGTGACGACGCCGGCCGTCGCCGCGGCCTTCGCCGCCGGCGTCGTGACGGCCGCCGTGGCGACGCTCGTCCACAGAGCCCACGTCGAGAGCCGGGCGTCCCGCATGCTCCCGGAGAGCCGCGCGAGTCACCGGTAATCGCCGCCGTCCTCGGGAGTATCGCGTGGCGAAGCCAGCGGACCCTTTCGACGGAGGGCGGACGCGAGATCGTCGTTCTGTGCGGTGTGCTCACCCGATAGTTGTCGTTTTCGATTGGGTCGTGCCTCGCCGCTCGCTTTCGAGGCGCTCACTGCGTTCCTGCCTCGCTGCTCGCGGTCGCTGCGCGGGCTATCCCCACTCACTGTGTCGCTCGCGTTGCTCGCCGTTCGCATCGAGGTACTCATACGGACCGTTGTACTTCGTTACCGCCGTCGCGAACCACGGTGAACGCATCGGGCCGTGACTCGCCCATACGTCGACGGCATCGCCGAAAATGGGTACAACGGTCCGTATCACGCCTCCTTTTCGAGCGTCCACACCTGCACGGTGTCGCCGTCTGCCAGCGGCGCGTCGCCGAAGTTGCTCGTCGCCGTCCAGTCTCCGAACGGGGACAGCCGAACGAGGAGTTCCACTTCGCGCTTTGGCAGCAGCTTCAGCCGGTGACGCTCGGTGAACACCGTCCCCCCGTCGGGGTCGAACAGTTCAGTGGTGACCCGGATCACCTGCTCGACCTCGTCGACCAGTTCGGTCAGCGTGCGCAACGCGTGGGGGGCGCCGCGGTACTCGACCGTCTCCGTGTCGAGTTCGCCGTAGGAGTCACAGATGTGGTCGAACCGGGGGACGAATACGTCGAAGACGAGCCGCCCCCCCGGCGCGAGGACGCGGTGGGCCTCCCGGAGCGCGGCCAGTTGGTCCTCGACGGTCAGGAGGTGCTGGACGGCGTTGAACGGGCAGACGACGAGGTCGTAGGACCGGTCGGTGCCAAAGGCGGTCATGTCCGCCCGCCACACCGACGGCGAGAAGCCCACCTCGCTGGCCGTCTCCCGGAGGAGCGCGAGCGCGTCGGACGAGCGGTCGAAGCCGTCGGCGTCGACCCCGACGTCGAGCAGCGGCAGGTAGATCCGCCCCGTCCCGCAGGCCATCTCCAGGACCGGCCCGTCGACCGCCAGCGCCCGCTCGACGTAAAAATCCACGTCCGGCCGCCCGCCTTCGAGCTGGCGTTCGTGGTAGAACTCGGCGCGTTCCCGGGAGTAGCCGCTCCCGCTCGTCCCGGGCGGGTCGTCGCCCGCAGCCGCGTCCGCCCGCGACTCGCCAGCACGCTCACCAGCGGGGTCGCCCGCGTCACCACCTGCGCTGTCGTCCTCCGGGAACATGCACAGCGTGTCGGTCGCCGAGTATATAACGGTGGTCGACAGCCGTGTCGCCCCGGCTCGACGCACAGCTATCTATATGAGCGGTGATGTGACAGACGAGGTATGAACCGCGACGCGGTAGTGACGGCGGTGCTCGCGGCGTGTCTCGCGCTCGCGGGCTGTCAGGGACTCCCGGGGTCGGGGCCCGGGGACGTCGAGAGCGCGTTCGACGACGGGACCGAGGGCTGGAAGGTCGTCGGCGACGCACAGGACGGGAGCGCCGACCCGACCCACAACTCGCAGGGCGGCGACCCCGGCGGGTACCTCTCGGCGGAGGGGTGGACGAACAGCGAAACGGGCGAGCAGGCCACCGATACCGAGTTGGGGACGGTGCTCGCGAACCTGGAGAGGCTGTGGATCCGCGGCGAGTACCGCACCGGGTCCGACACCGGTGGCCTTGACACTGTCGTGCTGCGCGGGCCCTGAACCGCTCGTGTGGGCCTGCGACGAGGTGCCGCTCAGGGCGTGCCCTGGATCTTCGTGAACCCGTCGTGGGCGAACTCGACGGACTGGACGGCGACGACGGGGCCCGACCCGTCGCTTTTCAGGTCCGGCCCGTCCCACTGGACGGGGTAGGCCCGGCGGAACTCCCAGCCCCAGTTCTTGTTCTCCTTGTAGCCCGCCTTGAGCTTCAGGCGGACGTTGCGCCGGATGTCCTTGTTCGCCTTCGAGGGCGCGCGGACGTCCTGCAGCCAGTCCCACAGGACGGTGCGGTTCGTGAGCCCGCGCTCGAGGACGAGGTTGCTGTGGGTGAACTGCCCCGGCAACTGGTGGACGTGGCCGTTGGTGCCGCCCTCGCGGTACTCGACGGTCTCCATGCGCGCGGCCAGCCCCGACGCCCGCTGGAAGCCGCCGAAGTCGAAGCCGTCGACCTCGACCGTGTAGTTGAGCTGGCGGTACGGGTTCTCGTCCGCGCCGCCCTGTTGCTGTCCCTCGCCGTCCGTCGGGACTACCGGCATGTGTCTCCTCCCGCTGTCTCGGGTCCGTTCCGGCCGGCCGTCCGGCGGGCGCCCGCTACTCCAGCCACGAGTCGTCTTCCTCCTCCTCGAAGAACTCGTCGGGGATCTCCTGTTCGAGCGTGGGTGCGCCGCCCGAGTCGCCCGTGCCGGGGCCGCCCGGTCCACCGGGACCGCCCGACGGCTGGGACTCCTCGTTGATCCGCTCGTTGATGGCCGAGATCTCCTCGCACCAGCGCTGGCGTTCCCGGTGGGGCATGCCCAGTACCGCCTCGCGGCTCCAGTTGAAGTGGTACGCCACGAAGGCGACCTCCTCGTAGAGCCGGTCGACCGGGTAGACCGTCAACTCCTGTGCTAGTTTCCCGAATCACCGTCGCCCCCGGGGGTGCCCGGCGCCCCCATCTCGGCGCCCGCGGCGTCGGGACCGGCGGTCTCGACGACGGCCCCGTCGTAGACGGAGACGTCGAAGCGCTGGCCACAGTCGGGACAGGCGGTCTCGACGGTGTTGTCGCCCTGGTTGTTGATCCGCTCGTACATGGCCTGCAGGTACTCCAGGTCGGCGACGTAGAGGTTCTCGATGACGTTGCGGTTGATCACGTCGAGGTCGCCGAGTTCGGTCACGACCCGCGAGAGCAGGATGACCGTCAGGTACGACGAGTTCGACTGCACCCGCGGGTCCTGCAGCGGTTCGATCTCGTCGGCGGCCGTCGCCAGGCGCATGCGCCCCTCGCGGTGGAGCGTCCCCTCGTCGTCGGTGTACCCCTGTGGCAGGGTAAAGTCGAACTCCGTCTGGAGTGGTGAACCGGCCATTTATTGGGTGCGTTCCATCTCGTCGTAGACGACGACCACCGTCTCTGTGGCGACGTTGCCCTGGCCGCCCTGCGAGCCCGTCTCCAGCGTCGGCGGGTCGTACCGTTTGGGCCAGGCCTGGGTAAACTCCCACCGGACCTGCTGTTCGCCGACGGTGTCCTGGAGGATGACCGCGACGGACTTGCGCGCCTCCTCCATCTTGCCCTGGATGACGCTCTGGCGCCAGTCGTGGAGCGTGGTGTCGCCTTTTTTCGCGCCGCGTTCCATCGTCAGGTCCTCGTACTCGGTCTGACCCCAGAGCTTGCGGTGGTGGTCGGCGTCTTTGCCCTCGCGGTACTCGACGTGCTTGGTCGTCGTCGAGGGGATGTCGACGCGCTTGAAGCCGCTGGTGCTGACGCCGTCGATCTCGACCGTGAACCGCCCAGTTCGCATCGCGCCGTGTGTGTCTGCCATGGTTTTGGTGTGTGTTGTGTGGTGTTGTGTGGTTGTATACTGGTCAGGTCCTCACCGGGTCAGGGCCCGGCCTCCTCGGTCCACTGCTGGATCCGGAAGATGACGAACTCCGCGGGTTTGACCGGCGCGATGCCGATCTCACAGATCAGACGGCCGTTGTCGATGTCGTCCTGCGTCATCGTGGACTCGCCGCAGTCGACGTAGAACGCCTCGTCGGGGCTCGTGCCCATGAGCGCGCCGTCGCGCCACGCGGTCGTCAGGAAGTTCGACACCGACTGTCTGACCCGCGCCCACAGGTCCCTGTCGTTGGGCTCGAAGACCGCCCACTGCGTGCCCTCGTCGATCGACTGCTCGATGTACAGGAACAGTCTGCGGACGTTGATGTACTTCCACTCGGGGTCGCTCGACGTGGTACGAGCGCCCCAGACGCGGATGCCCCGTCCCTGGAAACTGCGGATGCAGTTGATCCCCTTCGGATTGAGGACGTCCTGTTCGCCCTTGGTGATGTCCAGTTGCAGGTCCAGGGCGCCGCGCACGACCATATTCGCCGGCGAGCCGTGGACGCCGGTCTCGGCGTCGTTGCGCGCGTAGATGCCCGCGAGGTGCCCGCTCGGGGGCACCACCTTGTCCTGGTTCGTGATCGGGTCTTTGGTCTCGATCCACGGGTAGTAGTAGGCGGCGTACTGGGAGTCGACCGGCACCTCCATGTTGCCGACGCGACCCGCGTTCTGCGGACACGACAGGATGGCGAAGCGCTCGCCCATGTTCTCGCAGTGGGTGACCAGCGCCTCGGTCAGCCCGCGGATGTCGTTTTCGTCGGGCACCGCGACGATCGAGACGTCGTCCTGCTCTTTGAGCGCCGCCAGGCCGGTGCGTTCGCCGGTGCGGTCCTGGCCCTGGTAATCGGACAGGGAGAGGCCGCTACCGCCGTCGGCCGCGAGTTCCCGCTCGTCGCGGATCTCCTTGATGTCCGAGAGCAGTTCGTCTTTCGTCTGCGTGCGGTCGATGTCGAACGGTTCGGCGACGTCCTGGAGCTCGTTGTACGTCATCTCGTCGAGCTCGTCGTCGCCGGGGATCGTCGGTCCCTCGTCCTCGTCTTCGGCTCCGTCGCCGTTGTCGTCGCCGTTGTCGTCGTCGCCGTTCGAACCGTTGCCCTTCGAACCGTTCGTGCCGCCGTCCGTCTCGCCGCCGAGCCAGGTGATGCCCTCCTCGGGGCGGTCCTCGCCGACGCCCTCGACGTCGACGACCACCGACGAGGCCATCTTCTTCGCGAAGTGGTTGCTCGAGGTCGGCTCCGGCGTCAGCTCCTCGTAGGTCTCCTCGTGGTCGGGGAGCGGGTCCGGCTCCGCGGAGGCCGGGTCGTCGACCTCCGAGGGGTCCTGGGACCAGTACCGCACCGTGACGCCGAAGATCTTGTTCTGTCCCTCCTTGTACATCGGACTGTCGGTGACGATGACCGCGACGGAGTTGGCCCAGTCGCCAGGCCCGATCGCCGCCACGTCCATCACCGGGTCGCCGCTCTCGTCGTGGACCGCCGCCGACACCACGTCCCGCGGGTCGTCGGAACTGACCCGCGTGACGTAACACCGGCTCCCGCCGTTGCGGAAGAAGCCGTCCACCGCGATGTCCAGGTCCGACGACTCCGGACTGGACCCGTAGTGGCGCCTGAACTCGGAGAAACTCGTGACGAGTCTTGGACTCACCGGCCCGCGCTCGGTCGGTCCCAGAAACGCTGCTGTGCTCGTGGCCACGCCCTCTATCGCCTTCGTCCCGCCTTCGACCTCCTCGACGTAGACGCCCGGGGAAAGGTACTCTGCCATAATTTTCACTCGTTTGTAATTACCGAACGCTAGCTTACATTAATGCTCAATACATAAAACTATCCATCAGTACTATTTCATACATGTGTGACTCGCTAGTGATACGGTGACGCTTATCGCCTCAATGCACCACGAGAACCGACGAAATCGGGTAAAACCGGACTGGCATTGTTATAGTATTTCTGATGTGCGTTCGGCAGATCGGGCGATACGGCCGCGGATCCGGGTTTTCGAAACCGATACGCGGTCTGATTTGTCTGTCGAACTGGATCGCGAACGGCCGGGAGAATCGCCGGGAGCGACCGTGAAGTCGTGTCGTCGAGAACACAATACTGCGGTGACACGCGAGAAGTCAGAGCGTGCACGTCCCGCAGGGGTGACAGTGGGGGACACGGCTGGGCGGGTGGTCAGCTCTCGGGGACGATGTCGTAGAGCATCTCGAGGGAGTCGGCGGCCTCGCAGACCCCGTCCTGGGCCTCGGCGACCTGGAGGACGCCCCGGTCGTCGGCCAGCGTCTCCTGGAGTTCGTTGACCGCCTTGACGTAGCGTTCGAGGCTCTCTTCGGTCGCCGAGTCCTCGAGTTCCTCGCCCAGCGTGATGTCGAGTTCGAGCATCTCACCGACCTGCTCGCGGAACGCCTCGGCGTCGTCGAAGACGCTCTCGGCCATCCCCTCTTTGGCCCGCTCGACGAGTTCCTGGGCGGTCTTGCTGGCACCCGTGTCCGCTTCCTCGAACCGCTCGGAGACGTCCTCGAAAAAGCGGATCTTGTCTTTCAGGGACTTGCGCATCACGTACCGCGTGAGCGTGTCCAGCTGGGTCTGCATCTCGTCGAGTCGGTCGGCGGCCGCTCCCAGGTCATCGCTACCGCCGCCGGAGGCGCGTCCGGCCATGCCGTGGGGGCTGTCCGTGTCGGTGATGTGGTTGACCAGCGCGGCGTACAGCATGTCGTTGTCGTAGACGAGCTGGCGCCGCACGGTGTCGCTGCCCGGGATCCACGTCCCCTCTCGGGTCCGCTCGAACGAGCCGATGAACACGGAGGGGTCCTCGACGCCCTCGACCGGCGTGCGGAACTGCTGGTGGTACCGGTTGGCCAGCGCCCGGTAGGCGGTGTCCTCGTCGGGGTTGTCCGAGATGTCCGTGTCCACGTCCGGGATCTGCTCGAACTCGGGCGGGGACTCCTGGTAAGTCAGCTCGAAGGACTCGACGCGGCGGTTTGACATGTACTCCTCGCTGCTGGCGCCGCTGACGTCGGGCACCGGGACCGACTCCAGTTCCGCCTCGGTGTACCTGATGAACAGGTAGATGTCGTCGCTGGAGGGCAGCGGCAGCGTCTTCGTCGTCCGGTGTTCGATGACGATGGGGCGGCCGTGGCCGTCTATCACCAGCCCCGGTTCCAGCGTCACTTCCAGTTCCGTCTCGCTCTCCTCGATGGCGCTGACCTCGATGCCCTGTACGATACCCTTCCCGGTGACGAACCGCGAGAGCGTCTGGAGCCGGCCGGCGTGGTAGTCCTGCTCGGTCTCCATGTCCCGGGCCGTCATCAGCTTGCCCTGGAAGAAGTTGTTCTTCTCGAACTGCGAGAGCTGCCCGTCGCCCCTGTCGCCCTGTTCGTCGTTGAATGACATGTCTGGTTGCTCTATGTCCCCTACAACTGTTCGCACATTTAACTTTGGGGACGAGCGACGAATCGCCCGTCGTGCGGGCCGGCGTCGGTCTCCGTCGAGAGACCCGGGACGCCTACAGCAGGTCGCGTTCCTTCAGGACGCTGTCCTCGCCGAGCGTCGCGCGGCCGAGGACGAACTCGCGCGGCGTGAGCGTCGTGTTGATGCCCAGAAAGGAGTTGCCCTCGAGTTTGACGTGCTGGCGCATCGGCACGACGTGACCGTCGGTGTGTGCGGGTTTCTCGCGGGCGACCAGTGCCGCGACTGCCTCGCGGTGGGCGGGGTCGGTGAAGGGGCCGACGAACACCGCGAACGAGCGCGGGCCGGGCATGTGCATCGTGTAGGGTTCGCGGGCGGCGGCCGAGTCGATCCCGTCGAGGTCGAGTCGCTCCATGACGAACAGGTGGTGGTCGACCGGTTCGTCCCGGGCCAGGTCGTCGACCTCGTCGAGACGGGCCTCGGCCTCCGCCTCGGCGAGACGGCCGGCCGCCCGTCGGTCTTCGATGCGGCGGCGCTGCCACTCCAGGATCCAGCCCGTGTCCGGTTCCGTGACGTGCGAGAGGTACAGTTCGACGTAGGCGCGGATCCCCGCGCGGGTCCCCCGCTGTTCGAACAGGTCGGGCGCGCGGTCGAGGAACTCGCGACGGGCGGACTCGGGCCAGTCCTCGCCCGCCTCCAGCGCGAGCCACCCCTCCAGCCACGAGAGGTACTCGCCCGGGACGCCGTCGGGGTCGAAAAACGCCGGCAGGCGCTCTATCTCCTCCTCGATACCGACGTTCGCGCTCTCGAAGACCGAGAGGAACTGTTCGAGGAACCGCTCGCCCCGGGGGTCCTCGCGGAACAGCGCCGGGAGGTACCGCAGGTAGGTCCGGCGCGGACAGTACGCCCGGAACGACTCGACCGTGGGAGCGGTGTCCTCGTCGCCGACCAGGTCCAGGCGCACGCGGAGATACCGGCCGTTCGCCGCCGACAGCAACACGTCCTCGGGACTGGTCTCGTCGACGCGCGTCCAGGACTCGCTGCGGTCGGCGAGCGCCGCCACGGCGGCGTCGACCCACTCGCTCGCACGCTCGACCGTCGCGCCGTCGGCGACCGTCGCGATCCGTTCGGGGGCGGACTCGACGATGTCCCACAGCGACTCGATGCCCGCCGCCCGGAGGTCCGCGGCGTCGTGTTCGTTGACGTCCGCGACGGCCGTGACGTCGCCGTCAGCGTCCCGCCCGTCCGCCGCCGCGTAGCTGACGAGCACCTGCGTGTTCGAGTCGAGGCTGTCGAACTCCAGCGCGACGCGGTGCCACTGCGTGTCGACCGCCCCGGCGTCGAACCGCCGGAACGCGGTCGCGGTGAACCGCCCCGTCCCGGGGTCGCGGCGGTACTTTTTCGTCTCCTCGATAGCGTAGACGCGCTCGCTCTCGGCGGCGACCCCGTAGTAGGTCGGGTAGCGACCTCGTCCGCGCCGCGGCCCGGCGCGCAACCGCGAACACCGCACGTCGAGGCCGTGCCGGGGCTCCCACTCGCCGTCGTCGAGGCGGTAGTGATAGACCGCGGGTTCGCCCGACGTCGACAGCGGTCCGTGGACGACGAACTCCTCGTCGGACAGCGCCGCCAGACAGTGCGGGACGAGCGTCCCCCCCTCGGGGTCGTCGGGGAACGTCTCGACTGTTCGCCGGTAGGGGAAGGCGTCGGGCGAGGCGACGTAGCGTGCCTCGTAGACGCCGATGACCGGCCCGTCGTCGGTCACCTCCAGCACCGACAGGTTGCCGTCGGCGTCGACGGTGAGGTCGCGCGGGTCCGCCAGTCCGCGGATGGCCGTGCCGACGGCCCCGCGACTCCGGAGGGTCGCGATCCGGCCGTCGCCGCCGGGCGGGCCGCCGTCGAGGAGATAGAGGGTCCGCCCGCCCGTGACCAGCGCCCGGAGGTCGTCCACGTCGGTCTCGATGCGCCCGATGGCACGGCCCTCGCGCTCGGAGACGACGACCAGCGACTCGGCGCCGTCGGCGACGAACACGCGGTCGCCGGCGAGACAGACGGACTCCGGTTCGGCGACGGTCTCGCCGTCGCCGTTCGCCCAGACCCGCCCCGCCCGGTCGCGGCGGCCGTACCGGAAGACGTCACCCGAGGGGCGCAACGCGTAGACCGCCCCGTCGCGGTCGACCGCCACGTCCACCGCGTCAAAACCCATGTCGCGGTAGTCGACGGTCGGTTCGGTCGCGACGCTGACGCCGCCCTCCTCGACGACGAGGTTGCGCCCGGCCCACTCGTCCCACTGGGCCGGCGTCGACGTGGCGTAGTACGAGAAGTCCATCTCAGCGCCCCCTCCCTCGACCGTCCGCGTCGTCCGGTCGCGAACCGGCCCGGACCGCCACCTCGACGTCCGCGAGAGCGAACAGCGCGGCCTCGTCGATGTGGACGTTCTCGTCGGGGTCGACCCGCGCGTTGCCGGGTGCGGACACCGACAGGGCCGCGACGCTGTCGACGGCGTCGACCCCCGCCACGACCGACGCGATTCCCGCGGCGGACAGCGTCCGGCCGAACGGCCAGCCCTCCCCCTCGAAGCCGTGAACCGGGTCGAGGTACGCCCGGATCGCCGCCTCGACGTCGTCCTCGACGCCCGGCCCGGGGCGCCACTCGTCGGTGCGGACGGTCAGTTCGACATCGATGCCCACGTAGGTCGGCCCCACCGCGCGCACGCGGTCGGTCAGCAGACGGTGCTCGTCGAGGTGGGTCTGGACCGCCTCGAGAAAGCCCGCGCTCGGCGTCGGCCGACGCGTCCCCGCCGGCGCGTAGGGCACGACCACGACCTGTGCCTCGGGCGGCGCGCCCGCCGGCGCACCCTCGCGGTCGCGCAGGAACACCTCGGCGCGACCGACCCGCAACCCGGGCGTCTCCCGCGCGAGGTAGGCCATGTCGTCGCTCGTCACCGCGCGGTCGGGCGTCTTGCGGTCCCGGCGCACCCGCCGGAACGCCGCCGCGACCGACTCGGCGTCGCTCCCCCCCTTCGCGGGGCCCCGCGGGGTCACCGTCACGTCCTCCAGGGGGGTGCCGTCGGCGGCGGCGGCCGCCTCGGCGAACCGCCAGTTCGCCGACCCGGGGACGTTGCCGTCGGCGCCGTCCGCCGCGACGTAGCGCTCGGCGACGACCCGCGCGCCCGGGTCGGGCATCGCCCCGCCGACCCCGTCGCCAAAACGCACCGTGCCGGCGGCGGCGTCGAGGACGTAGTGGCGGTCGGTCGGCCCCGAGGCGTCGAAGTCAGGAACTTCGGTCCAGCGCTCGCCGTCGACCGACACCTCGGCCTCGACCACCGGCGCGTGTTCGAAGCGGTACCGCTGTGCGGTGAGGTGTTCGGGCCCGTCGGTCCCGCGGAGGGGGGCCAGCGGTTCGCCCTCGACCGTGCGGCGGTTGCTGACGCGGACCTCGCCGAGGTGGACGGCGTCGACGCGCGGCGGCACCTCGTAGCCACCCCGCTCGACCCGACAGCGCACCCAGACGGTGCCCGCGGGACGGTCGTACAGCCCGTGCTCGTCGGCGCCCCAGTCCGCCGGGTCCCACGCCTCGGGGGCGTCGAGCGTGACCGTCCCACCGCCGTAGAGGTGGTCAGTCCCGTCCCGGCGCACCTCGAAGGCCGCCCAGGACCCCTCGGGGTCCGCGTAGTCGGTCGCGTACTCCCAGACCAGCGACACCGACGGGTCGAACGTCGACTCCTCGCCGTGGCTCCCCGGGTCCGGCAGGTCCTCGTCGCGGAAGTCCACCGTGACCGAGAGCGCGTCGGCGCCGTCGAAGGGGTCGCCGTCGACCCCCAGCGCCATCGCGTCGCCCGGCGCGGGGACCGCCCCCAGCGGCCGGTAGAACATCCCCGCCGTCTCGTTGGCGTGGGAGTGGTCCGTCCGGCCGTCGCGGCGGTCGCCCACGACGGCGGCGACCGTGGCGCCGGTCAGGACGACCGCCTCGTCGGTCTCGAAGGTCTTCTCGGCGTCCGAGCCGTCGACGACCCGCAACTGGGTCCCCGGCTCGACCCGCAGGGGCCGCTGGTCGGCCGGCGCCGACAGCGAGACGCGCGTCGCGGCGACCTCCGGCGGCCGCGGTCGCTCGCCCATCAGCCCGAGGTACTTCCGGCGGTGTGCGTCGGTCACCGAGTCGAGCTGGTAGATGTACGAGTCCGCCAGCCACGCCAGCGCCTCCATGACCGTGACGCCCGGGTCCTGGGGGTTGTAGTTGGTCCACTCCTCCGAGTAGGCCGGCAGCAGTTTGCGCGCCTCCTCGACCAGTTCCTCGTAGTCGGTGTCGTCCAGTTCCGGTACGTCTAATCCCATGTCTGCCTCCCGGGCACTGTCCCGCGCCCGCGGGGGGCCGGTCGCGGTCGCATCACGCCCGGTTCCCGTCCGGGGGCCGCTCGCGGTGCCGTCACGTTCGCCTCCCGTCTTCGCGCATGTGGACGGTCACCTCGTGGGTGCCGCTACAGACCAGCGTGTCGCGGTCGAGCGTCGGGTCGTCGGCCTCGGTCAGTATCCGGATCTCCTCGCCCCGGGCCTCGACGGTCATCGCCGCCGACTCGACGCCGTCGACCCCCTCGACCCCCGCGACCAGCGACGAGACCGGCGACAGCGCGGGCGACTCGCCGAACGACCACCCGTCGCCGGTCCGACCGCCTGTCAGCGGGTGGAAGAAGGCGTCGAGTTCGGCCTCGACCGCCGACTTGAGCGCCGAGACGCTCTCGACGCCGCGGGTGTGGACCGTCGCCTCGACCGAGACGGGCGCGTAGTTGGGGCCCCGGACCGTGATCCGGCCTTCCTCGCGGCCGACCAGCGTCGCCGGCGCCCGCTCGCTGACGGCGTCCTCGACGCGTTTCCGGAGTTCCATCGACGGCACCGGGCGGTCGCGCTGGCCCCGCGGCACGATCAGAAGCGTCACCCAGCCCGCCCGGCGGTCGCCGTGCTGGTCCATCTCCGGTTCGCACTTCACGGTCGCGAGTTCCCGCGAGGCGGCGCGGGCGACCTGCTCGAAGTCGCTGGGCGAGACCGCCCGGTCGGCGTTCTTGATCCGTTCGGGCGCCCGCGAGACGACCGCGTCCATCGACTCGACGTCGGCGCCGCCGTCGCTGGGCTGGAGGTTCGTCACCGAGTCGACCAGCGTGATCGGGTCGCGCAACTCCTCGATGGCGCCCGCAGGGACGTTCCCCTGGCTGCCGCCGCCGGTCCTGTAAGTGGCGCGGACGTTGTTCTCGCCGGCCGGGGGAATACGCCCGCGCTGGCCGTCGCCGAAGCTCACGGTCCCGCTCGTCCTGTCGACGCGGTAGTGGCGCGCGTCCGCGTCCGAGTCGAGGAAGTCCTCGACCGCCCGCCAGCGCACCCAGAACTCGACCGGGTCGCCGCTCTCGGGGACCCGCTCGACGGCCTCCGGACGGTCGCGTTCGAGGTCGCGCCGCTGTGCGGCCGAGAGCGCGTCGGCCTCGTCGACCCACAGCTCGATGTCCGTCACCGGCGCCGTGTTGCAGGCGAACGTCTGGTCGTGGGAACCGTCGCTCGACCCGAGGACCTCCTCGGAGACCGTCCGCTCGTTGTAGGCCCACTGCGTGTTCGGGTGCACGCCCTCGAGAGTGGGCGGGCGCGGCAGGTCCGCGACGGCCGAGCGGTCCTCGCGCTTGTGTTCGATGGTTCGCTCGCCCTCCTTGCGGAAGGCCGGTCCCGTCGGCCCCCGATAAAAGGAGTCGCCGGTTACGCGCACCCGCAGCCAGTGGGCGCTCGTCCCGAACCGCTCGAAGGCCGTCGTGGCCTCGGGGAAGTTGATGCTGACGATGCCCCGTTCGGTGAGTCCCTCGGTGCCGTCCTGCACTTCGAGTTTCTCCCAGCGGCCGTGTTCGGGGTCGGGACAGTACTCCCAGCGCATCCCCGGGTCGAACGTGCGCGGGTAGCGCTCGTCGCTCGTCGGGACGAACAGGTTCACGGGCCCGTTCCGGAGCACGTCGTCGAAGCCGAGGTACAGCGTCTGGGAGTCGTCGGGGACGCGCTCGAACGGCGACAGCGCCAGCGGCTCGGTCCCGGTGTCGACGACCTCGAAACTCGCGTTGTTGTGGGTGACGATGTCCTGGAAGGGTTCGCCCTCCTGGCCGTAACCCAGCGTCACTCGGCCGAACTGGGGCGGGTCCGGGCGCTCGACGAGTTCGCCCCGACCGCCCCCTTCGGCGATCTCGTAGCGTGGCTGGCCGTAGTTGCCCCCGACCAGGCGCGCCCGGATCCAGTGGTCCTCGTGGCCGGAGACCGACGTCGTCGACAGGTCCGACGGGACCTGAAACCGGACGGTACCCGGCTCGCGAAAGCGGTCGGTCCCGTCGGCGACCAGGCGCAACCGCGACCAGCCGTCGCCGTCCCAGTACTCCCAGGAAATCTCGGGGTCGCCCGAGAGCAAGCCCGCCCCCATCGTCCCGGCGGTCGTCCGCGCGCCCCCCTCGCCGTCGTTGCCGTCGGCGTCCGTCGTGCCGTCACTCCCCTCGCCGTCCTCGTCGCCGCCGCCGTCCTGTGGGGCACCGAACCGCACCTGGATGGTCGCACCCTTCTTCGTGAGCGCCTCCTCGGAGGCGAGGTACATCGTCGTCGGGGGCTGGGGGAGCCGGCCGAACGGGTAGATGTCCTCGTCACCCTCGACGGAGAGCGGCACGTCGTTCGAGAGCAGCTCCGTCGGCGCGGCCCCGCCGTCCTCGTCGTCGCCGCCGCGCTCGACCGTCAGCGACAGCGACTCGACCTCCACGTCGAAGTAGGCGTCGGCGGACTCCTGTGCCCGGACGCGCAGCCACCGGCTCTCCGTCCCGGCGACCGCCACGTCGGCCGTCGGCCCGGGGAACTGGAAGGTCAACTCGAAGGGGGTGTTACCCCACTCGGAGACGTCGGTGCTGGCGAAGGCCTCGATGCGCTCCTCGACGGCGGCGCGCAGGTCCTGGAGCCCCGCCTCGGAGTCGACGACGTCCGTCGTCTCCTGGGGGAGCGGGTGCCACCCCTCCGTGCCCTCGGCGTCCTCGCCGTAGTACTCCCAGTCCAGGCCCTCCTCGACGAGTTCCTCGTCGGCGTTCGTGAGCAGGCGCACCGTCACCGTCGACCCGGTCTCGAGGTTGAGCAGGTCGCCGTGGCCCAGGTAACAGACGTGGGTCTGTTCGTCGTCGCCGTCGAGCAGCCGCGTCGGTCGCCCCGCGGTCAGCGCCGGGCCGTGGTCGACGACGGTGTCGGTCACCGGGTCCAGCGCGTACGCCGCCGCCAGGTCGGCGGGCGTCGCCTCGAACCCCTCGTCGGCGGGGATCTCGAAGACCTCCGTCCCGCCCCCGTCGGTCTCGGCCGCGGCCTGGGTACCCCCGGGGACGACCACGTTCTCGTCGATGTCCGCGGTCGTCCGCACGGTCAGCGGCACCCGCGCCGACTGGGGCGGCCGGCGACTGAAATCGAGCGCGTCGAGGAAGGCCGTCCGGTGTTTCTCGGGGACGCCGTCGAGGCGCCTGACGACGTCCGCCTCGAAGCGCGCGGCGATCTCCAGCAGCGTCGTCCCGCTGTCGGACGAGGAGACGTCCCACTCGTCGACGTAGCCGTCCGCCAGCTCCCCGAGTTCCGCGAGTAACTCGGCGCGCGAGCGCCCGTCGACGACCGGCCCGTCAGGCATGGGCGACTCCTCGCTGGCGGGTCACCGCGTCCCCGCTCCGGTTCCCGGGCCCGTTCGCTGGCACGCTCACTCCTCCCCCTCTTTCAGGTAGAAGGGGTAGACCAGGTTGGCGCTGCTGTTGGTCTCGCGCACCCAGTAGTCGATCTCGACGAGGACGCGGTTGGGGTTTTCGGGGTCCCGGTCGGCGGCGACGTCCTCGACGTCGATGCGCGGTTCCCACTGCGTCAGCGCGTCCTCGACGGCGTCTTCGATCATCGACAGCGTCGCCGGGTCGGCGGCGGCGAAGACGTAGTCGTGGACCGCACAGCCGAAGTCCGGGCGCATGACGCGTTCGCCCTTGGCGGTGCCGATGATGATCTCGACCGACTGGCGGATGTTCTCCTCGGCGCTCGAGAGTTCGATGTCGCCCTGGTAGTCGGTGCCGACCGGGTGGGCCCAGCCGGTGCCGAGAAAGTCCTTGGACATCTACGTGGCCCCCACTGGTCGTGACATCAGTTGAGCTGGATGATGGCGCCCTCGACGGTGAGCGGGCCCGAAGCCTTGATTCCCATGATACCGTTGCTCTCCACGTTCAGCTGTCCCTTGCTCGAAACGTTCACCTGCCCTTTTCCGGACATGTTCACTTTACTCTTTGCGTCGATCTTGACTTCCTTGTCCGCCGATAGTTCGATGGTCTTCGCCGAGAGGCTGAGCGTGTCGCCGGCCGAGACGCTGACCGTGCCGGCCGTCGAGTCCATCGTGATCGTGTTCGACCCGGACTTGTCCTCGATGGTGATCTTCTCCGACCCCGTCGAGTCGTCCAGGGTGATCGTGTGGCCGGCGCTGGTCTCGATGGTGACCTTCTCGGCGTTCTTGGCGTCGTCGAAATCCAGAACGTGTCCGCTGCGCGACCTGATCTCCCGGAGGTCGTTGCTCCCGTTGCCGTTCGACTGTGCGGGAGTGCGCTTGCCGTTGTACAGCGACCCGACGACGTAGGGGTGGCGGATGTCCCCGTTCTCGAAGGCGACGAGCACCTCGTCGCCCACCTCCGGCAGGAAGAAAGTGCCGTATCCCTCGCCCGCCATCTCGGTCACGACTCGCGCCCAGTAGCTCTCGTCGTCGGTGTCCCGGAAGGGGTAGGTGACCTTGACCCGCCCCAGGCCTTCCGGGTCCTCGTTGTCGGTCACCTTCGCCGTCGCGACGCCCGGGACCGTCGGTTCGCCGCCCAGTCCGCCGAACTCGTGTTTGCTCATTGTAATGTCTCCTCGGTCTCGCCGCACTCGCGTCCGTTCATTCCGGTGCCTCCGTCGCTTCGAAAGACGTCCGGTAGCCCGAACCGCCTACCCTGTGCGTTGTCTTGCTGACATAATAGTTTTTGGAGAAGCGCGACCCCACGTCGTCGACGGTGACCGTCTCGCCCGCCGTCAGTGTCGGCACGCCCCGGTCGGTCTCGCCGTGGGCCGTCGCCCGCGTCCCCGACAGGCGGTCGAGTTTCGTCTCGGCGATCGTCGTCGCCTCGTCGCTCGAGGCACAGGGCACGCGGAACACCTCCTTCGATTTGTTCTTCGCGTCCGTCGAGGCTGTCCCGACGATCTCCTTTTCGGCCTGCATGTCCCAGTGGCGCACCTCGACTTTCTGGACCGCGCTCGCCTCGTCTATCTCCCCCGAGAACGACTCCAGGGCGGCGCCGTACCGCAGCGTCGCGACCGGGTCGCTGCTCCCCATCGACGACCGCGGCTTGAAGAACACCTCGTTGCGCTTCGAGTAAAAGCGAAAGCCGTACCTGTCGGCCAGGTCCGCGACGAACCGGTAGTCGCTCTGGTCGTGCTGGTAGATCTTGTCGCGTTTCATCCCGGCGCCCTCTACCGTCACCGACCCGAAGTACGACGAGAGCACCTCGGTGACGACGTCTTTGACCGCCGTCTCGGACCACGACCGGTCTTTCTTGCCCCGCATCATGTCGTGGAGCAACCCGTAGCCGCTGACGCCCACCGAGGGGCCCTGGCCCGCCGAGAAGTTCGTCGTCACCCGGTGTATCTTCCCGACGAAGAGGTCCTCGAGCGAGCCGTCGCCCCACCCCAGCGAGACGTCGACGCTCTTCCCCGTGTCGAAGTCGTCCCAGGAAAACCCCGAGAACTGCCGCTGCTCGCGGTCGTAGGGGACGTTCAGCGTCAGCGAGAAGCGGTCGGCGCCCGCCAGGGTCGTCTCGACGACCAGGTCGGTCACGCCGCCGCCCGACTCCGTGAACGATTTCCCCCCGACGGTCACCTCGAAGCGCGGCGAGTGGGCAGCCTTACCGGACATCGACACCTCCCGGCGGGAGCGTCGCCCGGTCGGCCGTCCGGCGCGGGTGGTCGGTCATCGTCACAGCGGCGGCAACTCCAGGGAGTCGCCCGGCTGGACCGCGCGGGGGTTGTCGATGTCGTTCGCGTCCGCGATGGTCCGCCAGTGGCTCGGGTCGCCGTACTCCTCGTCGGCGATGAGCCAGAGCGTGTCGCCCTCCGTCACCGTCCAGGCTTTCGTCTTGTCCGTCGATTCGGGTTTGAGTTCCCGCCGGTAATCCGAGGGCTTGCACTCGGTGAACGTGACGTTCACCCGTGCCCGGACGGGGACGCCGCTGGGCAGAAACCGGGTGAAGGTCTTGTCCAGCGACTGCACCAGCGCCGTAAACGAGAGGCCGTCGCCCCAGACGAACTGACAGAGCGGCGGCGCGTGCAACTCGGGGTCGACCGACGCCAGGTAGTCGAGTTTGTCGACGTACTCGCCGCGGACGTCCGACTGGGTCTCGGATGTGTCGAAAAACAGCTCCATCGACAGCGTGTCGGCCGAGCGGTTGACGAACTGCTGGCTCGACGCCCCGGAGCCGCTCGCTTTCAACTCGCCGTAGTTCACCGTCCTGTTCAGCCCGTACTCCGGCGGGTTGAACCCGCATTCGAGGTACGGCTCGTTGCCCGAGGACTTGTTCTTGCCCCGCAGCACGCGTATTTCCGCCTTCTGCACCTGTGAGTTGTTGGTCGCCATTAGAGTCCTCTCCGTTCGCGCTCGATCCGCATCTTCCGTTCGACCTCGCGGTAGAGGCGCTCGACCACGCGGTCTATCTCCGAGTCGTACGCCGACAGACCGGTTCCCCGTCCGAAGAACGCCGCTTCGACGGCCCGCTCGACGTCGTCGGTATCGCGCCGTGGCTGGTCGTCCCGGCCGGGACCGCCCTCGGCCGCGCGCTGCCCGTATCGCGGCCCCGACCTCGCCTCGCGGTGGGTCGCGTCCACCCGCGGCGCGGGCTGTTCGACGTGCAGGTCCGGGAACCGCTCCCCGGCGGCGAGTTCCGGTACGCCTGCCGTCGAGCCCTGGCCCCGGTCCGTCCGCGAGTCGGGTCCCTGTCCCGACCGGTCGGACGTCGTGGACCCCGCCCCGCGACTCGCTGCGAGCGACGCCGTGTTCCAGCGCCGGGCGTCCGGCCGGCTCCTCGCGACCGACTGCCGTCCGCTCGGCCCCGACTGCGGCTCTCGCGGGGGCGACTGCTCGTTCGCACCGGGTGGACGCCGGTCCGACGGCTCGGCCGGCCCCGGCCCGGGAGGCCCGCCGCCGGGCGACCCGGCCGAGCGGGGTTCGGCACCCGCTCGCGTGTCCGCCGACGGGGCGCGCCGTGCCCCGTTCCCGGTCGCCGTCGCCCGGTCGATCTGGTGTGTCAGTGTCGGCACTTCTGTCAACGCCCCTATTCGAGACGTCCCCACCTGCGGGTCCCGACCACTTCGGTTTACCGGTGGTCCCGACGCCGCTCGCTCGCGTCCCGGCGTCCCGCCTCCCCGCGGTCGGTCCGGCCCACCCGTCGACTGCCGGGCGGCCGTCCCGTTACCGGACCGGCCAGTCCCGCCGAATTGCCGGTCACTAGCGCCCGACGGCCGGTCTGTCGCCTGTACCTCCCGGCCGGCCGGGGGCGTCCGTCCACCGGACTGCGAGGGGCGACCGCTCGCCTGCGCGTCCCTGCCGGGCGCCGGCGACCGCCCGTCGGCGGGGGCGTCCCCGCGTTCGCCCCCCACGGAGGGAGCGGCGCGGTCGAGACGGTGCGTCAGCGGTCGGCGCGCCGGCAGTCTCCCGGAACCGGCCCGCCCCGGACCGGCGGTCCCCTCCCCACCGGCCGTCGCCCCGGTGAGCGCGCTGGCCCGCGACACCGAACCGCGACCGGCCGGCGACCCGGCAGTGCCGTCCGCGTTTTCCGGACGGCCGACGGCGACTCGCGGGTCTCGCGCCGCACGCCTCGCCGGGCCAGCGGCCGCGCGTGCCTGTCGCCCGCCGGAGCGCGACGGTGCGTGCCAGACCGGCCTCGTCCGGGAGACGGACCTCCCGGGAGACGCCGCGCTCTCCCGGCCCGCTCGCCGCGTCCCGTCCGCGGTCGGCCTCCCTTCGTCCGCCCGTGGTGGCGTTTCCCCGGTCACGTCCGTTCCCGACCGTTCCCGGGGGCGGACCGTTTCGGGCTGCCGGGGCCGCCCCATCCCGGTCGGCCCCGGCCGTCCGCGAGTCTCGACGGCCGTCCGTCGTCGGGCCGCGCCCTCGGGCGCGACCCCTTCACCTGCCGCGTCCGTCCGGTGGGGACCCGGCGTTCCCGTCCGGTCGGTCCGGCGCGGACCGGCCGACCCCGCCGCGTCCGTCCGGTGGGGACCGGCTGACCCCGCCGCGTCCGTCCGGCGCGGACCGGCTGACCCCGCCGCGTCGGTCCGGCCGGGGACGGGTCCGGGCCGGTCGACGTCACGGTCGCCCGGTCGCCGTCCGGGGCCGGTCGGCGTCCCGGTCGCCGGCCCTCGCGTCCCGACGTCAGCCTCGTCTGACGGTTGCGCCGACCGTTCGCCCGTCGCGGCGTCGGACCGGCGCGACACCGTCGCGTCCGGCCCCGAGCGCCGGCGGGCGACGGAGCGCCTCGGGACCCGCGGCGGTGGCTCGCTCGCCCGCGGCGACGCGTCGCGGACCCGGCGTCGCGGTCGCCAGTCGGCGCGTCGCCCCGGCACAGTCGGCCGCTCTTCGACGCGCCGATGGGTCGCGGGGACCGTGTCGCTCTCCCCGGTGGCGTCGGTCGTCCCGGTAGCGCTCCCGGGCAGACCGCGCGAGCGTCTCTCCCTCGTGGGGGTCCGCTGGGCGACGGTCCGCGACGACTGGACCGGGGCCCTCGCGACCCCGCTCGCCGGCGTCGCGTCCGGGCGGACGAACGACCGACTCGTGACGACGCGTTCGAGCGCCGTCGTTCGCTCCGTCGCCGTGTCGTCGCCGGCGGGACTCCGCCGATCACCCACCACCCTCGCGCTGCCCGCCTCGCGGCGGTGCGGGCGCCGTCGGGGCGCCTCGTCAGCGACTGGCTCCGCGCCGCGAGAGTGCCCGACGCCGGGCGTTGGGCGTGTAACACGGTCGACGCCGGGTGCGGTGTCGGTGACCGGGTCGGAGCGTGCCGTCGCGGCGGATGACTCCCCGGCGTCTCCCGGTTCTCGGGCGCCCCGCTCCGGACCGGCCTCTCGATGCGCGGTCACCGGTCGCCGTCGGGAGGAGAACCGCCGCTCGCGCCCGGGCCGCCAGCGGGTCCGCCGGTCGACGCCCGTCTCGCGGGAGCGTGTCGGCCCCTCCGGCGGGTCGGTGAGGCGAGACCGGTCGCCTGCCGGGACGGGTGTGCCGGTGCTCGATTCCGCTTGCACTCCCGCCGGCGGGTTCGCCCCGTCGTCGGACGCCGTCGTCGCGTCTCCCGCCGCAGTCGCGTGGTTGGGCGTCGTCTCGTCCGGTGGCTCCGCGCGGTCGCCCGGCGGTTCCACGGGGTCCGCCTGGGTTCGCGCGCCGGTCCGTGGCGCCGACGCGTCGTCGCTCGGCCGGCCAGTCGCGGTCGTCTCCGTCGTCCCGGACGGCCGCCGCGCGTCGCCTGTCACCGTCGACTCACCGCCGGCCCCGGCGGCGTCCGGCGCGTCCGACGCCGGCGACGGCGACCCGGACGCCGACCGACCGCCGGGCGACACTCCCCTGCCGGGACCCGCGTCGGTCGTGGCACCGCCCAGTCGTCGGTCGGACCCGCCGTGTAACACCGAGACGTCGTGCAGGGCCGCGACCCGCTCGCCAGACCCCGGTCGTCGGGTCGACGCCCGGCCCGTCGACGGACTGGTCGCCGTCCCGGCGCTCGACGCGTCCTCGCCCGCGACGTCCCGGCGGGCCGCCGTAGCGCCGCGGGCGAGCCGGTCGACTCGCTGCGCGAACGCGTCGGCCGCCGTCTCTCCGGGTCCGGTGCCCTCGGCGGCGTTCGCATCCCGTCCGGTCGCTCCCGGACGGTCCGATGGGGTGCCTACGCCGAGGTCCGCCGTCGTGTCCCCGGGTGTGGCGTCCGCCGGCCGCGCCTCCTCGCTGTCGCGCGTCGACCCTGCCCTCGGCGTCGCATCGATACGCACGTCTTCGCCGCCGGGTGTGCCGCTGCTGCCGGAAGCGCCCCCGTCGTCGGACGAACGCCGTTCACCGTCCGCGCCCTCGCGGCGTTCGTCCCGACGCGGGGGGCGTCGCCGCCGGTCCGCCGGGGGTCGTGACGGGTCACCCTCCTCGGGAGGGGCGTCGCCCCCGGCCATTTCGAACCGCTCGGGTCGCGACGTTCCGCGGTCGTCCGGTCGCGTCGCCGACCCCGGTTCGGGACGACCCGATCCCCCCGCCTCCGCCCCGGACCCGACCGACCCCCTCGATGGCGGCCAGTCGCGACCAGACCTCGCGTCCGTCCCCGTCGCGGGGTCCGCCGACGCTCCCGACGCGTCGGGACGACCCCGCCGGGGAGTCGCGAAGACTCTGGAGGGCGGGTTGCCGGGGGTGGACCCGGACGACGCGGGTCCGGTTCCCGCACGCCGGTCGACCGGCGTGCCCCCGGTCGTGGCGGTCCCGTCGGTCGGCGGACGGCCGGTTTCGGTGGTCGGGGGATCCCACGCGGGCAGTCCGGGTTCCTCGAGGGACTGGTCGTCCTCGCCGGCGGCGAGCGTCCGCCGGACGAACGTCAGTGCGACGCGGTCACGCCGGCGGGCGACGCGGCGGCCGAGACGCCCCGCGAACCCGGCGTCGCCGACGGTCGGCATCGGTCCGAGGAGACGGACGTCCCGGACGGTCGCGAGCCCGTCGGTCACCGTCGGCGGACCGCCGGCGACCCGGGGGTCGGTCACCACGCTCACCGACCGCAACACACCGATGGCGTGGTCGTCGCTGTCGTCCGCCATCGGTCACGCGGGCGTCGGTCGGGTCACGCGTTGTCCTCCCGCCGGTCGGCCTCGGGCGATGGCGCGCGCGCGCTGCCCGGCTCGGTCCGGTCGTGTCGTTCCCTGACGCCGTCGCCCCAGCGGAGTTCGAACTTCTCGCCGTCGCGAGTGACGATGACGGGGGCTTCGGCGCTCTGACTCACCGAAAACCCAAGCGGGAGGTCCGAAGCCATCGCCTCGGTCGAGGGGAACAGCGAGAAACTCGGCGGGATGTCGAACGTCTCGGTCTGGCCGGGGCCGAGGACGACGTCGATGTTGGTCCGGTAGAGGTCGTAGCCGGTGTCGCGGATCTTCGCGTCGCGCAGGTCGACGCGCTCGTCGCGCTCGTTCGCGACCGCGAGTTCGCGTCGACTCCCCGAGGAGCGCTCGCGGACGTCGACGATGACCAGGTCGCTGTGGGCGACGTCCGTCCGGCGGAACCACCGCAGCGCCGCGTAGGTCCCCAGCAGCCACACCAGGAAAAAGACCACGAGCGTCACGACGAGGTTGCCGACGGCGAGACTCGCCAGTAGCGCGCCGATGACGCCGACGAGAAAGCCCAGCGCGAGCGCGACGGTCACCGACTGGATGCGCCGGACCTGCGCGAACCCCGAGCGGACGAGCAACTCGGAGAGGTACCCCCGCTCGCGCTGTGCGTTGCGGACCAGCACCGCCGTCGCGACCGGCGCCGTCGCGAAGAGGACGACCGCCGGGAGATATCCCGGGACCGCCAGTTGGCCGACGAGTCGGTCGACGAGGATGACGCCCGAGGCGAACCCGAAGCCGACGACGGTTCCCGCTCCGAACAGCTCCAGCAGACCGCCCAGCCGGTCGTTCGAGCGGAGGTGGTAGAACGCGGCCGCGCCGACGGCGACCCAGACGAGCACCGGCACGGCGAGTCGGACGACCAGCGGGACCGCCGCCGCGAAGGCGTCCGTCGCGACGAGGGCGAGCGCCGCCACGACTGCGAAAGGCAGGCCGGCGACGAGCGCCTTCGCGGCGGCGGGCAACTCCGACCACTGGTCCGCGGCCTTTCCGGCGTTCTTTTTGATTTTCTTCCCGAAGAAGACGTAGACGGTGCCGACGAACGCGAGGTGGACGAACAGCCCCACGCCGACGACGAGCCACGGCGCGACGACCGCGTCGATAGACCGGAGACGCGTCGCCGGGACGAGGTCGATGAGGCCGGTCGCGACCAGCAGCGCCGTCAGGACTGCCGCGGCGATGGCCGCACCGACCAGGACGACGACCAGCCGTTTCGCCTGCTTGAGCGTCTTGGGGAGTTTCTTGACGCTCACGGTGCTCGCGCCTCCCACGACCCGCGCCGACCCCTCCCGCCGCCAGTTCCGCCGGGCGATGGGTTTGCCATACTGGCCCGTCGAACTCGACCATCAAGCATTTATCGGTGATCCAATCGCTCCAGTTGACACGAACGGCGGTGGGAGCGAGAGTGGCGTGACGGGTCGGCCGGTCCGGTGGCGTGACAGTCACATGTGAGCGCGGAAAGATATTAGTCGCTCGACAGTGTGGACGGGGACGTATGGGGAACGGGTATTCCGCCGACCTGACCGCCGCTCGTGCGGGTCTGTCCCGGTACGCGACCGGGAAGGTCGGTCAGAGAGGGCAGCGCGCCGAGCGAGGCGACCAGTCGACCGACCGGGACGACGGGAGTGGCGGCCCGTGACCGACCGGGTCCCCGGCCCGGGGGGGCGAAGGGCGCGCTTGCGCCGCTGGGGGGTAGTCGTCCTCGCAGTCGCCGTCCTGTGTTCGACGGCGGTCCCCGCCGTGGCTGCCGCGTCGGACGACGGCGGGCAGACCCCGCTGACGAGCGACCGGCAGGCCGTCGACGCCGCCCCGGTCGCACAGCAGGACGACCCGCTGACCGTCTGTGACCGCAACGTCACGGGCTTTACGGACGCCTTCAACAGCGGCAGCGAGCAGGTCCCGGCGTTCGTCAGGGCGCGCATCAGCGACTCCGACGTCCACCTCGCGGTCGAGGGCGAGGGCGGCGGCGACTTCACGCTCGTGACCGACGACGACAGCCGGATCGTCTCATCGAGCGCGGGGGAACCCGCCTCGCCGAGCGTTCGGGTCATCACCGACTGCGAGACCTTCCGGAACATCACCGACGCGGCGAACCCGGGGTCCCAGTTCCGGACCGCCTACGCCAACGACCGGGTCCGCTTCGTCGGCGTCGACGCGGTCAACTGGCTGTTTTTCACGACGCTCGAGACGGTCACCGACCCGATATCGCTCGCCGTCGTCCTCTTCCTGTTTCTGGTGTTGCTCGTCGTCGCCTACATCGTCGTCCGGCGCGCGACGAGCGTGGTCCGGGGCGGCCGCGTCGACAACCGCGGCGGTGACGGCGACGGCGGCGGGTCCGGCGGGAGCGGCGGCGGCCGGGGCTGAGGTGCGCGTCGGTCCCGCACCGACTGTCGGGGCGGCGCTCGCTCTCTGCACCTGAGGAACACTTTTGGTTCTGCCCCCGCGATACAGGGCAACTGACTCGCGACCATGACTGACTGGCACCCGCCGCGGACGGTCTCACACCGGGAGACGGAACTCGCGTTCGCGGTCCGACTCACCGACGGGTTCACCGGCGAGCGTCCCGCGGGCGCGACGCTGTCGCTCGACCCGGTCGACGCCAGCCCCGTCACCAACCGGAGCGGCTACCGCGTCTTTCTCGACCTCGACGCCGACGCAGTCACGCTCGCCGTCGACGGGGGTGACCGCTACGTCGACGAGCGCCGGCGGGTGGTCCTCAGCGGCGACGACGACGCTGCGGACGACACCGACGCCGACGCGGGCGAGAGCGACGTCCCGACCCACGTCGTGACCGACCCGGCCGACCCGCTCGAACTCGAGCTGAGCCCCACGCCCGCCTACGCGTTCCCGTCGTCGACGACGGTCGTCCGCGGGCACGTCGAGGACGCCGACGGTGACCCCGTCGCCGGGGCGTCGGTCACGCTCCGGGAGTTCGACCCGGTCGTCGAGACGACGGGGACGGGGGAGTTCGCGCTGTGGGTCCCGGTCAGCGCCGAGCACGTCGTCCGCCGCGACGACCGGGACGTGGTCGTCGTCGACCAGCTCGCGAGCGACGGCGGGGCCGCCCTCGCCGACGGTGACGGGACCGACCCGACGCTCGTCGTCTCTCACCCCGACCGCGGCGAGACGAGCGAGCCCATCGAGGTCGCCGCGGGGTCCCGGACTGTCCACTACGTCACGCTCCAGGGATGACTGGCGACGGCGACCCGACGACCGACGGCGGGACTGCCGGATCGACTGGAAACGGTGGAGGCGACGATACTGCGGGTGGGGGCGACGGCGCGGACGTGAGCGACGCGACGGACGACGCCGGCGACGCGGCCGCGGTCGAGCCCTACGCGGACTCGGCGGCGTATCTGGCGGACGAACTCCGGCGGCTCGACCTGTTGCTTCGCCGTCGCGTCGCCGCGGTCCGCGCGGGCGACCCCGGGGAGAACCGCGGCGGCGGCCTCTACGTCGCCGACGAGGAGGTCGACCGCCTGCTCGCGCCCGACACCGCCGGGCGCGCCGAGGCGCCCCTCGACGACCGGATAGGGGCCGTCACAGACCGGATCGCCGCGCGGCGCGAGCGCACGCTCGCCGCCGGGACCGACCTGCGGGCCGTGACGCTTTCCGAGCGGTTCGACCTCGGTACCCGGGAGTTCGACGCTCTCCTCGTGAGCCTCGCCCCGGAACTCGACCGCAAGTACGAGCGCGTCTACGCCTACCTCCAGGACGACATCACGCAGACCCGCCCCTCTGTGGGGCTGGTGCTGGACGTCCTCTCGGCGGGCGAGCGCGGCCGACTCGCCGCCCGCGAGACTTTCGCCAGGGACGCGCCGCTGGTCGCCGGCGGCCTCGTCTCGCTGTCGGCGGAGGGCGACGCGCCACTGCTCGCCCACCGGGTTACGACCGACCAGCGCGTCGTCGGCTACCTGCTCGGTCACGACGGGGTCGACCCCCTGCTCGCCGACGTCCTCGACGCCGTCGACCCGTCGACCGACGTCGCGGACCTGCCGGTCGACGAGGCGACGCGCGACCGCGTCGCGCGACTGGCGCCGACCGACACCGCCCGGGCGGGCGCGGGCGGGGACGACGCGACCGACGGTGACGCGGGCCACCGCACGAGGGAGAGACCTCGACCGCTCCGATACGTTTACGGCCCGCCGGGGGTCGGTCGCACGGCGGCGGTCGAGGCGATGGCCCGTCGCGCCGGTGACGCGCTCGTCCGGGCGGACGCGGTCGACCTCGCCCGCGCTGGGGTCGAGGACCCGTTCGGCCGCCTCGTCCGCGAGGCACGGTTCCGGGGAGCGGCCGTCCACGTCGCCGGCGTCGACGCTCTCGACGGCGAGGGCGGCCCCTCGGCCGACGCGGTCGCCCGCCGTCTCGACCGCTTCGACGGGCCGGTCTTCCTGACGGGCGAGGAAGGCTGGACCGGTCGCCCGCACCTCGACGACCACGAGTTCGTCTCCGTCCACGTACCCCGGCCGGGTTACGAGCGTCGCCGGGAACTGTGGGAACGTCGCGCCGGCGTGCTCCCCGAGGGAGTCGAGCCCGCCGAACTCGCGGCGACGTTCCGGCTCACCGCGGGGGCGATGGACGAGGCCATCGGCACGGCGCGGGCCTTCGGGGACGACGCGGACGCGGACGGCCTCACCGCGGAGGCGCTCTACCGGGGGTGTCGCGTCCAGTCCCGGGAGACGCTCGGCGCGCTGGCCCGCCGGGCCGACACCGTCTACGACTGGGAGGACATCGTCCTGCCCGGGGACACCGAGGCACAACTGCGCGAGGTCGCGGCCCACGTCAAACACCGCGGCACCGTCTACGGCGACTGGGGCTTCGACGAGCGGTTCAGCGACGGCACCGGGATGAACGTCCTCTTTTCCGGGCCGTCGGGCACCGGCAAGACGATGGCCGCCGAGATCATCGCCGCCGACGCCGGCCTCGACATGTTCAAAGTCGACCTCGCCACCGTCGTCAGCAAGTACATCGGCGAGACCGAGGAGAACCTGAAGGAGATCTTCGACGAGGCCGAACACACCGACGCCGTCCTCTTTTTCGACGAGGCCGACGCCCTCTTCGGCGAGCGCTCGGAAGTCTCCGATTCCCAGGACCGCTACGCCAACGTCGAGGTGAGCTACCTCCTCCAGCGCATGGAGGAACACGACGGTGCCGTGATTCTGGCCTCGAACTTCAAGGAGAACATCGACGACGCCTTCCTCCGGCGGATCAACGCCAACGTCGAGTTCCCGCGGCCCGACCGGGAGGCCCGCGCGGCGATCTGGCGGTCGGTCTTCCCCGAGGCGACGCCGGTCGGTAACCTCGACGTCGCCTTCCTCTCGGAGTTCGAGATCACGGGCGGGAACATCAAGAACGTCGCGCTGACGGCGTCGTTCCTGGCCGCCGACGACGACGGGAGCGACGAGGTCGGGATGGAACACGTCGTCCGGGCGCTCCGGCGGGAGTTACAGAAGACGGGTCGGCTCGTGAACCCCGAGGAGTTCGGGGAGTACAGGGAGTTGGTGGGGTAGCGTCGCTCCGGTCAGCCGACGGCCTCGAACTCTGACCCCACATTCGCTTACCGCCTGGTCACGGTCGAGTCGCGCTGATATCCGAGTGTCACCCCAGTCGAACTGCGACTCGACGCTCATTCGCGGATGCCGGCGGGTAAGTTGTACTGTCTCGTCTCCTCGTTCCAGTCACCGCGGCTTGGCGACCCACTCGTCGGTTCCTGCTCGCACTTGCAGGCCCCCTGCTGTCGCTCCCGGAACGCACCCCCTCCCAGGGTATCGACACCATCGTAGTAGGTCTCCGCCCAGTCCCAGCAATCACGGCGCTCCTCGAGACTGTAGAGTTCGTTCGCACACACCTCCCGCATCTCCAGTCGGAACTGTTCGTCACAGTGGGCCTTCCAGTCGTAGTCGTAGTCCCAGTCCTCACTGCCGTACTCGTCGTACCGATACGTCGATTTACAGGTCTGGTAGCACTTGTCGTGGTTGTTACACGGCAGGTCCTCGTGCTCGTTGGTGCTCCCGAATCGGTACCCGTGCGCTGCGGCGCTGTCGCTATCGCGAAGCAGGTTGAAATCGTAGGTCGGATTGTCCGGAATGTTGGTGCAGCCGTCCACCTCGTACTCCCAGGTTCCGTTAGTACACCTGCGCTGAATCACAGACGGACGACCGCTTGCCCGCACCGTCCCGACCTGTGTGGAGCCCCCGGAGCCACTGCCTCTCCCGTCTCCCGTGACGACACCACGATGGCCGGTCTGCTGAACGACGTGGGTCAGTTCGTGGGCGAGCAACGCGTTGCCAGAACGGGACCCGGGCTGGTACGCGCCCGACCGAAACACGATATCCGACCCGACGGTGAAGGCCTTCGCGTTGATAGCACGGGCCGCTCGGTCCGCCGAACCGCCTGCGTGTACTCGGACGTGGCCAAAATCCCGCCCGAATTTCGACTCGAACTGCGACCGCACGGACTCCGGCAACGGCGCACCGCCGCTGCGGGCAGCCTGAACCGCCCGTTCGACGTCACCGGCGAGACCGCCGGTTGCCCCGGGTCGAGACGAGGCGGTCCGGCGGACTGCGACCCCGGTTTCGGGAGGCGCGTCAGACCCCTCGGAGTCGGGGGACGTGCTCGGCCGATACCGGTCCTGGCACCGGGAGCAGCGCCGCGGGACGTGCTCGTCGCCCGTCGAGTCCTCCTCGCGCACTGACCTCCCGGGACCGTCCATTCGCATCACTTCTGCGGCGACCCGCTCGGCTTCGCGTTCGGCCGGGTCCGACGGTCGACTGACCGCCAGCGATGCCCGTGCGACTCCCGCCTCGGCCAGTCGCTGGACGAGCCTCTCGACTGCATCGTGCTCACCGCCGCACGTCGTACAGCCATCGTCGTCTGACCGCTTCCCCGGGCGGTCGCCGCTCTCCGTCGCGTAGTGCCACGCTCGCATCCCGCCGGCGAAGTCCGTCACTCGAGTACGTGCGCCGAGACTGGCCCGCATTACCCGTGTCGCCCGCCGCGAGCGCCGTCCCGACCGGCAGTAGGCGATGACCTCACTGGCGTCCCGGAACCGGTCCGCTCGCCGGTCTATCCTCGAAACCGGGACGTTCGTCGCCCCCGGGACGTGTCCGGCCCGGAACGCCGTCGGCGAGCGAACGTCGACGACTGCGACGTCGTCGCGCCGCCCTTTCCGTCTGACCGTCGCGGACGTCGCCATATCGCCCCTCTCGTCCGACGTTCTGGTCGCGCT
>JAZKRZ010000007.1:0-34158 GCA_036626395.1 Haloarculaceae archaeon
GCTGTATCCCCTCCCTACTGCGCTCCTTGTCCGCTGGCGCGGACTGTGGTGCTCCTTGAGGGAGGGGGCTTAGCGCCTGCTATCAGCTAAACCTCGACCGAGAGCTCCTCGAGGCGTTCCTGCGCGCGGGCGAGCGAGGCTTCGTCGTCTTCGGCGACGGCGCGGCCCAGGTCCACCGCGACTCGGACGAGGCGTTCCGCGGTCCGCGGCGTGACGTCGCCGTCGAGCGCGGCGACGCGCTTGCGGTGTTCGTCGAGGGTCCCGAGGAGTCGACTGACGGTCCGGTCCGGGGCGTCTTCGAGGTACCGGCGCATCTCCGTTCCGTAGGTGTCGACCGCCGCGGCCGCCGCGAGGCCGCGAGCGCTCCGGAGGGAATCGGGTACCTCCGCGGGCGCGGGACGGTCGCCCTCGTCGGCGCCGGCCAGCAACGCGAAGAAGTACCGCTCCTCGGCGTCGGACACCCGCATCGAGCGACCGAGGTCGGCGGCGACGTGGCGCAACTCGCTCGCGGCGAGGTAGACGTCGTCGAGAGCGAGCAGGTCGCCGCCGTGGATGAATCCGACTCTGCGGACGTAGTCCGCGCTGACGGACTCGACTTCCTCGGCGAGTTCGGCGAGGGTCACCTCGTCGACCAGCCCGCGGACGGTCGTGAGGTCGAGCGAGGCGGTGGTCGCGGTGTGTTCGGCCCGGTCGTCGAGACCGACGCTACGGATGCTCCCACACCCGGGACAGACGACGCTCCCGGTGTCGTAGTACGACCAGTGCGTGCCACAGTCCTTGCACTCGCGCTCGCCGCGGACTTTCATACCCGCAGGGTTGGGCGCGCGGCCACAAAACCCGTCTGGTCGGTGACCGAACGGGACCCCGTCGGGTCGCCGAGGTGTCGCCGGTCCCGAGAGCCCGCAGTTAGCCCGGTGAAGACCCGACGGTCCGGCGACGTCGACGGTGCTCGCGACCACCGTCCGGGGGACGACTGTCCGGGGGAGGTCGGTAAGTTTAAGTGAATCGCACCGGGTAGTATCAGGTGACGCTTCGCTTGGAGGGCCGAAGCGTCAGCGGGGACCAATTCAGGGCGGCAAGCGTGCGCGCGGGCTTTTCGCCCGCGCGTCTCGCTTTCCATTCCTTTCGACGCTTCTCGACCAGTCCCGACTCCGCGCCGACGGGCGATATCGGCGGTCCCGAGTCACGTATCCACCGACGAAAGAGCGCCGCGGGCGACCGCAGCGCCCGTCGTGTACCAGTGCACTGACTGTTGAACCGTAGAGAGATAACACAGACGTCACCGGCCGGCAAGTCCGTCTCGTGAAACAACGCGAATACGACCGGTCGGGATTTTCCATCAACGGCGTTAATTGTTCGCGTCTGCCGGTACTCGCCCGAGTACGACGATATTGCGCCGGAGGCGCCCGTCGGCCGTCATATTTATCTCTTTTCGACACTAACGGTCGACCGGAAGTAACCGATGTACGACCTGACAGGATTCCAGCGTGACCTGCTGTACACGATCGCCGGGAAAGAGGAACCACACGGTCTCGCGATAAAAGACGAGTTGGAGGAGTACTACGAGAAGGAGATCCACCACGGCCGGCTCTACCCCAACCTGGACACCCTGGTGGACAAGGGACTCGTCGAGAAAGGCCAGCGCGACCGTCGCACGAACTTCTACAGTCTCACGCGCCGGGGCCGGCGGGAGATCGAAGCGCGCCGCGAGTGGGAAGACCAGTACGTCGACCTCTGAACGTCTCGTCGTTTCCGGTCGGGGTGCCCAGTGTCCGACAGCGGTGTGAGCGTTCGAGCGACGTCACGGGTCCTCGAGCGCGTCGTCGGCCGACCCGTCGGGACCCGGGACCGGCCTCCCGTCGGTCCCGTCGTCGCCACCGCTGCTCCCGGCGCCGGGAGCGGCTTTCGACGGCGGGGGTGTCGGCGAGGCCGGTCCCGCGGGGCCCGAACGCGGCCGGAACGCCGGTCCCGAACGGCTCGGTGTGGCGGTGCCGTCGGGAAGCAGTTCCGGGACGACGTCGCGGACGAAGTGCGTGACGAAGACGAGTATGACCGGCCCGAGGAAGAGCCCGTACCAGCCAAAGAGCAGCGGTCCGAGGATGTAGGCGAACATCAGCGCGCCCGTGTGGAGGCCGCCACCGGAGACGTACGGCCGGACGACCAGGTCCGGGATGACGTCGACGATGACGAACGAGACGACGCCGAAGGCCGCGACGAACCCCCAGCCACTGCCCGACATCCACGCCTGGACGCCGAGATACCCCAGTACCGGGACGTAGACGATCTTCATCCCGACGACGGGAATGAGACTCGCGATCCCGGCGAGCAACCCGACGAGCGCCGGGTACGGCACCATCACGGGGTCGGTCCCGAAGAGGTTGAGGACGCTGTAGACGAGCGCGCCGACCGTGCCCGTCACCAGCGCGTTGAGGATGTTACCCGCGAAGATGCGTTCGAGGCTGGCGTCGACCTCGACCACGTACGTCTCGACGACGCCCCACTCGACGGCGACGTCTTTCGCCCACGAGACGAGGCGGTGGTCGTCGCGGAGGAGGTAGAACGCGACCGAGAACATCACGAACAGGTGTAACAGGGCAGTCCCGACGATGCCGACGTAATCGGTCGTCTGGCTGAGCGTCCGTCTGACGAGGTCGAACCCGCCGGCCCGGTCGAAGACGGCCCGTGGATTCTCGAAGGCCTCCGAGACGTCCAGGTACGGGCGGACGTACTCCAGGTACGGCCCGAGTTCGGTCGTCCGGGAGAACTGCTGGAGTTCCTGCAGCCCGATAGCCGTCGCGTAGATCAACAGGAGGACGGCCGGGAGCGCGACGACAAACAGCGAGAGGGCCGCCGAGACGGTCCGCTGACCCACGCGTTCGAGGACCATGTCGTTGACCCGCCGGGTCGAGTAATACAGGAAGAGGGCGAAAATGAAGGTGCCGACGAACGAGTGGAGTATCCACAGCACCACGAGTGCGAGCACCAGCCCGAACGCCACCCACCCCGTGCGCACCCAGTCGATGTCGAACTCGAAGGAGACCATCGCCGGGTAATCGCCCCGAGACGGCAAAAAACCTGACTCTATGGGCGGAGAGGTAACCGGTTCCGGTCCCGGTCCCGGTCGCCCGCGGGCGGTTCCCGGGGGGACTCGACTGGACAATTTATGAGTGTCGGCGGACAACTCGGAGGAGTGCAGACACTGCCCCACCTCCCGCTGGACGCCGCGGTCGCACAGGTGCTCCTGGCGGGGGCGCTGGGACTGTTCCTCGGGCTGGAACGGGAGTGGTCACACAAGTCCGCCGGCATCCGGACGTTCTCGCTGACGAGTCTGCTCGGTGCCGTCTTCACGGTCGTCGGGCTGGAGTTGCTCGTCGTCGTGGGCGGGGTGCTGGTCATCGTCCAGGGGATCCTGGTGGCGGTCCAGGGGATGCTCGACGACGAGACAGACGGGCTCTCGCTGACGACGTCGGTGTCGCTACTGGTCGCCTACGGCGTCGGCACGCTCGTCGCGAGTGGGTTCGCGCTGGAGGCGGTCACGGTGACCGTCATCTCCTCGCTCCTCCTCGTCCTGAAACGGGAACTGCACTCGTTCGCCTGGGGGCTCTCGCTGGCGGAGTTGCGGTCGGCCGTGGAGTTCGCGATCATCGCGTTCGTCGTCTACCCGCTGCTCCCGGCGGGTGGTTACGACGTGGGGACGAGCGGGCTCTCGGTGACGGTCGAGCCCCGCGTCATCTGGCTGCTGGTCGTGACAGTCGCGGGGATCGGCATCGTCAACTACGCCATCGTCCAGGCCTACGGGGGTCGCGGGGTCGCCGTTACCGGCTTTTTCGGCGGGCTGGCCTCCTCGACGGCCGTCGTGGGCGCGATGCTCGACCACGTCGACCAGCGGCCCGAGGCCCGTTCGTACGCCGTCGCCGCCATCCTGCTCGCCGACGCGGCGATGGCCACGCGAAACCTCACCATCGCCGTCGCGTTCACCCTCGAATCGGGGCTGCTCGTCGGGGCCGTCGTCCCGCTGGGAGCGGTGATCCTCGGGAGCGTGGCCATCGCCGCGCTCATCACGGACTGGCGCGAGAACCTCGAGATGGACCTCGAGAGTCCGTTCTCGATGCGGAACGTGCTGGGGTTCGGCGGCCTGTTTCTGGTGGTAGTGGTCGCAGGTGGCCTCGCCGCCGGGCAGTTCGGGACCGCCGGCTTCTACGTGACCGCCGCGCTCACGGGGCTGGTCTCGTCGGCTGGCGCGACCACCTCGGCCGTCCTGCTGTACCGCGGCGGGCCCCTCACCGCGGAGGAAGCGGTCTTCGCCGTCCTGCTGGCGACCGCGTCGTCCATCCTCGTCAAGGCGGGGCTGACTTTCGCCAGCCCCGACCGGGAGTTCGCGACCCGCGTCGCCGCGTTCAGCGTGCTGTTGCTCGTCGCGACCGGCGCCGTCACCGCCGTGGCGCTGCTGTAGTCCCGACGGTGTCGCGGCCTTCCCCACCGAAGGTGTCACGACCCCGACGGCGAGGCCGCCGACCCGCCGTGACATTCCGTCGCGCTCCGGCCGAACCAGTGATCGGGCGTATGACTTTTCACCGCACCGTCCCCTGATCGTGGCATGGACAGGGACACGGTCGAACCCTCGGTCACAGCGATCCCGGGCGAGCGGGCCCGCGAGTGGGTCGAGTACCACCACGAGTCGGCGGCGACGAGCACCCACGTCTACGGGTTCGTCTGGGACCACGCCGCCCCCGCTGTCGGTCCCTTCTGTACCGACGTCGACGGCAACGTCCTCATGGACTTCGCCGGCCACGTCGCCGCCGCTCCCCTGGGCTACAACAACCCGCACCTCCGCGAGCGCACGGCCGAGTTCGACCTGCCCGACCCGGCGAAGATCGCCGGCCAGGACTTCTACGTCGCCAGCGGTCCCCTGGGAGACCACGACCTGCCCACGCCGGCCGACCTCATGGACCGGCTCACCGACCTGTCGAGTCACTACGGCCTCGACACGGTCTTCCTCTCGAACTCGGGCGCCGAGGCCGTCGAGAACGCCATCAAGGTCTCGTACGACCACACGGGCGGCGACTACGGGATCACGTTCGAGGGCGCGTTCCACGGCCGGACGCTCGGGGCGCTCTCGCTCAACCGCTCGAAGTCCGTCTACCGTCGGGAGTTCCCCGAACTCGGCAAGGTCGAGGCGGTCCCGTTCTGTGACGACCGGACCTGCACCGCCGAGACCTGCTCGTGTGGCTTTCTCGCCGGCGACCGCTCGCGACTGCGGCGGTTGCTCGACCCCGAACGCGGCGCAGTCCACCCGGACGACGTCGCCTACCTCGTCATGGAACCCGTCCAGGGAGAGGGCGGCCTCCGCTACCCCAGCGACGCGTTCGTCGAGGAGGTCGCGACGCTGTGTGACGAACACGACCTCACGCTGGTCGCCGACGAGGTGCAGGCCGGCGTCGGCCGGACCGGCGAGTTCTGGGGCTCGGACCACTACCCCTACGAACCGGACGTGATCGCCGCCGGCAAGGGCCTCCGCGTGGGCGCGACGCTCGCGAGCGAGGACGTGTTCCCGGACGAGCGTGCGCGGCTCTCCTCGACGTGGGGCGGCGGGGACGTCGTCGCCGCACTGCAGGGCGCGCTCACCCTCGACGTCATCGAGGAGCAGGGCCTCCTCGCCAACGCGACCGACCGCGGCGAGTCGTTCCGCGAGCGGTTGCGCGACGCCGACCCCGACGGCGCCGTCGACGTCCGCGGGCGGGGGCTGTTGATCGGCGTCGAGTGTGACACGAAAGGGCGCCGCGACGCCGTGATGGAAGCCGCTCTGGAGCGCGGCCTCCTGATGCTCGGCTGTGGGTACAAGACGCTCCGGATACTGCCGCCGCTGGACGTGACCGAACGGGAGGTCGGCCTCGCCGCGGACCTGCTGGCCGACGCGTTCGCGGCGACCGGGTAGCCGCGACCGGCGGTGACCCGCTCCCGGGCCAGTTAAGACGGGCCTGTCCTGATCGTCTCCCGTGACCCGCCGGCGAATCAGGACCGAACCGATAACGGAGACGGAGTCGGGCCACCTGACCGAGTTCCTCTACGACGACTACGAGAACGACGGGGTACTGGTGTGTGCGGCCCACGGCGGCCGGGTGGAACCCGGCACGGCCGAACTCGCGGTCGAACTCGCCGCGCGTCACCCCGACGCGACCTGCTGGGCGACGTTCGGCTTCGACGACGAGGTGGGCGCCTACGAGCGCTGGCACCCGCCCTCGAAGTCGTTCGACCCCGACGAGTACCCGTTGCTTTCCGTCATCGCGGACCGCGGGTTCGAGAGCGTCCTGAGCGTCCACGGCCTCGGCGACGACGAGGTACTCGTCGGCGGTCGCGTGGACCGCGCCGTCAAGGCGGCGGTCGCCGACCGCCTCGACGCGGCGCTGTCGACCCCCGCGAGACCCGTCTCCGACGGCGACTACGGCGGGACCCACCCCGAGAACTTCGTCAACTGGCTCGCGGCCGACGGCGCCGGTCTCCAGGTCGAACTCGGGGAGACAGCACGGGGAAGCGAGGCCGAGGCAGTGCTGGAAGTCCTGGTGGACGTACTGCGGGACGGGCAGGTCATGCCCGAGCGGTAGTTCGAGGCGGAGAAACTGTTAACTAGGTGGAATTTGTGAGTTGTTACATGGACGTCTTCGCGAACGGGCAGGACAGGGTTCGACCAGTCGACGATCAGGCGAAGGGTATCTTCGACGACGTGGTCGGGGGAGCCGAAGACGCGTTCGGGCTCGACGAGTACAACGTCTGGATGTCCGGTGCTGCGGGGCTCGCGCTCTTAGATGACCGGACCAGTATCGACTCAGATATCGTCGAGGCAGCGTTTACCGAATGTCTGGATAACGCTCAGCGGGCCGGCGGGGACGTCGACTGGGCAAACCGTGACCAGCTGGAAGAGACACGTCGAAACGTTATTCTCCAGTCAGAGGTGAAACGAGCGATTCAAAACCTGACTAATATCAGTCCGACAGCGAAGCTACCAGAACCCAAATCGTACGCTGCAACAGTCACAACTGCGGAAGAAAACGCGGAGGAGGCCGTCGAGAGAGCCCTGGACGACGAAGGTTTCCGTCGAAATCCGGTCGCACACCTGAAATACCGGTACCGAAACGGGGAGAAAGAATACGAGCAGGGAAGTTGGACCTATCGAGAGGAGGTGGACGCTGAAAAACAGCTGCACGTCCGGTTGTACGACGGCGATAAATCCGGAACCGTAGACCTGTACGCTCACTACGAGAATTCCAATATCCGAGGAGACGAACACTTCGCACCACAGGATTTCGGGCTTGGAGTGTGTTCTGTCAGGGAACAATTAGAGGAATGGGCCGCGGAGAGAGAAGACACTGAAATCAAAAGAGCGGAGCACCTTCCAGGCGACCAGGCACCTCGCACCTACGACTGTAGTTCAAAGGACACAGTGCTCTGACCGCCTGGATCGGACGACCAATAGCCTCGTCCCTGGTCGAGTGGGGAATATACACCCGGACACGAACCACGCAACAGTCTCGTGCACTGGCCGGCCGGGAGAAGTCGCGTTGCCCCCGGACCAGCAACTGGCCCGTTGAACTATTCGTGTCCGGGTGTATTGCTTCTGTCCGCCAGTAGCGTCTGCCGGTGGCGCCTCCGTCGAGCAGGTTCACGTCCGCGTGTCCGACGGAAGAAGCGTGGATCCGCGAGTTCATCCCCGTCCCGGCGACTGTGGCCCCTCTCCGGGTGCGACCCGTCGGGAAGAATTATAAACTCGAGTTTAGTTCTTGCGTGTTTACAATGGCTTAGGTACGGCGAGACACAACGAGCGGATATCCCGCGAAGCCGCCGGTGGTCCCCGGCCCGGTGGGTAAGGACAGTATGCAACGGTCACAGATCCTGATTGTCACGGTTATCGCACTGCTAGTGGTCGTCCCCGGCGCGTCGATGGCGGCGAGTTCAGGCCACGAGATAACGGGTAACCCCGGTATCGACGCGTTCCTTCCGGAAAACGAAGTCAGACCTGGAACGACCACGGCGGTGAACGTCGTCCTGGTCAACAACGGCAACGTCACGAACGGGTCGAATTCGAATCCGCAACTGGAAAATGAGGTCACGACCGCGCGTTCGGTCCGGGTCAGTCTCGACGCGCCCGACACGGGAGCGGGCGAAGAGACCGGCGAGTTCGCCGTCCGTGACGGCGAGATCGTCCCGGTCACGACGCGCGGGGACGGAACGATAACGGTCAAGACCAGCGAACGACCGGTCGCGACCCTGCCGGACGGGGCGAGCGTGCAACTGCCCTTCCGGGTCACGGTCGACCGCGACGCCGAACCCGGCCGGTACGACCTCCCGCTCAACGTCTCGTACAACTACACGCAGTCGGTAGACCCGCGGACGGGCGAGGAGAACCGAACGACGGTCGACAAGACTTACAACGTCACGCTGGTCGTCGAGGAGACCGCCCAGTTCTCGGTTCTGAACGTCGAATCGATGGCCCGGGTCGGTGCGACGGGGACGGTCGACGTGACGATGCGCAACGTCGGTTCGGAGGTCGCCCGTAACGCCACGGTCACGCTCACCTCGCGCAACGGCGACCTCACCTTCGGGCAGTCGGTCAGTTCGAGTCGGTTCGTCGGCGGCACCTGGGAACCCGGCGAGAACCGGACCGTCTCCTACCGGGTCCGCGCCGCGCCCTCCGCCAGCGAACAGCAGTACGCGTTCGACGCGTCGGTCGAGTACGAGGACGTCAACGGCGTGAGTACGCAGTCCCAGCCCGTGTCGCTGGGCGTGACCCCCGCGCCCGAACAGACGTTCTCCCTCGTCTCCGTCGACCACTCCGTCAACGTCGGCGACGAGGGGACGGTGGCACTGACGGTCCGCAACGACGGCCCGATCACCGCCCGCGACGCCTCTATGACGGTCCAGTCGACGACGAGCAAGATAGTCTTCGGCGGGTCGGCGTCCGCCAGCCGCTACGTGGGCGCCTGGGAACCCGACGAGACGCGCCGGGTGTTCGTCAACGCCACCGCCCTCCCGGACGCGGAGACGCGCAATTACTCGATGCGGGCGTCGGTCGAGTACGAGGACAGCGAGGGCGACCCCGGACAGTCCGGGGGGCTCCAGTTCGGGCTCCGGCCCGGCCCGGAACTCGAGTACGACTTCACCGCCGGCGAGTTCGAGTCGGACCTGTACGTCGGCGAGGACGGGACCCTCACCGGGACGATCACCAACACCGGCGACAAGACCGCGAACAACGTCGTCGTCGCGTTCGAGACCCAGAGCGCGTCGGTCTCGCCGCTCGAGCGGGAGTATCCGGTCGGGACGCTCGCACCCGGCGAGTCCGGCACCGTCGAGTTCGACATCGACGTTGGTGGGTCCGCCGAGGCGGGGCCCCAGCAGTTCGAGCTCCGACCCCGGTACCGCAATTCGGACGGCGAGCGCCGTCAGGCTGAGAGCTTCGACGTCCGCGCGGAGATCCGTCCGGAGCGCGATATTTTCGCGGTCGACGTCGCGGACGCGACGGTCCCGCAGGGCGAGAGCACGGTGCTGGCGGTCACGGTCCGGAACACCGGTAACGAGACGCTGTCGGATATCTCGGCCCAGTTGTTCGCGGACAGTCCCATCTCCGTCGGCGACGACGAGGCGTTCGTCGGCGAGATCGAAGCCGGCGGGGAGACGACCGTCGAGTTCGAGATCAGCGCGGCCGGCACCGCGCTGACGAAGACCTATCCCGTCGAGATGGACTTCCAGTACGACGACGGCGACGGTGACACCCAGCTTTCGGACACCTACCGCGTCCCGGTCGAGGTAACCGAGCCCGAGGAGGACGACTCGCTGGTGTCGCTGCCGGTCCTCGTCGTCGTAGCGGTGGTGCTGGTTGTCCTCGGGGGCGCCGTCGCCTACCGTCGGTTCGCATAGCATGGACTACCAGCGCTACATCGACTGGGCCGACTACCAGATCGTCAACCGGCCCGGGGCCGTCGTGCTCGTCTTCCTCGTGGTGACGGGCGTGTTCATGCTGGGGCTGGGCAACGTCTCCACCGAGGCCGGCACCAGCCAGTTCACGACCGGCCTCCCCTCCGAAGAGGCCCTCCAGGAGATCGACCGCGAGTTCTCCCCGACGTTCAGCCGCGACACCGGCAGCACGCAACTCATCCAGCACGAACAGAACGTCCTCTCGCGGGGGAGCATGCTCCGGATGCTCCGGGCACAGAAACTCATGCAAGACCGCGACGGGATGCGCGTCGTCGGCACGTCGAGCGCAGCGAGCATCGTCGCCCGGCAACTCGACCCGAGCGCCAGAACGCTCGACGACCAGATCGACGCCATCGAGGACGCCCCTAGCTCGGAGATAAAACGGGCCGTCCGCGAGGTCGACCGGCGGAACCCCGCCTTTTCCGGACTCCTGAGCAGGGACTACAACCGCGAGAGCGCGACCGCCTCGGCCACGATCGGGACTGTCACACACGAGGTGCCCGCGGGACTGTCGGCCGGCGCCGGGCAGGGCGGGACGAGTCCGCTGACTGCCATCCAGCTCGAGGCACGGCACGTCATCGAGCCCGCGGGCGGGAACATCGACGTGTTCGGTACCGGCCTGTTCGCCAGCGAGTTCAGCGAGGTGATCGTCGACTCGCTGCTCATCGTCGTGCCCGCGGCAGTGGTGTTTATCGTGCTGTTCCTGGCCGTCGCCTACCGCGACCCGATGGACCTGCTGCTCGGCGGGGTCGCGCTGCTGATGGCGATAATCTGGACCTTCGGGTTCATGGGTATCGCGGGCATCGCGTTCAGTCAGATGCTGATCGCGGTCCCGCCCCTGTTGCTGGCGGTGGGAATCGACTTCGGTATCCACTCGGTCAACCGCTACCGCGAGGAACGGGTGCGCGGGTACTCCATCGCCGAGTCGATGCGGCTAACGTCCGACCAGTTGCTGGTCGCCTTCTTCATCGTCACCGGAACGACCGTCATCGGTTTCTCGGCGAACTACACGAGTGAACTGGCGCCGATCCGCGACTTCGGACTCGTCGCCTCGATCGGCATCGTGTTCGTGTTCCTCGTGTTCGGCGTGTTCATGCCCGCCGCCAAGGTGAAACTCGACCGCCTGCGCGAGGTCTCCCCCATCCCGACCGTCTCGGAGCGCCCCCTCGCCTCGGAGGGGTCCATCCTCGGCGAGGTGCTGTACGGCGGCGTGCTCGTTGCGCGGTACGCGCCGACCCTGTTCGTGCTGGCGGTGGTTGTCGGGAGCGCGGGCGCCGGCTACTACGCCACGGGCGTCGATACCACCTTCGAACAGGAGGACTTCCTCCCGCCCGAGGACATCCCCGACTTCCTCGAGGAGTTGCCCGAACCGTTCCGGCCCTCCGAGTACACCGTGACCGCCCAGTTGAATTTCCTGGAGGAGAAGTTCGCCACGACCCAGCAGGACCAGGCGACGGTCTACTTGCGGGCGCCGATGGAACGGGACCACGTCCTCGAGTCGATCCACCGTGCTGGACGGGAGCCGCCGGATACGTTCGTCCGCGACGGCCGCCACGCCGACAGCGAGTCGATCGTGACAGTCATTCAGGACTATCAGCAACGGGACCCCGAGTTCCGGGCGCTCGTTGCCCGTAACGACCGTGACGACAACGGCATCCCCGACCAGAACCTCGACGAGGTGTACGACTACCTGCTCTCCTCGCCCGCGGAGGCCCAGACGCGAAGTTATCTCGGCGACGACCGCCGCTCGACGCGGGTCGTCTACTCCGTGGAGTCCGACGCCGAGCAGTCGGCCATCGTCGCCGACGCAAAGGCGGTGGCCGACAAACACCGCTACACGGCGATAGCGACCGGGCAGGTGGTCGTCTTCCAGGAGGTCTCCGACCTGATCCTCGAGTCGGCGCTCGTCAGTCTCTCGACCGCGATCGTCGGTGCCGCCGTGTTCCTCGTCTTCATCTACCGCGTACTGGAGGGACGAGCCTCCCTGGGGCTCGCGAACCTCTTTCCCGTGCTCGTGACGGTCACGCTGGTCGCGGCGACGATGCGGGCCGTCGGTATCCCGTTCAACGCCCTCACCGCAACCATCCTCGCGGTCACTATCGGACTCGGAGTGGACTACTCCGTCCACATCACCCACCGGTTCGCCGACGAAATCGAGCAGACGGACCTGCTGTCCGCGCTGGACCGCACCGTCCGTGGCACGGGTGGCGCGCTGCTGGGCAGCATGCTCACCACCGTGTTCGGTATCGGTGTGCTCGCGCTGGCTGTCTTCCCCGCGATCGGACAGTTCGGCGTCCTCATGGCACTGAGTGTCTTCTACGCGTTCGTCACGTCGCTGCTCGTGTTGCCGCCCGCGCTGGTAGTCTGGTACCGTCTCACCACGCGTCCGCGCTCGTTGCGCCGCCTCCTCGGTCCGATCAGCGTCGACCCGACCCCGACCCCCGAACCGGAGTCAGACCCCGATCCCACGGTCGACTGATCGCCTGCGGTCGACGTGCTGACCCGCCCGGCGCGACGACTCGGTCGTCGGTCCCCCCGCACAGCCCCGGGGATGATTTAAGCGCCCACACCGGATCACGCCGTATGGTTCACGTAGTCGTCATCGGTGCCTACGGGAGCGCCGGCGCAGTCGTCGCCCGGGAACTGGCCGGGGAACCGGACGTCGAACTCACGCTGATAGACGACGGCGACCCCGGCGGCGGGCTCTGTATCCTCCGCGGGTGTATGCCCTCCAAGGAGGTGCTCTCGGCCGGGGCACACCGCTTCCAGGCGCGCCACGACGAGCGCCTGGCCGGGGACCTCCCCGAGGTCGACCTCGAACGGACCGTCGAACGCAAGGACGACAACACGCTCGGGTGGGCGGGCCACCGCCGCGAGGGGGTTCACGACCTCACCGAGCGCGAAGCCGTCGAGTTCGTCCACGACACCGCCACGTTCGTCGACGACCGCACGGTGGCCGCGGGCGGCCGCGAGTTCGACGCCGACTACGTCGTCGTCGCCACCGGCTCCTCGGTCAACGTTCCCGGCCTCCCGGGCATCGACGACGTCGACTACGCGACCAGTGCCGACGTCCTCGACGCCACGGAGTTCCCGGACTCGGGCATCGTGATGGGGTTCGGGTACGTCGGGATGGAACTCGCCCCCTATCTCACGGAGGCGGGCGGGATGGACCTGACCGTCATCGAACACGACGACCGCCCCATCGACGAGGGCGACGCCCCCTTCGGCGACGCCGCGCTCGACATCTACGAGGGGCACTTCGACGTCACCGTCCCGACGAACTGCTACGAGCGGCGGCTCGAACCCACTGACGACGGAGGGGTCCGCCTCCACGTCGAGTTCGGTGACGGCACCACCGACGCCTACGAGGCCGACCAGCTCTTCCTGTTTACCGGGCGCCGACCCGCCCTCGAAGGGCTCGGACTGGCGAACACGTCGGTCGAACCCGGGGCCTACACCGGCGAGCCACGGGACTGGGTGCGGGACACCATGCAGGCGCGCGACGACGACCGGGTCTTTTTCGTCGGCGACGTCAACGGCAAGGAGCCCGTCCTCCACGTCGCCAAGGAACAGGGCATTACTGCGGCCGAGAACATCCTGCGCCACGACCGCGGTGCGCCCCTCCAGGCGTACGAGAACGTCCACCACCACGTCATCTTCTCGGGGCTGGGCGTCTACCCGTTCGCCCGCGTCGGTCACAACGAAGCGACCGCTCGCGCGGACGGTTACGACGTGGCCGTTGCGACCCGTCAGGCCAGCGACGACGGCGTCTTCAAGGCCAAGGACGTCCCCGAGGGGCTCGGGAAGCTCGTCGTCGACCGGACGGACGGCACGGTCCTGGGCTGGCAGGGGCTGCACTATCACGCCGACGTGATGGCCAAGACGATGCAGCTCGTCGTCGAACTCGGGCTGGACGTGCGCGAGATTCCGGACCGGGCCTACCACCCGACGACGCCGGAGATACTCGACGGGCTCGTCCGGGAGTGTGCCGAGGCCGTCGAGGAGTAGCGAGGCCGAACCGTTATTCACGCTCCGGCCGACAGGGACTCCATGCCCGGCAAGTACTACGAGGAGTTCGCGGTGGGCGAGCGGGTCGTCCACGACAAGCGCCGGACGATATCGGAGGCGGACAACCAGCGCTTTTGCGACCTGACGATGAACCAGCAGCCCCTCCACCTGGACGCGGACTTCGCCGCGGACACGCAGTTCGGCGAGCGACTGGTCAACGGCCTCTACACGATGAGTCTCGCGGTCGGACTGTCGATCCCCGACACCACCGACGGGACCATCGTCGCGAACCTCTCGTACGACGACGTCGAACACCCCCATCCGGTGTATCACGGCGACACGATCCGCGCGGAGTCCACAGTGACAGAGAAACGCGAGACCAGCGACGGCGAGCGCGGCGTCGTCACGATGGATGTCGACGCGTTCAGGGTCGAGGCGTCCGGCGAGGATACCCTCGTCTGTTCGTTCGAGCGGACGGTGCTGGCGCTGAAACGCGACGAGGAGTAGGGCCCGTCGTCACCGGAACGATGCGGTCGGCCGCTGTGGTCTCACAGCGTCGCGAGCATCACCGCGTTGACGAGGACAGTGGCGCCCCACGGCAGGGCGAGGCCGAGGACGATCGGTCGCGTGTACCGGGGCCGGAGCGCCCGGAAAGCCAGCGCCCCCGCGACGACGAGTAGTTTGGCGGCCGCCAGTGCGCCGATGCCGAAACCGTCGATGGCGCGGTGCATCAGCGGGTTGCCCTCGGTCAGCCCCGCGAGAGACCGACCCAGGTGGTGTAGACGTCCAGCGCGACGCCGACGTTCGTGTTCGGCCCCTCCAGCGCCATCGTCGACGAGATGGGCGGCTGGCCGGACGAGGAGTTCGCCTTCGTTATCGACTCGACCATCGTCGGCCTCATCGGCCGGATCGACGTCGAGACCGACGTCGCCGCTGACTCGACCGCCTCCGACGTCGTGTGAGTCGACTGTGGTACCGCCGTCGCCCGGTCCCCGTCCGGGTCCTCGACTCTGCCCCGGTCCCCGTCGCCGTCCGCCGTCGTTTTCACCGTTCGTCGACGACCGTGGGTATGGACAAGCAGGCGCTCTGCGAACGCGTCTGGGACGACCTGGAAGAGTCCGGCGTCGCGCGCTTCACCTTCCCGCCCCACGGACGGATCCCCGATTTCGCGGGCGCAGACGAGGCCGCTGACCGCCTGCGTACCCTGGAGACCTGGCGGGACGCCGAGACGCTGAAAGCGAATCCCGACGAGACGACCACGGCCGTCACCACCGTCCACGAACGGCAGGTCGTCGACGAGCGGGTCCCAGTCGACGACCACGACGTGCCGCTGGATTTCGTCGTCACGCCCGAGCGCGTCGTCGAGACGGGGACGCCGTACGACCGCCCGACAGGCGTTGACTGGGGCGCGCTCCCGGCCGAACGGATCGCGGCGATCCCGGTTCTCGACGACCGGGCGCCGGCCGACCGGTAGCGCCGTCGGTCCGAGTGTCGCGTCCGGAGCCCGGTGTATCGGCAGCGCGGCCGGCCGGACGGTCGTGCGTCCCCGGCGACGTGCCGCGGGGGTACTTACTGGTGGGACCCGTACCGTCGGTCGATGCCTGACCATCCGGGGTTTCACTCGCTCCACGAGGAACGGGCGGCCAGTCTCGACGTCGAGGGCGACCTGCCGGACTGGCTGCGGGGGAGTCTCATCCGCAACGGCCCGGGGTCGTTCTCGCTGCCGGGCGGGAGCGACGTCGACCACTGGTTCGACGGCCTCGCGATGTGCTCGCGGTACACCTTCGACCCGGGCAACCGGGCCGGCGGCGGGACCGGCGACGCCGTCCACTACCGCAACCGGTTCCTCCGGACCGAAACCTACCGGACGGCGGCCGCCGACGAGTTCGAGGGCGGGTTCGCCACCGGCGAGACGACGCTCCGCGAGCGGCTCGCGACGTTCCTGACCTCGCCCTACGACAACACCAACATCGTCGTCGAGCGGGTCGGCGACGACTACGTCGCGCTCACGGAGTCGCCGCGGTGGGTCCGGGTCGACCCCGGCACGCTCGAAACCACCGGACACGTCGAGTACGACGGCGACGCGCCCGCGGGACAGTTGACCTGTGCGCACCTCAAGCGCGACCCCGCGACGGGGACGCTGTTCAACGTCGAGACGGAATTCGGTCGGACGAGCACGTACCACGTCCACGCGATACCGGCGCTGGGCGAGCGGCGCCACGTCGGCAGCGTCGAGACGGACGAACCGGCGTACATGCACAGTTTCGCACTCACGCCGCGCTACGTCGTCCTCACGGAGTTCCCGTTCCGACTGGACCCCGTGCGGTTCCTCCGGCCCGGCCAGCAGGGCCCCTTCGTCGAGCAGTTCGAGTGGGAGCCCGACCGCGGGACGCGGGTCGTCGTCCTCGACCGCGCGACCGGGGACGTCGTCGCCGACCCGGTGACCGACGCCGTCTTCGGTTTCCACCACGTCAACGCCTTCGAGCGCGACGGCGGTCGCGAACTCGTCTTCGACCTGGAGACGGTTCCCGACGCGAGCGCTATCGACTCGCTGTATCTGGACAGCCTGCGGTCCGGGGGGCTGGGAACGCTGGCCGGCCGCCTCGAGCGGTTCACCGTCGCGCTGGGCGGCGCGACGGGCCGGGACCGCTACGGCACGGACCCGAGCGTCGAGCGCGAGACGCTGTACGACGACGGCACTGCCCTCCCGACGGCCTCGCCGGCGCGGTGGTGTCGTCGCCACCGCTACGTCTACGCGATGAGCATGGACCAGCCGGTGACCGAGTGGGCCACCGCCGTCCTCAAGTTCGATACCCGAACTGGCGAGGCCGTCGAGTTCGACGACGGCGCGGACTACTTCGGCGAACCGGTGTTCGTCCCCGCGCCCGACGGCCGCCGCGAGGGTGAAGACGAGGGCGTCGTCCTGACGGTCGGGCTGGACGCTGCGGCCGACCGGTCCCGGCTGTTCGTCCTCGACGGCGAGTCGTTCACCGAGCGCGCTCGCGTGACGCTCCCGCACGCGCTCCCCTTCGACTTTCACGGGCGCTACCTCCCGGAGGTCCGCGCCAGGCCGTCCTGACCGGTCGCGGCGGCCGTCAGTCGGTCGGCAGCGCCGCCGTCGAGAGGCCTTCGCGACCGGCCGTCACCGGCGCGTGAGCCGTGGTCCGGGACCGCCCCGACCGCAATCCGTTCAGGTCTCCAGTCCGTAGCCCGGGTCGTGCCACACGACCGGATCCACGCCCGGGAACCGGACCACGACCGCGACCGCTGGACCGAGGGGACCGTCCTCGACACCGAGGAACGGGACGGGCACTACGTGGTGACAGTGCGCGGCCCGGACGGCGCCGTCGAGCTGGTCGTCACGTTCGCGGTCCGTGACCTCTTTCTCGACCGTCTCTCGGTCGGGGCGGACGAGTCGCCGGTCGGCGAGCGCGTCTGGTATCGGAAGCGGGGGCAGTGACCTCCACGGTCTTGTCGGTCCGGTCGCTAGAGCAGCAGTTCAAGCCAGCCCAGCGGCCCGACGAAGCCCAGGAGTGCGACGACCCACGCCAGCGGATGGATCCCGAGGAGCGCCCTGACCGTCTGCGAGGCGTGCGCGACCGCTTTCGGAGCAGGCCCGGCGGGTGTTTCGGCTTTCTGTCCGGCCTGCGAGCACCGCGACCGTCCGCGTACGGGGTGGTGTTGATACTGTCGGACACAAGCAATGTCATCGTTCGATGACTGTCTCGGGGTGTTTGTGACGGTTCAGCCCCGAACGGCGGATCCCCCGTTCACGAACTTGTGTCCGACAGTATGAGAAGGCCCCCGCGAGCGCTCCTGGCAACCGTTCCGACGGGCGCGAGGGGTACTACTCGTCGGCCTCCCAGAACGCCAGGCCGGCGACCAGCAGGCCGACGACGAGCGCGACGGGCAGCGCCACCGAGAGTCGCGTCGCGAGCACGACGGCCTCGACGACGAACACGAGCAGGAAGGCGGCGCCGAAGGCACCGACTGCGGCCGCTTCCCGGCGGCGACTCGCTGGGAGGTCCATGTCTGCCGTTCGGTCGGGGTTCCGAAATACCCGGGGATCGGCGGTCGGTCTGGATGCCGCCGGACGTTCGCCCGTCCGACGGGTGCTCACTCGACCAGCGCGGCGAGGAGGTCGGCGGCGAGTCCCTTCTCCAGCGGGTCGTTGGCGTTGCCGCAGTGGGGTGACTGCACGCAGGCCGGACACCCCTCCGCGCAGGGACAGTCCCGGATCATCGCCAGCGTCCGTTCCATGAGGTCGGCGACGGTTTCGTAGGCGCGACTGTTCAGCCCCACCCCTCCGGGGTAGCCGTCGTAGACGAAGACCGTACTCCTGTCGGTGTGTGGGTGGTGTGGCGTCGACAGGCCGCCGACGTCGCGGCGGTCACAGAGAAAGGACAGCGGGAACAGCGAGATCATGCCGTGCTCGACGGCGTGGATGGCGCCGGCGAAGGCGTCCTGTCCGTCGCCTTTCGCCTCGACGTCCCGTCTGAGCGAGTCGGGGACGGTGAAATAGCACGCCTCTGTTTCGAGGGTGGTCTCGGGCAGGTCGAGCGACTCCCGGCCGATGGGCTCGCCGCTGCCACGCTCGCGGCGCTCGAAGCCGGTGATCTGCTTTCGCATCGTGACGTCCGCGAACCTGACCGTGACGGCCTCGCGGGTCGTCTCGCTCCCCGCTCGGCTGTCCGAGACGCGACGCGTCTCGCTCTCGTCCGGGTCGAGGAGGCTGCGCTCGCGACGGTCTTCCTCGACGGTGATCGTCTTGTCGTGGAGCACCTGCGTGTAGTAGTCCGGGTCCACCGGTGCGAGGTCGGCGACGTCGTGGCGCAGGTCGAGGTCGACCACCTCGTAGTCCTGGCCCTGGTGGTGGTAGACGGCGCCGGGGTGGGCGTCCCGGAGCGCGTCGGCAAAGGACAGCGAGGCGATGGGGTCGCCGCCCCGGCGGTCGCGCAACTGGACCTCGCGGTCGCCGACGGTCCGGAGACTCATCTCGTGTTGGGGGCTGCCCGCGCCGTCGTAGAGCCACCGGAGGCCTGCCTCGGTCGCCCGGCGGTCCAGGTCGCCGGACTCGGTGAGGTCGGCGACGACGTCGGGGAACGCCTCGCCGAAGTGGCGGTCGTCGTCGGGGCGCAGCCACGTCTCCCGGGCCGCCGCGCGGACGTGGTCCGGGAGGAGCCGGCGGTTCCCGGGGTTCGAGACCGCCCGCTCGGGCGGTTCGTCGAAGAAATCGGTGGGGTGGCGCATCAGATACTGGTCCAGCTGGTCCTCGCCGGCGACCATGACCACGAGCGAGGGGTCCGTCCCGCGGCCCGCGCGGCCGGCCTGCTGGAAGGCGGCCATTCGCGTGCCGGGGTAGCCGTCGAGGAGGACGGCGTCGAGCCCGCCGATGTCCACGCCGAGTTCGAGCGCGTTCGTGCTCCAGACGCCCCGCACGTCGCCGGACTTGAGGCCGTCCTCGATCTCGACGCGGCGGTCGTCCCGGAGGGCGGCCTGGTAGGCCTGGACCTGCCGCGAGAGGGCTCGCGCCTCGCGCTCGCCGCGATCACGCAACTCGCGACTGCTCTCGGTGGCGTAGCGCTCGGCGGTCTGGCGCGAGCGGGTGAACGCCACGGTCTGAAACCCGCGGTCGACGAGGTCGACGAAGAGGTTCTTCGTCTCGACGTGGGAAGAACGGCGCCGCCCGCTCCCGAAGCCCGCGCCGTCGTCGTACTCGGGCGGGTTCCAGAGCAGCCAGTGGGTCGGGCCGGTGGCGCTCGTGTCCTCCTCGATGCCGACGAACGAGTCGGGGTCCCGCCCGGTGACCGTCGCGGCGTGTTCGACCGGGTTGCCGATGGTCGCCGAACAGCAGACCCAGTCGGGGCGGCCGTCCGCGCTGGCGGGGCCGTCCTCGGCGAAGCGCTCGCAGATGCGGTTGAGCCGCCGGAACACGAGCGAGACGTGACTGCCGAACACGCCGCGGTACTCGTGGACCTCGTCGACCACGACGGTTTCGAGGCGCTCGAAGAACCAGTCCCACAGGCGGTGGGCGTGCGGGAGGATGCCGTAGTGGAGCATGTCGGGCGTCGTCAGGAGGACCGTGGGCTGGCGCTCGCGGATGGCTTCTCTCTCAGAGCGGTCCTGGCGGCCGGTGTAGACGTCGACCTGGACGCCCGACCCGAAGCCCAGTCGGCGGGCGTACTCCGAGAGGGTCGCGGCCTGGTCGTTGATGAGTGCGACCTGCGGGGCGACGTACAGCGTCGTCGCGCGGTCGTCGAGCGCCCGCTCGAACGCCGGGACGGTGTAGGCCAGCGTCTTCCCGCTCGCCGTCGGGGTCGCGAGGACGACGTTCTCGCCCCGGCGGGTGGCCTCGACGGCCTCGGCCTGGTGGGCGTAGAGGCGCTCGATGCCGTCCTCGGCGAGCGCCCGCTCGAATCGCGGATCGAGGTCGACGTCGGCGTAGGTCGCCGCCCGGTCCGGGAGCGTGCGGCGCTCGCGGATCTGTCCCTCGTGGTAGGGGCGGCTCTGCAACCAGCGGATCGTCTCGTCCACGTCGGGCCCAGGGGCGAGTCGGGGAAAGCGGTTGCGGGTCCGGACCGGAAGTGGAACTGCGGGGGCGGGCTGGCGACCGGGCGAACCGTTTTGTCCCGCTGGGTCTCATACGGACCGTTGTACCCATTTTCGGCGATGCCGTCGACGTTTGGGCGAGTCACGGCTCGATGTGTTCACCGTGGTTCGCGACGGTGGTAACGAATTACAACGGTCCGTATCAGGAGAGGGTATGCCGACGGTCCGGCGGATCTGGACGGCCCCCGAGGGAAGTCCGCCCATGGAGTCACGAGAGCGCGTCCGGGCGGTCGCCGACGGCGGCCTCCGGGGCGACCGTTACTGTCACGACCGAGGGTACTACTCGCCGTACGACGTCTGTCAGGTGACGCTGGTGGACAGCGCGGCCATCGAGCACGTCAGGGAGGCGTACGACATCGACCTCGCCGACGGGCGCCACCGCCGGAACGTCGTCGTCGACGCCGACGTGGTCGAGGGCGGCGAGGTCGCCGTGGGCGACGAGTTGCGGGTGCTCGAACGACTCGACGACCCCGACTCGCTGGCCGACGCCATCCGGGAACGACACGGAGAGTGAGTTCCCGGAGCCCGGAGAGTCGTCGGTCGTCCCGGGGGTGGGCGACACCGGTTTCAAATCCCCGCGGCGCGTGGGTCGGGTATGGCACGACGGAGCGTCCTGTTCTCGCCGGGTGACCGGCCGACACTCGTGCGGAAGGCGCCGACGACCGGCGCCGACGTCGTCGTGTTCGACCTCGAAGACGCCGTGATGCCCGACGACAGGCCGGCGGCACGCGAGTCCGTTCGCGAGGTGCTGGCTGACCTCGCGGCCGAGGACTCGCCGGCGGACGTGGAGGTGTGCGTCCGCGTCTCGCCGCCCGGCCGGGGCGGCGGGGCGGACCTCGACGCCGTGCTTGAGGGTCCGGGACCGGACGCGCTCGTTCTCCCGAAAGCCGAGACGGCCGGCGACGTCCGGGACCTGGCGGACCTGGCGGCCGAACGCGGGGCGGACCTGCCGGTGCTGGCACTGGTCGAGACCGCCCCGGGGGTCCTCCACGCCGAGGCCATCGCGGCGGCGGCCCCGACCGACGCGCTCGTCTTCGGGGCCGAGGACCTGGCGGCCGACGTCGGCGCGACGCGGACCGCGGCGGGCACCGAGGTGCTCCACGCCCGCGAGCACGTCGTGCTGGCGGCGAGCGCCGCCGGCGTGGACGCCATCGACACGGTCTACACCGACTTCGAGGACACCGAGGGGTTGCGGGAGGAGACGGCCTTCGCTCGCGACCTGGGGTACGACGGGAAACTCGCGGTCCACCCGGCGCAGGTCGACCCGATAAACGAGGCGTTCACGCCCGACCCCGGACGGGTCGAGTGGGCCCGTCGCGTCCTCGACGCGCGCGAGGCGGCCGACAGCGGCGTCTTCGCCGTCGACGGCGAGATGATAGACGCGCCCCTCGTCGCACAGGCCGAGCGGATACGAGAGCGGGCACGGGCGGCCGGTGTCGACGTGGAGTGATACGGACTGCTGTCGGTCGTGTCCGGACCGACCGCACGACATCGTGGGGTCGTCCCGGAACACAGTGACAGCAATCCGTACGAGCGGCCGTCGAGCCGGCGTGCAGGGGTCCGCCGGGCGTTTCGGAACTGCGAACAGGCCCACCATTCTTTTCACGACGCTGACCGATTATGGGGCATGGCGGAGGTCAACCCGTTCGAGAGTCTACAGGCGCAGGTCGACGACGCGGCGGCGCACCTTGACGTCGAGCCGGGACAGCTGGCTCGGCTGAAACACCCCGAACGCGTCCTGGAGACGAACCTCGCCGTCGAGATGGACGACGGCTCCATCGACGTGTTCCGGGGCTATCGCTCGCAGTTCAACGGCGTCCGCGGCCCCTACAAGGGGGGGATCCGCTACCATCCCGACGTGAACCGCGACGAGGTCAAGGCGCTCTCGGGGTGGATGGCGTTCAAGTGCGCGGTCGCGGACATCCCATACGGCGGCGGCAAGGGCGGGGTCGCCATCGATCCGGACGCCTACTCGGCGAGCGAACTCGAACGGATCACCCGGTCGTTCGCCACCGAACTCCGCCCGTTCGTCGGCGAGGACAGGGACATCCCGGCGCCGGACGTCAACACCGGCCAGCGGGAGATGAACTGGATCAAGGACACCTACGAGACCCTGGAGAACACGACCGAACCCGGCGTCGTCACGGGCAAGGCCATCGACAGCGGCGGGTCCGAAGGGCGCGTCGAGGCCACGGGTCGCTCGGTCATGTTCGCCGCCCGCGAGGCATTCGCGTACCTCGACCGCGACCTCGCGGGCGCGACGGTCGCCGTCCAGGGCTTCGGGAACGTCGGCCGCATCGGTGCCCGCCTGCTCGCCGAGCAGGGCGCCACCGTCGTCGCCGTCTCCGACTCCTCGGGTGCGGTCTACGACCCCGACGGACTGGACACGGAGGCGGTCGCGGACACCAAACGCGAGACGGGCGACGTCGTCGACCACGAGGGCGTCGAGGTCCGGACCAACGAGGAGTTGCTCACGCTCGACGTCGACCTGCTGGTTCCGGCGGCGCTGGAAAACGCCGTCGACGCCGACCTGGCGCGCGACGTCTCGGCCGAGGTGGTCGTCGAGGGGGCCAACGGCCCGCTGACGCCCGGCGCCGACGAGGTGTTCGCCGACCGCGACACCGTGATCGTCCCCGACATTCTCGCCAACGCCGGCGGCGTCACCGTCTCGTACTTCGAGTGGGTGCAGAACCGCCAGCGCTTCTACTGGTCCGAGCAGCGCGTCAACGACGAACTCGAGACCGTCATCGTGAACGCCTTCGACGCGCTCACCGACGCCTACGAACAGCGCGACCTCCCGACCTACCGGGTCGCCGCCTACGTCGTCGCCATGCGGCGGGTCCTCGACGCCGCCGAGCAGGCGGGCACCTGGCCCTGACCCGAACCGGCGCGGGGACCGGGCGCCCGGGGGCACGGCCGGCGGTACCCCAGTGGTATGGCGGGCCAGTTATCCGAATCGGGAGGCAAGGCCTCGTATGAGCATCTACGAGCGCGAGACGGTGGTCGCGGCCCCTTTCGAGGCGGTCTGGGGCTTTCACTCGGACGAGCGGGGGCTGGAGGCGCTGACGCCGGGCTGGATGAACCTGCGGGTCGAGTCGACGACCGGTCCCGACGGCGACCCCGACCCCGACGTCCTCGAGGAGGGGTCGGTCGTCGAGTCGTCGGTCCGGCCGTTCGGCGTCGGACCGCGCCAGCGGTGGGTCTCGCACATCGTCGCCCGGCGGGAGGAGAACGGCACGGCGATGTTCCGTGACGTCATGGCGGAGGGCCCCTTTCCCCACTGGGACCACACCCACCGCTTCGAGGCGGTCGCCGACGGGACGCGGGTGCAGGACCGCGTCTCGTATCGTCTGCCCGGCGGAGCGCTCGGGCGGGCCGCGAGCCCGTTCGCCTGGGTTGGCTTCGAGCCGATGTTCCGCCATCGACACCGGCGGACGAAGGAGCTGCTGGAGTGAACCGCCGGTGGTGACGACCCGGCCGACCTCGCGCTTTTCCCCTGACGTGCGTGTAACCGAACCAAACACTTAGGCGAGTTCCGGCCACACGTGGACCCATGACGGACGTAGCTGTCGTCGGCGGCGGTGCCGCCGGCCTGAGCACGGCACTGTTCACGGCGAAAAACGGTCTCGACACGGTCGTCTTCGACACCGACGGGACGTGGCTGCACTCGGCCCACCTGTTCAACTACCTCGGCATCGAGTCGAAGGACGGCACCGAGTTCGTCGAGGACGCCCGCGAGCAGGTCGAGGGCTTCGGCGCGGACATCCACCAGGGCGAGGAAGTCACGACAGTCGCCGCGGACGGCGACGGCTTCACCGTCACGACCGAAGACGACGAGTACGGCGCTGATTACGTGATCCTCGCCACTGGCGCGGACCGCGACCTCGCCGAGGAACTCGGCTGTGCGTTCGACGGCGATATCGTCGACGTCGACGTCACGATGGAGACGAGCGTCGCGGACGCCTACGCCACGGGCGCGATGGTCCGCCAGGAGGAGTGGCAGGCCATCATTTCTGCCGGCGACGGCGCCGCCGCCGCGCTGAACGTCCTCACGAAGGAGAAAGGCGAGCACTTCCACGACTTCGACACGCCCGAGGACGCCGAATAACGTCGCGGCGTGGCCCGGGCGGCCCCGCGACGCTCTCAGGTCACGTCGCCCCCGGCGTCGACACCCTCGTAGGCCCCGCTCTCCAGCAGGGCCCGGAGCCGTTCGACGAACTCCCAGACGTCGACGAACCGCGTGTACAGCGGCGCCGGACAGACCCGGACGACGTTCGGCGGCCGGAAGTCGACGACGACGCCGCGCTCGCGCAGCGCCTCGCTCACCCGTTCGGCGTCGGAGTGTTCGATGGCGACGTGGCCGCCGCGCCGGTCGGGGTCGCGTGGTGTCCCGACCGAGCAACCGAGGTCAGCGAGTCGCTCGTCGACGAGCGAGACCAGGTACCCGGTCAGGGCGAGCGACTTCTCGCGAACGGCGTCGATACCCGCCTCGTCGAGGAGTTCGAGCGACCCGGCGAGCGGTGCGGCGCTGAGGACGGGGACGGTCCCGGTCTGCCAGGCACCGGCCGAGTCGGCGGGGGTGAACGTCTCTCGCATCTCGAACTGGGTGGCCTTCTCGTGGCCCCACCAGCCCGCGAGCGCGGGTTCGGTCCCGAAGTGGCGGTCGGCGACGTACAGTCCCGCGATCGCTCCGGGCCCGGCGTTGAGGTACTTGTAGCTACACCAGACGGCGAAGTCGACGCCGTGGGCCGAGAGGTCGTGGGGAACGGCGCCGACGGAGTGTGCGAGGTCGAACCCCGCGAGCGCGCCGTGGTCGTGGGCGGCCCCGGTAATTCGCTCGACGTCGAGCAACTGGCCGCTGCGGTAGAGAACCGAGGGCATGAAGACGATGCCGACGTCTCTCTCCGCGACGGCCGCTTCGACGTCGGCCTCGTCGATAGTGCGCCCGTCGCGACTCTCGACGACGTGGAGGCGCTCGTCGGGGTCGAACCCGCGCTGGCGCAACTGCGCACGGATCGCGTAGTGGTCGGTCGGGAAGTCGAGTTCGTTCACGAGGACGCCCGGCGGGCGGTCCCCGCGGGCGTCGAGGAACGTCCCGACGAGCGTGTGGACGTTGACCGTCGTGGAGTTGGCGACGACGACTTCCGCGGTGTCGGCGCCGACCAGCGGCGCGAGGTCAGCGCCCAGAGATTCGCCGTAGTAAAACCACGGCCGGTCGGCCTCGGTCCAGGCCTCGATACCGAGGTCGCGCCACTCCTCGACGGCGCGGTCGAGTGCGTCCGCTGCGGCGTCCGAGACCGGTCCCAGCGAGTTGCCGTCCAGGTAGAGGTCGGCCGGGACGTCGAAGCGCTCGCGAAACGCCCCGAGCGGGTCCGCGTCGTCGCGCTCGCGAGCGTACGAGCGTCCCGCTCCGTGGTCCCGGTCCGGGTCGAAACTGGACATGTCCTACCGTCGGCCGGCGGACACTGGAAGGTTTCGACGACCGCGTCGGCGCCGGTCGCGCCCGGACCCGGGGTGACGCCGGACCGATTAACTCGCCGCGGGTCCAGGGGGCGCGTATGGACGAGGGGGCGACCGACGACCTCGACCCGCAACTCGCCAGGCTGCTCGGGGAGGGACGCGTCGCCGACCTCCCGCCGTGGCACGCGATGTCAGTCTTCGAGGCGCGGCGGGTCGAAGACGAGGCGTTTTCGGCGGGGGCCGGACCACCGGTCGCGGCCGTCGTCGACCGACGCATCGACGGCCCGGGTGGCGACCTCCCGGTGCGGGTCTACTGGCCGGAGGGGCCGGTCGACGGCGCCGAAGAAACCCTGCCGGCGCTGGTCTTCTACCACGGCGGCGGGTGGGTGCTCGGGACTCTCGACTCGGCCGACGACATCTGCCGGGAGTTCGCGACGCGTCTCGGCGCTGTCGTGGTGTCCGTCGACTACCGGCTGGCGCCCGAACACCAGTTCCCGGCGGCCGTCGAGGACGCGTGGGCCGCCTTCGAGTGGGTTCGCGAGCATGGCGCGTCGCTCGGTGGCGCGGGGGGTCCGGACGCGGGCCTCGACGGTCCGGGCGTCGACCCTGACGTGGGTCCGAGGGTCGACCCCGACAGGATAGGGGTCGCGGGCACCAGCGCCGGCGGCAACCTCGCCGCCGCGGTTGCGCTCCGGGCCCGCGAAGCCGACGTCCCGCTCGCCGCTCAGGCGCTGTGCTATCCCATCCTCGACCGTGACTTCGAGACGCCCTCCTACCGGAGGCACGCCGACGCAGTGCTGCTCTCGCGGACGGACATGACGTGGTTCTGGGACCAGTACCTCGACGGCCGGACCGACGCCGACGGCCCGCTCGCGGCCCCACTGCGGGCGGAGACGCTCGCGGGCCTTGCGCCGGCGGCGGTCGCGACCGCCGGCCACGACGTCCTCCGCTCGGAGGGCGTGACCTACGTCCGGCGACTCCGCGAGGCCGGCGTCGCGGTGTGTCACTGTCACTACCCGTCGCTCGCGCACGGTTTTCTGAGCCTCACCGGAGAGGTCGACCGCGCCGAGACGGCGATGGCGGAGGTGACCGCCGCTGTCGGCGCGGTGCTGTCCGGGCCGTAGCCGACGCGGGCGTCCGACCACAAGAGGAAAGACCCGGCTCTCGTAACGCGGAGTGATGAGCGCCGAGACACTGTCGACGCGCCTGGAGGGGCGGGCCTCGCCGATGGCCGCGCTCGCGGTGGCCGTCCTCGCAGTCTCGACCAGCGCCATCCTCCTGCGCTGGAGCGCGGCGCCGCCGACGGTCGCGGCGTTCTATCGCGTCGTCTTTACCGTCGGCCTGCTGGCGCCGCTGGCGTTCACGCGCCACGGCGAGCAACTCGGGTCGCTGGGACGGCGCGACGCCCTGACCGCGGGCGCGAGCGGCCTCGCGCTTGCGGTCCACTTCGCCACCTGGTTCCAGTCCGTCGAGTGGACGAGCGTCGCGGCCTCGGTCACTCTGGTGCAGTCCCAGGCGCTGTTCGTGGCGCTGGGCGGGTGGGCGCTGCTGGGCGAACGCCTCGGCGCCCGGAAAGCCGGGGGGATCGTCCTGGCGATGGCCGGGATGGTCACCATGTCGGCGGGGGAACTCGCCAGCGGGGCGCTGGTGGGGCCGCGCCCGCTCGCCGGGAACGGTCTCGCGGTCGCCGGCGCGGTGGCGATGGCCGCGTACGTCCTCATCGGCCGGTCGCTCCGGGCCCGCGTGGCGCTCGTCCCGTACGTCACCGTCGTCTATTCGGTCTGTGCGCTCGGGCTGCTCGGCGTCGCACTCGTCCAGGGCGTCCGACTCCTCGGGTACCAGTCCGTCGAGTGGGTGCTCTTCCTCGCGATGGCTGTCGGACCGGGTGTGTTCGGGCACACCGTCCTCAACTGGGCGCTCGAACACCTCGAATCAGCGGTCGTGAGCGTCTCGCTGCTGGGCGAACCCGTCGGGAGCACGATCCTGGCGATGGCGCTACTCGCCGAGGTCCCCGGAGCGTGGACGGTCGCCGGCGGGGCGGTCGTGCTGGCCGGTATCGTCGTAACCGCCCGGAGCAGACAGACCGGGTGAGGGACCGACAGCCGGACCTGCCAGCCGATCACGTGGTCGTGTCGACCGTCGCCTCGGCGCGCCGGCGGCCGCCTTCGACGGCCCCTCCCGGCGAGTCGCCCCCGGCCGGGTCGGCCGAACCGGATTCGGACTCGGACCCGGACTCGACGAGCGCTTCGGCTCTGTCTTTCAGCGCCTCGTTGACCGCCTCGAACCCCGCTCTCGTGTCGTCGCCGTACAGCCACAGGAGGGGGCGGGCGAGGATACCGCCGAACGATTCGGTCTGGACGAGTCGCGAGCGGCCGTTCCCGAGGTCCTCGACAGTAAAGACGTGCTCGCCGTCGAAGAGTCCGCGGACGTAGAGGTGGCCGAGCCACCGGAGTTCCGTCCCGTCTGCCCGGAGGACGCGGGGCCGGAAGGTCGGCATCCCGTCGGCCTCCGGGCCGGGAGCGACGACGAGGCGTTCGCCCGCCGCGGCGGTTCCCGTGATGCGGGTTCGGGGGTTCCAGACCGGGTATCGCTCGAAGTCGACGAGCACGTCCCATACCACCTCGGCGGGGGCCTCGATATCGACCGTCGTGAAAATCTCCTTCATACCCCATAGAGGTGCGCTGCGGGCATAAACGGCGCTGTGAGGCGAGTGAGCACGGCTGTCGGCTGTGGTCGTCCCGTGTCGCGAGCGGGGGTCAGGCGGCGTGTTTCTCGATCTCGCCTTTGAGCGCGGCGGCGTCGAACTCGTGTTCGGGGCGGATCGCGACGAAGTCGAGGAACTCGCGGGCTTCGAGCAGGTCGCCGGCGTCGTGGACTTCGAGCGCGGCGGCGACGGCGTCGCGGGCGCCGATGGTGGGTTCCAGCGCCCCGAGCGCGCAGGCGGTGTCGTACCAGCGGGCGTCGTCGATGGCCTCGTCGCGGACGTTCGTCGCGTCGATGAAGTAGAGTTCGTCGTTCGCGACGAGGACGTTCGCCCGCTGGAGGTCGCCGTGTGCGAGGTTGGCGTCGTGCATCACCTCCAGCTGTTCGAACAACGCGACGGCGTGCTCGCGCACCTCATCGGGCGGGAGGTCGCCCAGCGTCCGGAAGTCCGGGAGGTACTCCAGAACCATGACCGCGACGTCCTCGTACTCGAAAGCTTCCATCGGTTCGGGCGCGTTGATCCCGAGTTCGCGCATCCGCCGGTTGGCGTCGAGTTCGTGTTCGGCCATCTCGATGGGGGCGTCGAACCGCTGGAAAAAGCCCTCGCGGCCGCTGGAGAAGGCCCCGAGGTTCCGGCCAGCCGTCAGGAGCGCCTGGACGAGGGAGTTCTGCTCGGTGACGACCTTCACGAACAGCCGGTCGTTGACGACGCAGGGCGTCGACAGCCAGTTGTCGGCTTCCAGGAATTCGACGCGGGCGTTCTCGACGTCGTAGCGGTCCATCACCTCGCGGACGACACTCTCCAGTGTCGGCCAGGGCACCGTCCCCCGCATGAGCCGCCTGAACGCCATCCGCCCTATCCGAGGTCGCCCACGGTTTTAGTCGTTCTGTCCGGTCCAACGCACGACACAGTCCCGTCTCCGGGTTCCCGGCCGGGGTCTGTGGGCGGCTCCCGGACAGTAGGGCAGTCCCTCCTCTCGCGGTGTCATATGGACCGTTGTACCCATTTTCGGCGATGCCGTCGACGTATGGGTGAGTCACGGCCCGATGCGTTCACCGTGGTTCGCGACGGTGGTGACGAATTACAACGGTCCGTATCACAGGTCGGGTGCCTCGAACCGGTCCTCGAACTCGCCTTCGTCTTTCAGTTCCTGGTAGCGCCACTCGTAAGGCGACTCCCGTCGACGGGTCGGGGCGTTGCGTTCGTCCTCGACGATCCCGTGTTCCTGCCCGGCGCTCGCCGGGTAGTGGCTGTAGATCATCAGCCGGCGCGGGTCGCCGGTCACGTTCGGCGAGGAGTCGTGCCAGACGACCGAATCGAAGAGCACGAGCGACCCCGCCGGCGCCGCCAGCAGTTCGGCGTCGCTCTCGTCGACGTGTTCCGGCGGGACCTCCAGCCCGTTGTCGGTCCGTTCGTGCTCGACGAACTCGTCGTTCGTGCCCGGCCAGAACCGCATCGTCCCGTTCTCCGCCGTGAGGTCGTCGAGCGCGACGGCCGAGGAGACGACGTCCTGCGGGTAGTCCTGGGCCCTGAAGTACGCCCAGTCGCTGTGAACCGGCCACGCCTCCGAGGGGCGATTGGTGTCGAGGCCCTCGATGGCCTCGCCGAGTGGCTGCTTGTAGTTGAGTTTCTCCTCCATCAGCCTGGGGTCGTCGTCCATGAACTCCCGCACCGGTTCCATCAGGCGCTCGTCGCGGGCTATCTCCGTGAAGACCAGCGAGAGGTCGTTGACCGGCTGGACCTTCTTCACCGTCTGGTCTCCGAACTCGTCCTCGACGAGCGCCAGGCGACCGCTCGTCCGGTCGTTGGCCAGTGACGAGTTGACCATCAGTTCGAGGATCCGGTCCGCCGCCGCCCGCATCCGCTCGACCTCCGTCTCGTCGAAGGCGTTCTCGATGACGACGCACCCCTTCCGTTCGATCTCGGCCGCCCGGTCGGTCGCGATATCTTGTGCCATCGAGTGACACGCCGGCCCGTCGGACAATAGCGACTCGGCCCACGGAAGGATTGTCCCTTCTGTGGGGCTCCGGTCGCCGTGGGCTTCCAGCACGGTCGCGTCGAACAGAGCTGTACCGAATGTGCCGGACTGCTCAGATTCGCCGACTCGGGGGGACGACGGTTCACCGAATACGGCACCCTCGGATTCTTTCAGCTCCCGCCGGCGGGCGTCCGGGGACGGTCGCCACAGGAGATGCTGGAGGCCGCGTGGATGTGGCGACACGCTGACTTCCTGACCGACAGTGCCGGCGTCTGTTCGCGGTGCTCCGCCAAGCTTGAAACGTCCGTCGATGTGTGTGAGACCCACGACGCCAGCGCCGGTGTGTGCGACGACTGTGAGAGACGCTATGCAATGATGTTCAACCTCTACTGTCCGAACTGTAACTACGATCCGACATCCATCGCCCCCGGTGTTCTCCTCTCCAACACGGAGTTGCTGGCGTTCCTCACTGCCCGTGGACTCAACCCGTTCGTTCCCGACTCGCTCAATCGTGCGAGCCGGGCGCTCGCCGAATACGACGAGGAGGTCATTTCAACGGAGCCGTTCGAGGCTCGGCTCACGTTCACCGTCGATGAAGATAGCATCACGTTGACGCTGGACGACGACCTCTCGGTTGTCGATGTTACTCTACATCAGACCGATGAAACCGGCTGATCGATGCTCGCTCTGTATTTTATAAGCCAATCGTATCAATTTTTGAAAGCTCAACAGCATCAGCGACATCTGCACGTTCATCTGACTACAGTACAAACCACCGGACAGCACGGGGGTTAAACGGATTCTTTGAAGCAGCGTAACGGACCCCCGGCGAGTCCACTTCCCCCTTATCCGCCATTTTCGGGTATATTAGGGACTCTACCGCCATCTGAGTATGGCATTACTGGAACCGGCGAGAATTCGTTACGAGTCGTGACGACGGTCATGGCTCACTGTGATTCGTGTTTCGTGGCTCGGGGACTGACCAGATAATCAATCGGTCGTTGACTCCACTCGGAATCTTCCTACATTTTAATTACGCTTCGCGCGCAAGCGTGACTGTTGTCATGGTACGACGATAGTATTTAGTATATACGAGCGCAAAGCATCTGTATATGTCCAACGCGGATACCACAGGCGGCGACGACGGGCCCGAGATGGTCCAGATCAACCTCCGGCTCAGTAAGGCGTTCCTCGAAGACATTGACGCGACGTGGCAGGAACAGGGATTCAATTCCCGAAGCGAGTTCCTCCGCTACGCTGCCCGTGACGCGGTGAAGCATCCGGAATTCTCTCGTGAGGGATGGAAACAGATCGCGGCGAGCGAACACGACCTCCGTTCGGGCGAGGCGGAACTGGTGTCTCGTGAGGAAGTCGTCGAGATGATGGACCGGGACGAGGATGCCGAGTGACGACGACTGGACGTGGAAGTTCACACCGCGAGCAGCGGATCAGTTCGATTCGCTTGACCCGCACGTACAGGACCGCATCGTCTCGAAACTCGACGAGGTCGTCGAGTCGGAGTGGCGCGACCCCGACGAATTCCTCGAACCGCTGACCGGCGGCCCGTTCTCGAAACTCCGCGTTGGACAGTATCGGTTAGCCTGCATTCTCGACCGGAGCGAGTCGGTGCTGGAAGTCCACCGGATCGAACATCGAAGCGGGGCCTACACCGCTGACGACGACTGACGGGTGTCGATCTGTAACCGCTAGACGGCGCGAGGATTAAATGGATTCTTTCAAACGCTGTAACGGATTCCCGGCGAGTCCATCAAATTCTGCAGGAAATCAGTCGCTCAGCAGTTTTCATCGATCCACTCACACCACGCGTGGAAATCATCGGCACCACACTGGTCTGCGATAGAGCGCATCGTACCAGTCGGGATATCGTCCTCGGACTTCATCGGGACCGACACGATTCGCACCTCGTCCGTGTCCGGGCTCTCCCAGCGGAGTTTGAGGTGACTTCCGGTTCGACCTGCTCGCCGATACCCGTGGTTACGGAGGACTTTGGCGATTTCCTGGCCCGAAAAAGTCGTCCGGACCATCTCAAACTATCGCATGAACTCGGGCAGTTCCTTGTCGTCCGTGTCGTCGGGGTCAAGTCCCATCTCGCGCAGGTCGTCGTCAGTGACTGGCTCACCGCCCCCTTCGTGGAGCTCCAGCGCCTCGGCGAGCATACGCAACGCTTCTGCCTTGGTATCGCCGAACGATGCCACACCGGTCTCCGTGTCCCGAGCGGTGATCGAGCCGTCGTCCTCGTGAATGAACTCGACACCTTCCTCACTCGGGTCTTTGCGCGGTGTGCTCGCCATCTACATCGACGTTGCGCGGTCTTCGAGAAAAACCTTCGGCCAATACTATCTGATCGTAGACGGGTTCCTTCCCCGCGAGTCCATCGGAGCTACAACAGTTCTCCCCCGTTGTGGATAGTAGCCGTTTCGCTGAATATCGACAGAGGCGGTACTGGAGTGATAGCCGGCGTCGCCCGGGATCCGGACGAGCGGCCGATCGAGCTATGCGTTTCGGTCGATCCAGTCACAGAAGGCGCCGAACTCATTCGCACCGGCGTTGTCGGCGATGTCACGCAGTGTTCCGGGCTTGAGTTCATCGTGCAGCGGCACGGTGACCTGTCGCCTATCGTCCTGGTTCGTCGGATGCTCGTAGTACAGTTGCGCGTGGTCACCGACTGTCCGACGCCACTCGAAGCCGCCGACGTTGACCAGCACTTTCACCACCTCCATCCCGGAGAAGGTCCGGCGCCCCGTCTACTGCATAAAGTCCGGTGGTTCCGTGTCACCGGTCGTGTTGTCATCCGGGTCGATACCCAGTGCTCGGAGTTCCTCCTCGGTCGGCTCGCGTCCGATTTCCCCCTTGTGGAGGGCGACCGCCTCGTCGAGCATCTCCAGTGCCTCTTCCCGCGTCTCGCCCTGGGTAGTGACGCCCGTCTCCACGTCGGTGATGACCCAGCTACCGTCCTCACGCCACATCCGAATCTCGCCCTCGTGATCGGAGTCGCTGTCCCGCGTGGAACTCGCCATGTAATAGACGATTGCGCGAACAGCGGAATAAACCTTCGGCGGCGCTATCGGGAGAACCGATCGGTCGGCACCCGACCGAGTCGAAATGTGCGTGAAACTGATCGGGGTAGAATTCCGCACAAAAGTCGAACAGTTCCTTCCCCGCGAGTCCACTTCCGCCTTATCCGCCATTTTCGAGATACTCAGGGCCTCTACTGCCGGCTGAGTATGGCATTGTTGAACTCGCGGAGAATTCGCTACGATTCGTAGTGGGGGTCATCGTTGGCTCGGATTCGCGTTCCACGACTCGGACATACGACAGATAATCACTCGGTTACTGCCGCGGATTCGACTCGTCTCGTGGGCCTGTCCAAGAATTGGATTGGCCAACCAACTTGTATACGAGACCGGTTCTC